>JBAYHM010000061.1:0-17781 GCA_041666155.1 Treponemataceae bacterium
ATGAAAGGCCTGAAGATCCGCGTCATCAACGATCCGATCATGATCGAAACCGTGAACACGCTCGGCGGCATGGCGACGCCGCTCGCGTACGGAGAACTCTACATGGCCCTCAAGCAAGGCGTCGTGGACGGAGCAGAGCAGCCGCCGGTCGCTCTCCACTCGATGAAATTTTATGAAGTATCCAAGTTCTTCTCTCTCACCAACCACTTCTACGACCTCAACGTCTTGGTTATGAGCAAGAAATTCTTCGACACCAAATTGAGCGCCGCCCAGCAAACGGCAGTCGTGGAATCCGGTAAAGCCGTCCAGGAGTTTGAACGCAAACTATGGAGTGACTACGAGAAGGACGTTGTCGGAAAGATCGTCGCCGCCGGAATGCCGACCAACGAACTTGACCTTGCGCCGTTCAAACAAGCCGCGTTACCGATCATCGAAAAGAACAAAGCAAAGGTCGGCGAAGACATCGTGACCGCCGCCCTTTCCTATTCCGGAAAGTAACCCTTCAAGCAAAGGGCCGCCGCTTGCGACGGCCCTTCATTAACCGACCGACCGTCAATGATTCGTTACATTCGCGCTTGAATCGGATCGCGTTTTTTCAATCGAAGTAAAGGGGTTCGCGCATGCAATCAATCGGAAAAGCGATCGATAAGGCTTTGGAAATCCTTGGGATCGTATCGTTCGCCATTCTCGTGTTACTGACCTTATTCGGAGTTATTTCAAGATATCTATTCCCCGTGCCTATCGCCTTCGGCGAGGAAGTCGGCCGGTTTCTTTTTATTTGGACTTCATTCCTCGGCGCAGCCATCGTAATGAAGAAAAACGAGCATATTCGTCTTGATATCTTCCAAGGCAATATTTCCGAACGCGGCTATAAAAAACTGCAAATCTTCGTTTTTTTCGTCATCGCTGTTTTTTGCGTCGTCGTTTTTTTCGCGGGTTCCCAGGCGCTTGAAGTCGCGTTCAAGCAAACCGCCCCGGTATCGCGGCTTTCAATGGGCGTCGTCTACTTGATCCTACCCGGTTCCGCGCTCCTTATGGGACTCTATTCGGTCACTTTCATGGTTAAAACGATACTCTCTTTGAAGGGAGGATCGAAATGACCGTCGTCCTATTAGTTTCCTTTGTAGCGATGATAGTTCTATCCGTTCCCATCGCGTACGCGCTCGGCATCGCCGCCGCGCTCTGGGTCGGATTCAGCAATTTAGTTCCGCTCACCATCATCCCGCAGCGAATGTACGCCGGAATCGACAGTTTCCCGCTCGTCGCCATCCCGTTCTTCATCTTCGCCGGCAAGATCATGTCCACCGGGGGAATCTCCGATAGGCTCATCAAACTATCGTCGGTGCTCGTCGGACGCTTCAGGGGCGGACTCGCGTATATCAACATCGTCGCGAGCATGTTCTTCGCCGGCATCAGCGGATCGGCCACAGCCGACGCTTCCTCCATCGGATCGATTCTTATTCCGTCGATGATCAAGAAAAATTATCGGAAAGACTTTGCGGTATCGCTCACCGCGACCGCGGCCGTCATCGGCATCCTCATCCCGCCGAGCATTCCGATGGTCCTGTACGGCATCATTATGAACCAATCTATTGGAGACCTGTTCCTCGCGGGAGCTATTCCGGGAGTACTCGTCGGTTCCGTGCTGATGGGAATCAGCTGGTTTCTCGCGCGTAAATACGACTTGCCGAGGGAACCGGCATTTACGCTCAAAGAGAGCGTTTTTATCTTCTTCGATGGAATCCTGCCGGTATTGGCGGTGGTCATCGTGCTGGGAGGAATCGTTCTCGGCATCGTCACGCCGACGGAAGCCGCGGTAATCGCGGTCGCCTACGCGTTTCTTTTGAGCGTCATCGTCTACAAGGAAATCAAGATTTCCGACCTTCCGAAGCTGCTCCTTGAAACCGTCGAGATGAACGGGATGGTCATGCTGATGGTCGCGACCGCGACTATTTTCAGCTGGATCGTAACCAGCGAGCAGATTCCAAAGCATATCGCGGTATTCCTCACTTCAGTGATACACGACAAATACACCATGCTGTTTGTATTCAACGTGATACTGCTTGTTGCCGGATGCATACTCGACCTTACTCCCGCGATGATCATTTTCATCCCGGTGCTCGCTCCGATCGCGATGCAGATGGGCGTAAACCCGATCCATTTCGGCGCCATCGTCGTTGTCAACTTGGGTATAGGATTATTCACTCCGCCGGTCGGCGCGGTACTATTCGTCTGTTGCTCGATTGCGCAAGTAAATATGAGGGACGTCATAAAAGGCTTTCTGCCGTTTTTCATCGGAATGCTGTGCGTACTTGCGCTGGTCACCTACGTTCCCGCAATCTCTCTCTGGCTGCCTTCAATGCTTAAATAGAATCGCCTCCCGCCTTGCCGGCGTTTGTACTCCGGCGGGGCTTTTCCTTTCAAATATTTGACAAATTCGACTTTTCGCGAAGATAATACCGTAATGCGCGTCACTCTCTTGAGACGAAAACCTATGAAAGGGGTTTCGCCTGTTTTTATGGATGAGATCAAGATCTTGGCCGGAGTGGGAATCGAAGGCGACGCGAACGCAGGTCAAACAACGCGGCAGTTGTGTCTCATTTCGCGGGATGCAAGTGAAAAGCGCGCGGTAGACGGGCTTTGTTCGCCGAAGTTTTTTCCCAATATCGAAATAGACCATATCGACGTGGGGCTAAGAACGTTCGGGCGCAAGCTCCGTATCGGAACCGCTCTTATCGAAATAGAACGAGTCGGCAAGGACTGCTACCCGGAGTGTGCTGCGCTTTGTCTCTCGGGACCCTGCTCACTCGCCAACGGGAGCTTGTACGCGCGCGTCATCGAAAGCGGCATCGTCCGCGTCGGAGAAACAGTCGAGGAAGTTTAGGAGAAGTATATGAAGGCGCGTTGCGACGATTTAGTTCACCGGGAATATATTGTCGGTTCGCATGAACGCTGCAAGAAATATGGTATCGATCTTGACCGAGTATTCAGTTCGCGCATACTGCACGGATCTGAGCTTACCGAGAGGCTAAACGAAAAGCAGGATCTGGTCGTCGCTGCCGAGCCTTTCGTGAACCAACTGTACGGCTTCGTCAAAGGATCGGGTTTTTTCGCGATTCTCACGGATGAGGAAGGATGCATCCTAAAGGTCATCGGAGACGAGAATATTCTGTCTACGGCCTTCACTTTGAAAATGATTCCCGGCGCCTATATGGACGAGCGGAGCATAGGCACCAATGCGATGGGCACGACGCTCGCCGAGGGCAAGCCGGTCCAAGTATCCGGTGACGAGCATTTCGTCAAAGCCTATCAGCAGTGGACCTGCTCCGGCGCGCCGATACGGGACGCCGATGGGAAAATCATCGGCGCTCTGGACCTTACCGGCAATTGCGAAAATGTACATTCGCACACTTTGGGCATGGTCGTTGCGGCTGTAGACGCCATAGGAAAACTGCTGCGCATCAAGCGTGTCAACGAGGAACTCGCCCTTTCCAAACAGTATACCGAAACCATCATCGACTCCTTGAGCGCGGGTATCCTTACCGCCGATTTGAACGGCACCGTTAAGACGGTAAGCAAATTGGCCGCCGAAATGTTCGGTTTTGATAGTTCGGAAATGCGCCGCATGAAAGTTTGGGAACTGATCGACGGCTGGCAAAAAATCAAGGATTCACTCGCCGCGAAACATCCGTTCCAGGAAGAGGATATGTCGGTGAACGCGCGACGCAATAAAGTTCAATTCAGCGTAAGCGCATATCCGATACTCGGGCCTAAGGGCGAAACCATGGACGCCATTCTCGTGCTGAAGGAACTCAAGAAAGTCAGACGTTTAGCGAACAGGATAGTGGGCCGCCAAGCGATCTATACCTTTGATAAAATCATCGGGCGGAACAAGGATTTCCAGCGTGCCGTGGACTTCGCGAAAAAAACGTCCGACAGTCGTTCTACCGTGCTCATCCTTGGAGAAAGCGGTACCGGCAAAGAACTGTTCGCTCAAGCCATACACAACCTGAGCGACCGCAAGGACGAGGCCTTCGTCGCGATCAACTGCGGCGCGCTGCCGCGAACGCTCATTGAGTCTGAGCTTTTCGGCTATGAAGAAGGGGCCTTTACCGGCGCGAAACGGTCGGGCCAAGCCGGCAAGTTTGAGATCGCCGACGGCGGGACCGTCTTCCTGGATGAAATCGGAGAAATGCCGCTAGACTTGCAGACTCGTCTTCTCAGAGTAATTGAGGAAGGTACCGTTTGCCGCGTGGGCGGAAACGCGGACTTCCCGGTGAACATCCGGCTCATCGCGGCGACTAACAAGGACCTCCGGGAAGAGGTCGAGCGCGGGAACTTTCGAAAAGATCTCTATTATCGTCTCAATGTATTGCCTCTCACCCTTCCGCCGCTCCGAGAACGGAAGGATGACATACCTTTCCTCATGGATTACTTCATGAATCGGATATCCCGTAAGCTCAATAAGAAGCCGGTCTTTTTACCGGTATCGTATATGGCTTCGCTCGTCGACTACGAATGGCCGGGGAACGTCCGTGAATTGGAAAACCTCGTTGAACTTCTCATAAACGCGGAATCGTTGGTGACCCTACCCTCGCGCGGCCAACGAAAACCCAGGCAGACCGTCATAGAGATAGCCTCTTACTACAGCGAAAAAACGCATGAGGAGAACGAGATCGTGACGCTGCAGGAGATGGAACGTCGCCTCATCGAACGAGCCTTGCGCGTCAACGGCGGAAACATGAGCGTCGCCGCGCGGTCACTGGGAATCGGCAGAACGACTCTCTACCGCAAAATCGAAGCGCTCGGCATAGATTGTACCGTTTTGGGGCACTGTTCCGATATGGAACGTCAAACCTCGGCCATCGCTGTTCCATTTTGAAACGCTTATATAGATTTCCTGGAAACGAAAAAAACATTTCCTTACTGTAAAACTAATTAACTTCTTGGCACGAACCCTGCTTTACTGTCCTCACCTAATGAAAGGGAGGACAGAATGTTCGGATACCAAGGGAAAGTGCTCAGGATAGACCTTACCAAGGGGTCTATAAAATCCGAGAGCCTGGATATCGAAAAAGCGAAAAAATACATCGGCGGGCGCGGTCTGGGAACCGCGCTGATCACGAAAGAGATCGATCCCACAATCGACGCCCTGAGTCCGGCGAACAAGCTCATGTTCGTCACCGGCCCGCTCACGGGGACACCTACACCGACCGGCGGCCGCTACATGGCCGTCACCAAATCCCCGCTTACCGGCACCATCGCCAGCTCCAACTCCGGCGGTTTTTTCGGGGCCGAGCTTAAATTTTCAGGCTGGGACGCAATTATCATTGAAGGCAAAGCGGCCTCCCCTAAATACGTGACGATCGAAGACGACAAAGTCGAAATAAAGGATGCCGGCGACCTCTGGGGCAAAGTAGTCTCGGAAACCACCGACATTCTGGAACAGAGACACGGAGCAAAACACAGAGTCGTGACCATCGGACCCGCCGGCGAGAAACTTTCGCTCCTGGCGGCCATTATGAACGATCGTTGGCGCGCCGCCGGCCGTTCGGGTGTCGGCGCCGTCATGGGGTCGAAAAATCTGAAAGCGATCGTCGTCAAGGGAAGCGGAAAAGTCGCCGTCGCCGACGAGACGAAACTGAAGGAAGCCTTCACCCGCTGCATGAAAAAGATCAAGGAAAACGGCGTAACCGGATCGGGACTTCCGACCTACGGCACCGCGGTCCTGGTCAACATCATCAACGAAAACGGAGTCTTCCCGACCAACAACTTCAAGACCGGCGTATTCCCCGCGGCCGACGAATTATCCGGCGAAACTCTGGCCGCCAAATATCTGAAGAAGAAGGACCCCTGTTTCCGCTGCCCTATCGCGTGCGGCCGGTATTGCGAAATAGACGACATCAAAGGCGGCGGTCCTGAGTATGAGACGATCTGGGCCTTCGGCTCGGACTGCGGCATTTCAGACCTCGGAGAGGTCATCAAGGCGAACTATTGGTGCAACGAGATGGGCTTGGACACCATTTCCGCCGGAGCGACGCTCGCCGCCGCGATGGAGCTCTACGAACGGGGCCTAATCAAGAAGTCGGAATTCGGCGACGGTCCTGAACTGAAATTCGGCAATGTCGATTCGATCGTCGAATGGACCAAGCGGATGGGAACGGCGACGGGGCTCGGCGCGAAGCTTGCCCTGGGTTCGTATCGGCTTGGGGAGATGTACGGCGCGCCGGAAGTTTCCATGACGGTCAAAAAGCAGGAACTTCCCGCCTACGATCCGCGCGGCATACAAGGCCACGGAATCCAGTACGCGACTTCCAACCGAGGCGGCTGCCATGTTCGCGGCTACATGATCTCTCCCGAAATCCTCGGACTCCCCGAAAAACTGGACCGCTTCGCCCTGGACGGAAAGAGCAATTGGACAAAAATCTTCCAGGATTTCACCGCCGCCATAGATTCGGTGGGACTGTGCCTGTTCACCTCTTTCGCGATGAACGCGGACGACTACGCGGACCTCTACAACGCCGTCTGCGGCACATCGATCACCGGAGCGGATTTCATCACTTCCGGCGAACGGATTTGGAACCTGGAGCGCGTCTTCAACCAGCGCGCCGGCATCGGTCCCGAACAGGATACGCTGCCCAAGCGGCTCCTGAACGATCCGTTGCCCGAGGGCCCTTCAGCCGGATGGACGCATAAGCTCGACAAGCTCCTGCCCGAGTACTACAAATTGCGCGGCTGGGGAACGGACGGCATTCCGACCAAAGAAAAACTCGCGTCTCTCGGCGTCAACGAGTAAGAGAAAAAGGACGCCGGGAGTAACGAGATGCCGTTGAGAAAGCTGTATGTGGAACTCACCTCATCTTGCAATCTCGACTGCGCCATCTGTTACCGGCGGTCCTGGACGAAAGCGCCGCTCGATATGAGCGAAGCGACCTTCGCCCGAGTCGTAGAATTTTCAGCGTGTTCCCCCGAGCTTCGAACCATAGTGCTCGGGGGAATCGGGGAACCCACGAGTTCCCCGCTCTTCATGAACGCGCTTTCAGCCTTTCCCGGAAAGGATCTGACGCTTACGACGAACGGAACGGATTTGGACGATAGGACACTCACGGAACTTGCCCGCTACGCGAAGCTCGTCGTTTTTTCCGTGGATGGCATGGATGACGCGTTCGGCCGGATACGCGGAACCGAGTTGAAAGGCGTTCTTGAATCGGTACGAAAACTCTCCGCGTTCCGCACGGCGCTCGGCAAAGATACGCCCCGGATTGAATTCCAATTCGTCCTTAGCGTGCTCAATGCCGGAGATCTTCCCGATGTCGTAGACCTTGCCGCCGATACCGGGGTGAATACGGTCGTTGTTTCCCACCTGCTGCCGCAGGACGCCGCGAACTCTCCGTACGTGCTCTACAACCGTTACGGAAAACCGACTACGAAAACGCTTTACGAACGCGTACGGCTACGTGCCATGAGGCGCGGCGTCAGCGTCCTCTTGCCGCCGCTTGAATTGAAAACGGAACGCCGCTGCTCTTTCGCGGCGGAAGACGCGGTCTTCGTGAACGCGGATGGAAACGTATGTCCGTGTTACCGATTTTCCCACGATGGAACGGAATTCGTTTTCGGTCGTGAAAAACGCGTCCGCGAGGTTTCGTTTGGTAATGTCGCGAAGGAAAGCCTGGACTCGATCTGGAACTCTGTTTCCTTTGGCGGCTTTCGCCGAACGCTCCTTGAAAACCGATACCCCTCGTGTCCCGATTGCGACCTTTTGGAGGGGTGCGATATGACTTCCGACACCGAGTCGGATTGTTGGGCTAATTCGCCATCCTGCGCCGATTGCCTGTGGGCGCGCGGTTTCATGCGTTGTCCGTGAGATGAAGGAATAGAAATGAAGATAACCGTACGTTTATTCGCCACCCTACGCGAAGGCCGGGGAAAAGAACTGAATCTGGAAACGCTGGAGCATACTACGCCGCGCGATCTCATGACGCGGCTTTCAATACCGGAAAGCGAGGTCGCGATCCTGCTGGTCAACGGGAGAGACGGACGCGCGGACGGGATACTGGAGGAAGGCGACCGCGTATCTCTCTTTCCCCCGGTGGGAGGCGGCTGATGCTTGCCCGCTACGAACGAAACCTCAGCGCTCTTTCGGAAAAGGAAGTCGACTATCTGGCGACAAAGACCGTCGCGGTCGTCGGCTGCGGAGGTCTCGGCGGATACCTCATCGAATATCTTGGGAGGCTGGGAATCGGCTCCATCCTCGCGGCTGACGGAGACCGATTCGAGGTATCGAACCTGAACAGGCAGCTGCTCTGCGATACGTCAAATCTCGGCGAAAACAAGGCGGAGGCCGCGAAAAAACGCATGGCGACGGTCAACCCCGCGGTCCGCTTTACCGCCCTCCCAATACGCATCGACGCCGCGAACGGAAAAGAACTCCTGAACGGAGCTGACCTCATCATGGATGCCGTGGACGGCATCGCCGCGCGTTTCGCGCTGGAGGAAACCGCGGAAGCCTTGGGAATCCCCTTGATCCACGGAGCGGTGGCCGGTTGGTACGGCCAGGTAACGACCGTCTATCCCGGGGACCGCACGATGGAAACCGTCTACCGGCGGGAGAACAGCGCAACGGAAAGAAACCGTGGCATTGAAGCGCAACTTGGCAATCTGTCTTTTGGCCCCGCTTTTGTTGCCGCTCTGCAAACGGCGGAAGCGATCAAAGTGCTTCTTTGCAGGGGAGAACGTCTCGGACGGAGGCTGCTTGTGGCGGACCTCCTTGAAAACGACTTCGAAACGATCGACCTCCGGCGGTCGAACGCTTCGGGAAAGGAGGTCAACGAGTAGGCAACCCAAACGCGTTAGCACACACAATATTGAGAGTCAAACTCCGAACCATGCTACCTAAAGGCCGAAAATTTCGGATCCCATGGCACATGGTCGAGGCCGATCGCCGTACGGCGGACGAGCCGAAGGTCCGGACGGAAACGTCCGGGCCCTCCATTTTGAGAAGGAGCCGCAACATGTATTCCCTAACGAAACGAACGCTTTTTATATTGCTTGCCTTTAGCCTCATCGGCGCCCTCCCCATCCTCTCCCAACAAAAAACAAGCTCACAGACCAGACTTCGCTTAGCGACGACCACAAGTACCGAGCAATCCGGACTCCTTTCCGTCCTGCTTCCCGCTTTTGAGAAAAAGACAGGACTTATAGTTGATGTTGTAGCCGTCGGGACCGGAGCGGCTTTGAAACTGGGAGAAAAAGGCGATGCGGACGTCCTCTTGGTCCACGCCCGAGCTCAGGAAGACTCGTTTATGGCGTCCGGCTTCGGCGACGAACGCAAAGATGTCTTTTATAACGATTTTGTCGTCCTCGGGCCGAAAAGCGACCCCGCGAACATCGCCGCTTCCGCGAACGGGCCTGACGCTTTCACCCGCATAGCGGCGTCAAAAACGCCCTTCGTCTCCCGTGGGGACAACTCCGGTACTCACGTCAAGGAAAAGGAAATTTGGAAAGCCACAAAAACGGTTCCCTCAGGAACTTGGTACAAAGAAGCGGGTCAGGGCATGTCGCAAACAATCATGATGGCCGAGCAGATGGGTGGTTATGTCCTTACAGATCGGGCCACTTGGCTCGCCATGAAGCAGAAATCATCACTCCTCATCCTTCGCCAGGGCGACGCGGCATTCTTCAACCCCTACGGCGTGATCTCCGTTTCCGCCGCGCGATATCCGCAAATGAATAAAACCGGAGCGAAGGCTCTCGTCGATTGGATGGCGGGACCGGAAGCCCGCGCCATTGTAGCCGCATACAAGATCGGCGGCGAACCCTGCTTCTACGTGTATTGAGGAAACGGACATGCGGGAAGCCTTCCGCCTACTCCTTTCGGGAGACGGCGAGACCTGGGGAATCGTCGCGAGAAGCGTTCGATTCTCCTTTCTCTCAACCGTTTTCGCACTGCTTCCCGGTGTTCCGCTCGGCATAGCCTTGGCGCTGGGCAGGTTCCCCGGGAAACGGATCATCGTGTCCGTCGTCAATGCTATGACCGCCGTTCCGACCGTCGTGATCGGCCTGGTCGTCTATACCGCGATATCGCGTTCGGGCCCGATGGGGAACCTGGGATGGCTCTTCGCTCCGACGGGAGTAGTGCTGGGCCAGACTTGCCTAGCGCTGCCGGTCGTTACGGCGTTGAGCTATACCGGACTAGCCAAGCTCGATCCGCGGTTTCACGAAACGCTCACCACCCTCGGCGCCAAGGGGCCGCTTCGGCTCTTGGCGACTATCAGGGAAGCGCGGCCGGTATTGATCGCGGCGGCGGTAACCGCCTTCGGACGCGTTACCGGAGAGGTCGGCGTATCGATGATGCTCGGTGGAAACATCCGGCATCTGACACGAACGATGACGACGGCGATCGCCCTGGACGCGGCAAAGGGGGACTTTGAAAGAGCTCTGTCCCTCGGCGTCGTCCTCCTGCTTATAGCCCTCGCGGTCAACCTCATTCTCCATTTATTGACCGATCCCGGAGTGTAATATGCTGTATGAACTGACGAACGTAGCCCTGCGGTATGGAAAAAATATGGCTCTGGAAATTTCTTCTATGAACATCCGAAAGGGGGAGCTCGTGGCGCTCCTGGGACCGAATGGGTCGGGTAAGACGAGCCTACTGAAACTGATGGACGGACTAGTCGCTCCGAGCGAAGGCCGGGTAAGACGCGAAGGTAAAATAGTAACCAAAATCAGCTCGGAGTCGCCGAAAAGCGTCTATCTCCATCAATTCCCTTATCTTTTTTGCGGTTCCGTCGCTTACAACGTCGCGTTCGGCTGTCGAGCGCTACACCTGAACGCCAAAGAAACAAGAAAGAGATCGGAAGAAGCGATTGCGCTCCTGGGCTTGGAAAAAATCGCCGGGAGAAAGTATGCGCGTCTCTCCGGGGGGGAAGCCCAACGAGTGGCCCTCGCGCGAGCCTTGGCGACAAAAGCCGACATTCTTCTCTTGGACGAACCTTCGGCCAGCGCCGACACCGCTTCCATTGCGCTGATCGCAGCGACTCTCCGCGCTTGCGCGGATGAGGGCAAGACCATCGTATTCAGTACCCATGATGAGGAATTCGCCCGAAATCTTTCGACCCGGAGAATACGGCTGCACGCGGGAAAAATAACGGACGATTCAGGAGAAACTCTATGACGGCGATCCACCCTAACGACGCTTTGTCGCTCGTACTTGCGGACTTGCCGCCCCCTGCTCAGGAAATTCTCCCCTTGGACAAGGCATGCGGTCGTTTTCTCGCGAAAAAAGTGTATGCGAAGATCGATCAGCCGCCTTTCGACAAATCCGCCATGGACGGATACGCTCATTGCGCCGTCGGCCCGGGACTTTCTGGATCATGGCGCGTTGTAAGCGTCATCGCCGCGGGAGATTCTCCCGGCAAGCCACTCGGGACGGAAGAATGCGCGCGAATTATGACCGGGGCGCCTATTCCGGCCGGGGCGTACGCCGTTCAGAGAAGAGAATACGCGCGCGAAGACTCAGGCAGTGTATGGTTCACCCGAACGGAAAGCTGCGACAACATCATCAGGCAAGGCGAAAACCAAAAAAGCGGGGATCTGCTTCTTTCGCCGCGTCGACTGAAACCGCAAGATATTGGACTCTTGGCAAGTTCAGGCTATTCCACTGTGCCGGTGACCCGAAAAGTAAGCGTCGGTATAGTTTCCACCGGAGATGAACTGACGGAAAGCGGAGCGACCTTAGCGGCGGGCAAGATATATGATTCAAACGGACCACAGATCGCCGCCCAAGCGGCTGAACTCGGCTGCGACGCGAAACTCTTCGGAATTGTCAGGGATAATCTTACAACGCTCTCCGACATAATCGGACGAACTATCGCCGAATACGATGTAACGATCCTCTCGGGCGCCGTCTCTTTGGGGGATTTCGACTACGTGCCGCAGACCTTGGAGGCATTAGGCGTCAAGGAGCTGTTCCATGGATTGAAAATGCGGCCCGGCAAGCCAACCTACTACGGCCGAATCGGCGAAAAATCCGTATTCGGTCTGCCTGGAAATCCAGTCTCCACCTTCGTCAATTTTGAAATACTGATCAAACCGCATTTACTGAAAAGGTCTGGATCTAACGAAAATCCGACCGAGCTTGTTCTGCCGCTTGCCGCTCCTCTGACACGTAAAGGCGACGATCGGGTCGAATACCTGCCCGCAAAACTGGAGTCGAAACCGACCCGAGTCCGACAACTTGCCTATCGTGGTTCATCAATGCTTTCCGCTCTTGCCGACGCCGATTGCCTGATCCGCATCGATATCGGCGTCGAATCCCTACAAGAAGGAGACCCAGTCCATGTACGACTCATTCGGCCGTGAAATTCGCTATCTGCGCATCTCCGTCACCGACCGCTGCAACTTGCGCTGCGTGTATTGCATGCCCGCCGAAGGAGTCGCGTCAATACCGCACGAAAAAATCATCAGCTATGAAAGAATCGTCGCCGTAGCCGCCGCGGCAGCAAAACTCGGTTTCGTCAAATTCCGAATTACCGGCGGAGAACCGCTTGTCCGCAAGAACCTTCCGCACCTGGTATCACTGCTGTCCGAAATCCCAGGGCCGCACAGCATCGGCATGACGACCAACGGGACCCTCCTGGCTCCGGTCGCCCATGAATTGAAATTCCGCGGCCTCGGTTCCGTCAACGTCTCGCTGGACACGCTGTCTCCCGACCGGTACGCGGAACTTACCCGAGGAGGACGCCTGCGCGAAGCGCTTGAAGGCATACGTGAGGCTCGTTCGGCGGGACTCCCGGTAAAACTCAATGTCGTCATGACCGACGAGAGATCTGAAGACGACTTGCAAAAAATCCGCTTGTACGCGGAAGCCGTCGGCGCGAAGGTCCAAACAATCGCCCGTTATCGGCTGGACGAGAAGAAGGAGGACGGCGGTTCCTTTGACCGGCCGCCGCCTTGCGCGTCATGTGATCGACTTAGGCTCCTGGCCGATGGGACGCTCAGGCCCTGTCTCCACGGCTCGGCCGGTATTCCAGTTGATTTCGCGGATATAGAAGGCAGCATAGCCGCCGCGGTGAACGCTAAACCCGCGTGCGGACTCGCGTGCAGGGAAACCGCTGTATGCGGGATCGGAGGGTGATGATGGAAAAGCCACGGCTGACTCATGTGGATGAACGGGGCGCGGCACGGATGGTGGACGTGTCCGCGAAAAAACCCGTACGCAGGACCGCGATCGCGGCAGGAAAAATACTGTTGAAACCGGAAACTGTCGCCCTCATCGCGGAAAACGCGCTGGCCAAGGGCGACGTGCTGGCGACCGCGCGGATCGCGGGCATCATGGCGGCGAAACGGACCGCGGACCTCATCCCGCTCTGCCACAACATCGAAATAGAACACGTCGCGGTAGACCTGCGGCTTGTCGACGATGGGGTGGAAATCGTCTCCACGACAGTCTGCACCGACAAGACGGGAATTGAGATTGAGGCGCTCACCGCCGTTTCAGTCGCCGCGCTGACCGTGTGGGATATGTGCAAGGCCGTCGATAAAACGATGCGCATCGAGCGTATCGAGCTGATCGAAAAGAGGAAGGAGGAACTGCGATGATCCGGGAAAACGAAGGCGTATTTGAAATCGTGTCCATAAATCTCTCGGAGAAGACCGGCATCAGGAAAAAGCCGGTGGATCACGCGCGGTTCATCCTCGGGGAAGGCATCGCCGGCGACGCGCACGCCGGACTCCTTGAGAAGCGGCAGGTCTCATTACTGGCGGTGGAGGAAATTGAAGCCGCGTCGGCGATCGCGCGAACGAAACTCGGCTTGAAAGCCGCGGTCGCCACCCTGAAGCCGGGAGATTTCGCCGAAAACCTGACGACCCGCGGAATCGCGCTTCACGAATTGCCGATCGGCACAAAGCTGGAGATCGGATCAGCGCTGCTGGAAGTCTCGCAAATCGGCAAAGAATGCCATGCTGCCTGCGAGATACGGAAACTGGTGGGAGATTGCGCGATGCCCCGCAAAGGTGTTTTCGCGCGTGTGCTACGCGAGGGGGAGGCCTTCCGTGCGGATAGCTGTCGTTACAGTTTCTGACCGGGCATCTGCCGGCGTCTACGCCGACACTTCCGGCCCCGCGATCGAGGAAATCCTGCGCGCGGCGTTTCCCGACGCGCAAATCGATCGGTCCCTCGTTCCGGATGGAGAAGGACCCGTCCGGGCTGCCTTGGAACGCCACGCCGCCGACGGTGCCGACTGGATACTCACGACGGGAGGCACCGGTCCCGCCCCCCGCGATCGGACGCCCGAGGCTGCCAGTGCTTTCTGCGACCGGGAGCTGCCGGGGATCGCCGAATACTTACGTTCCGAATCCCTGAAAGAAACTTCAAACGCCGTCTTTTCGCGTTTGTACGCGGGTATGCGCGGCTACGTGTACGTCGTGAATCTGCCGGGCAGCGAACGGGCAGCGCGCTTCTGCGCAAATCTGATCGCGCCGCTTATGGAACACGGCATCAATATGGCCAAAGGCGCGGGGCATTGATCACGAACATGCGCTCGATCGAACTTACCACCGGCGCGATCATGAAATCGGTAAAACCGATCTAAACCGGCTCCCGCTTTGCCATTCCCATAAAATCCGACTATCATCGACCAATGGCCGCACGAACCGTCTACGGAAAAAGTCCCTGGGGAGCGTACTTCGTCGAGACTCTCTTCTCCCATTACGATGAGGGGCGTCTCATGCGGGGACGGACCTACGCGAATACCGGCAAGGTGGCCGCGCTTGAGGTTATCGGGCCCCGTATAGAAGCCAAAGTCGCGGGCCATTACAAACCCTGGTACAAGGTGGTGCTCGAATTTCCCGTTTTTTCCGCAAAAGAGCGTAAAGCGATACTCGACCTCATCCGTGAGAAACCGGTGCTGCTTTCCGCCATTGCGGGCGGAGAGCTTCCGATGGAACTGATCGATGAGTTGGGGGACGCGGATATAGACCTCCTTCCTCGCGATTGGGACAAGCTCACGCGGCGCTGCAATTGCCCCGACGACGGGGACCCGTGCAAGCACATGGCTGCCGTGTATTACTCGCTGGCCCACGAGATCGACCAAAATCCGTTCAGCCTCTTCCTGCTGCGCGGTCTTGACCTGAAAGCCGAATTTTCTCTAGCCGAAGCGCCCAGCTTGCCGCCGCCGCTGACCTTCGCCGTCCGTCCCAAAAATGAGAAGCTCGCTATCGGCGATCCGGAATTAAGTATCCGGGACGGCTACACCAATTTCATCATTTCCGTCCTGCGGCCGAGTCCCGCCTTCCATTCCGGCGACTTTAAAACAATCCTGGCCGAGTTCTACCACAAAAGCGCCCGCCGCTACGAAGCAGAGCTTACAGTGCCGCTTTTTACGCCGAAAAACGACTTAGGCAGGCACCTCCAAGAAGCATCCTTTATCCTTGAGCCGGCCTCAGCGTGGGAACCGCCGGCCGATCCGCTGTGGCCGCTTTTGAAAGCCGAGCACCCGACCGCGGGAACACAGACCGCCACCCTCATCGATATGGCGCCAAGATTACTCTCCCGGGAAGAAGCGGCAGGGAGTCCCGGCTACCTTTTCTTCTTTTATCTCTACCGGCTCTTTTTTCTCATTGTACGTGCGGGCGCGTTCATTCCTTCCGTCTCCGCCGGTTCAGCTAGGATGCATATCATCTGGAAACCACTCTCCGCGGTGCGGGACATAGCGCGTCAAATTGACGCGCTCGCCCCGCTCTGTCCACCCCTATTGCGGATGCCCGACGGACCGAAAGCGGATACATGGGCCGACGGACAATCTACGGTCGATTTCCTCCTGGCGGCTTTGTGTACCCAATATGTTCGACGTCTGGAGTTTTCCACGAACGCAGGGAAAACCGATCCGTTTATAGCCGCCTTCTTCGCGGGCGCGACACTGAACACCGAAGCCTTCGCCTACCGGAGCACTCCGCGCGCGGTCGCCGCGTGGCTGGCAGTATTGGACCAGCGTGAAAATGCCTTCCGCTATCGCTTCGATCTGAAAGCTTCTCGGACCCCTGAGACCGAAACGGAAAGGACTTACCGGCTGAGCGTCCACCTGGCGCCGGTTATTGTCGATGAGACAAAAAGCGAGGTCGTCTGGACGAACCTCCACAAAGCCGCCGCGCTCCCCGGCGCGGTGAGCGCGCTATCTTTCGCCGTTATGCTCGGCTCGTACCTGCCTGAGCTGACAGCCCTACAAACAGCTCCATTCATAACCCTGGAAGAAGAGAGACTCCTATTCTTTTTGCGGGAAGCCGCTCCCGTTCTGAATCGTTTGGGCGTGGAAGTACGGCTGCCCAAAGAACTCTCACGCGCTCTCAAGCCTAAACTGACCGTCGCGGCGAAACCCAAAGGCGCAGGGAACCTTGAAAACCGCTTCGGCCTGGAACAGATGCTTGACTACGAGTGGAAAGTGGCCATCGGCGACACGACCTATAGCGTGAAAGAGTTCGAGGCTCTGGTAAAAAGCGGGCGACGCTTAGTCCGTCTCAAGGACGGTTTTCTTACCCTCGACCCCGACGAAATCCGTCGTCTCCTAGAACGCTCAGGACGGACACCCGCGATGCTGGACGCCGTCGCGGCGTACTTGGACGGGGCTGAAACCTTCGGTCATGAAGCGCGGGCCGCGTGCGACGCGTTATTCCGAGAGAAGAATGTAGCTCTCCCCCAGGGACTGTGCGCCGAACTTCGCCATTACCAGATGAGCGGCTACCGCTGGGCGTGGAACAATCTGACCAACGGCTTCGGCTGTCTCCTGGCCGACGACATGGGCCTGGGAAAAACAGTGCAGGCCATCGCTCTTATTCTAAAACTGAAAGAGGAAAATCGCTTAATCGATGGTACCCTAATTGTCGTACCCGCCTCTCTCATGACCAACTGGCGCCGAGAACTGGAACGTTTTGCGCCGAGCCTCGGCATTCACGAGTATTACGGTCCACGCCGGGAGTTTAAAGCGGGAATCGATGTTCATCTAAGCACCTATGAAACCATCAATCGCGATATTGAAATAATAAGTGAGCGGGGTTTTTCGTTTCTGATCCTGGACGAAGCGCAAGGGTTAAAAAACACCGCGACGAAACGCGCGCAGAGCATACGGTCAATCAAGAGCGGCGCGAAAATCGCGCTCTCCGGGACTCCGGTGGAAAATCGATTGGAGGATCTCCGGGCCATCCTGGACTTGGTCTTGCCCGGCTACCTCGGCGACGCCGCGACGTTCCGCTCCGTCTGGCGCGTTCCCATTGAGCTGCACCGCAACGAGGAAACCGCCGCCGCGCTCAAACGCGTCACATCGCCGTTCCTGCTGCGTCGGCTTAAAACCGATCCCGCCGTAGCTCCCGATCTTCCTGAAAAAACCGTCACCGACGAATACGCGACTCTCATCCCCGCGCAAGCGGCGCTCTACGAGAGCGTTCTGGCGGAACTGGCCGGACCCTCTACGGCGGCCTTGGATGATCCGCGAAAACGCGGCATGCTGGTCCTCAAATTGCTCACCGCGCTCAAGCAGGTCTGCAATCACCCCCGCGCCTATGACGGCGAAAGCCCTTGCAAATCGGAACTCTCCGGCAAGTCGCGGCTCCTCCTGGACCTTCTGGCGAGCATTCTTGAAAACGGCGAAAAAGTCCTCGTCTTCAGCCAGTACGTCGGAACCCTCGATCTCCTGGAAGAACTGATCCGAACGGAATTGGGCGAAGCATGCCTGATCCTCCACGGCGGCATGTCGGCCGCCGCTCGGAGGGATGCCGTTGATCGTTTCCAAA
>JBAYHM010000062.1:0-17562 GCA_041666155.1 Treponemataceae bacterium
TCGGGGACAGGCGCGAAATACACCCGGGCTTTCGCCTTGCCCATCGAAGCGTTGCCCCCGGTCGCGGCGGCGGGGCCTTTCGCCGCATCGGACGCGGCGCCAAGAGGAGCGCCGAAATCCGCTTCCCACTGCTTGGCTGAAACGAAGGGTTCAAGATAATACGCGCTTTCAAGGCCTTTGACGAAGTCCGTTTCGGCTTTTCGCTCTTCCCAGAGCTTGCGGCCGGCATCGTCCGCTGCCGCTAGTACGAACGAAGAACCGTCCGCGCTTGCCGTAAAATAGGCCCCGCGCGCGCCCGGAAGCACACCGTCCAGGGTCGCCAGCCAAGCGGCTGCCTGAGCGGCGTCCTGCGGCGCGGTGCGCGCGAACAGCGCGATTTCCTTGAAACGCGATTCTTCCGTCAAATTGCGGAACGCGTCGCGCAATGAAGACCATATCCAATAGTCCGCCGCCGCGAACGCGATGATCGCGACAACGAGCTTGACGACGTTCCGCTTGGAAAACATAGATCCTTACTTCCTGGTCGATCCGATCTCGTCGGTCCAGCGTTTCAGCAGCCGGTCCTTATTCTTCTTGTCACCGTCCCAAAGCATATTCTGGGAGACAGTCTTGATATCATCGATGGACAGAGCGTTCGGATGACGAGGGGCGCCCTTGGCGACCAGTACCAGATACCATTGGGTGAACAGCTTCTGCGCGTTCGGAGAAGACAAAACCCAGTCGTACAGCTTCTTCGCGGCGACCTGTTCCTTGCCACCCTTGATGAGCGACATGGAAGCGAGTTCATAGCCGGTGCCCTCCGCGGGAGCGGTGATGACGACGTTCGCGCCTTCAGTCTTGAGCTTCACCTGGTCATGCGCGTAGCCGAGCGCGACCGGGATCTCGCCGATGGCTACACTCTTTCCCGGCGCTGAACCGGAACGAGTGTATTGATCGATGGCGGCATCCAGTTTCTTCATGTAATCAAAGGTTTTATCCTCATCGCCTTTATTCAGGTAACGAATCGTCGTGATGGTATTGTAAGCGGTTCCCGATGTGTTCGGGTTGGCCATTCTGACCTTGCCCTTGTATTCGGGTTTCAGGAGATCCGCCCAGCTCTTCGGCGGCTGGATGCCCAGTTCCTTGGCGCGGTCCAAATTGGTAACGAAGGTGAGCGGGCCCAAGTACAGGCCGATCCAGAAATTCTGCGGATCC
This sequence comes from Treponemataceae bacterium, assembly GCA_041666155.1. Taxonomy (GTDB): domain Bacteria; phylum Spirochaetota; class Spirochaetia; order Treponematales; family Breznakiellaceae; genus SZUA-426. The sequence goes on from JBAYHM010000062.1 coordinate 1,195, forward strand.
TGATACTGCGTCGGCGTATTCACGGCCGCGCGAGATTTGTACGGAGTCGTGAGTCCTTTGCTTTTCGCCGTGATGTGATCAAGGCCGACACCGCCGACCCAAATGGACGCCTGCGGATTTGCCGCTTCCGCCTCAAGACGCGCGACGACTTCACCGCCGGAAAGCCGAACGAAATTAACTGTCGTCCCCGTCTCTTTTTGGTACAATTCAAAAAGCGCTTTTGCCAAAGGCTCTTCAAGAGTCGAATAAGCGCTTACGCTCGTTTGAGCGAAAACCGCCGACAGGCTGATCGCGGACACCGCGACGAAAACCGCAATTCGTTTGATCATAAATCCTCCTCATCACCCTGTAATGATGGAACTGAATTGTTAGGAACGCAAGAGGATATCGTGAGGATTCGAAACTAGGGCCGCGCCGGACGCATTTCCGGTGGAACTTCCGCATAGACGGCATCGTACGATTGAAAACCTGAGCGAATGATCTCTTCATACACGTTTGATTGATCGATGGGTACGATCGGAAGGAATCGGCAGTTGACGCTCCCAACGATAGTCTCGTCCAAGGTTAGTTCGGAAAGCTTTTCGGAATGTAATTCGCCCAGGGGCTCGCCTTTAACCAGTTTAACCGCATAATCGATAGCGATAGGGGCGATTTTTCGAAAGTCCTTGAGGACGGTCACGCTGAGGGTTCCGTCGATGACGGCCTTGCACCCTCCTTGACCGGCGTCCTGCCCGGAAACGGGAACGTCTCCCGCCAAGCCCCAGTTTTTCAGCGCGCCGACAACGGCAAGCGCGGTCCCGTCGTTGGACGCGACGACGGCGTCGATTTTACCGTTTCGTTCCTTTAAAACGCGTTCTATGGAAATCAACGCGAGCGAGGGCAACCAGTCGACCACCCATTCGCTCGCGACTATCCGTATCTTTCCCGAATCGACAAAGGGCTGAAGAATTTCCATCTGACCCTTGCGCAACAATCGAGCGTTGAAATCCGTCGGTGAACCGCCGAGAAGCATGAAATCGCCCGACGCCCGCTTCTTCAGAACGCCTGCGGCTTGTACTCTGCCGATTTCCACGCTGTCGAAGGTAATGAAGACGTCGACCGCGGGGGATCTGATAAAACGGTCGTAGGCAATCACTTTCACGCCGACCCGTTTCGCCGCGGCCACCGCCGGCGCGCACATCGCTCCGTCCTCCGGAACGATGATGAGCACGTCTACCTTTTGCGCCGTCAGGCTCTCGATCTGCCGCGACTGCAAAACCGGATCATGATTGGCGACCCGGCTGATCACCTGCATGCCGCGCTCTTTGGCCGCCGCGCTCAAGAGCGCATGCTCTTGAGCCCACCGTTCAGTCGCGAACTCAGCGAAAGAAAGCCCTACGGTTATTTGCCCTTTTTCTTCGCACGATTGAAAGAGAACCAATAAGAACACAATGAGCGCGGGAACGATCCACCCGTTACGGACGCGCATGTTCATTCCTCCCTCAGCCGAGTACCCAGACGCTCAATTCGAACGGCGAACTCTTTTTCGTCTTCCTCGGCGTTTTTAATGAAGGGGTTCGATTCAGGGGTCCCCAACACCGCTTCAATCTCAGCGGAGTTGCGGTAGGTCATGCGCCGGAAAGGGTCCCGATAATCCTTGCTGCGTGTCATGCGGACTTGTTCGGTAATATAAGCGCGCGTGGAAGAAGCGGTCTCCAATTCCAAAAGGAATTCGTCCGGCCCCAGAGGCGTTTCGCGAGCCTTCCCTTCCGAAGCGCGCAACTCCGCAAGAACCGCCCAAGAATGCCGGGCGACGTCCAGCGAATATTCGCGGGCAAAATCCCCGTAGGCCGCGTGGATCTCGTCCCACGAACGAATAGCTCCGTCACCGATGCGAGAACGCAACAGGTCCACCTTGTTAGCCGGTACGATCTGACCGCCGAGGTTAACCCAATCGGCGATGCGCGGACCGTTCAGCTCGACCGCTACCTCCTGGAACTTAGCCAAGGGCCGCGTTTCCAAAAAAGCCATTAGTCCTCGCACCGCGTACCAACGCAGCATCCGACGATACGCCCGGTAAGCGACGCGGGGCTTCAATATCAAGTTCGGACGCGATGAATGCTCCATCCCCAGACCGAACACTTTCAACACCGCCACCCGGTCGTTCTTTTCCGTTAAAAGCTCTTTCCCCATCGCTTCCAATTCGGCGGAAGTCTGTTTCTGAGGATCCCCCCCCGCGGCGCGAACATGGGCTTCCGCGGTCCATCGCTCAAGGAGCGGAAGCACACGTAGGATCTCCTCCGCGGTATCGGGAGCCAGATAGTGGGTCTCAATGAGCTGAACCTTCACTAGTCGCTTATCGCGCGCGGCAATTTTCCAGGCATTGCGTTCCAGCGCATAAAGGTTGTAGAGCCAATAATAGGCGGGCATAATTTCAAGTCGATCGCCGGAAACGTCGTTATTGACCAGAGAAAAAGGAAACGGAATATCCAATTCAGCCGAGTAATCGCCCTTGGCGATCAGAACATAGCTCGCGAAACGACTGGAATGCTTAAGGGTGACGCAGAGTCCCGGCCAGAAACCGCGCCCGGCGCGGATCTCGCCGTCGTTCGCCCTGCTGTTGTGGTTTGAGCCGACCGTGGCGCCCGCGGCCATGTTCGATTGGCCCTGCACTAAGGAAGCGATGAGGAAGGAATTGTTGTGATGCTGCTCGTGAGCGGGGAAAATGAGGTTATTGAGCATCTCGCAGCAGGAGACGGTTGAATTATCGCCGAGAACCGAATGGATAAGACGAGCGCCGTACTTGAGGCTTGCGTTTCGGCCGATAACGAAGCGGACAGCCTTGGCGCCGTAGAACACCCGACAACCGTACCCGACAATGCCGTTCACCAGTTCTACGCCTTCGCCGATCTGCGTGGGCTCCGCCTCGCTCGATTCGACGGTAATGTTCTTCAGTTTGTTGGCGCCCTTGATATAGGCGCATTCCCCCACAAGCACGTCCTTGAGGATGCGGCAGCTCTTGATAACGGTAGAAGAACCGATGACCCCGTACACGCCGCGATCCGAGCCGAACTTCCGCTGGGTAATAGTCATGAGCGCATGGATCAGCTTCGCGTCGTCCCGATAAGCGGCCCACAGGAAGGCGTCCGCGCAAATCATTCCTGCAAAGGGGAGTACGGAACGTCCGCCGGCTTCGTTCATGACGTCGATCCAGACGCGAAGGTCCTCGCTTTCGCCGTCTTTGAGAATACCGTTCCCGAATTTCGCGTGGTTGGTCGTCTGCATCTCATCGATACGAGAAAGGATGACCGTATCACCGAGCACGTAATGCGATATGTAGGCGCAGTCTTGTATCGCGCAATTGTCACCGATATCGCAGGAGATGATGGTGCTGTTGCGTATTCCCGCGGAAACGCGGAAGTCGTGGTGCATCAACTGGACATTTTCCAGCTTACCGAGGCGAACCAAGCCGTAAAAAGAAGAATTTCTCACCAAGCTCGGATCGAACGGGTCGCTCACAAGGAAATCATCCCAATTCGTGCAAGAATTATCGTTCTTGATCAGGACTTCGATTTCATCGGCGTGTAGTCGTCTCCATTTGCGCCGCGCGGCGTCGGCCTGCGAATCGCGTAGTCGGTATTCATTTGTCCCCGGCGGTAAATATTCGGCAGGAATGAAATCGTACCCGTAACGATCGGAGGAAACGACTCGAACCTCTTTCATTTATAACTCCTGCCCCTATCATAACGCAAAATCGCTCTCGCTTGACAAGTATAGTGGAAAGGACGCTTAATGGCCCGCATGGACCGAACTTCAGTCATCCGGCGTACCGTGTCGGCGGCAACGGCTTCCGTTGGACCTGCCTTGCGGACAACGCGCTTCTTGGTGGCCGTGATGGTCCCGATTTCCCTGGCGGTCGCGATCCTCAACGATAGCGGGATTCTCCACCTCGTCGCGGCGCGAATCGATCCGGCTATGGGATTCATAGGACTGTCCGGCGAATCATCTCTGGTGTTCTTAAGCGCCATATTCCTCAGTAATTATTCCGCGATTGCCGTCATCGGCACACTGTCTCTTTCACCTCGGGAAATAACTATCCTGGCGGTCATGTGCCTCATTGCGCATAACCTGATAGTGGAGTCCGCGATTATGAAAAAGACGGGTTCTTCAGCAATGAAAATGGTGACGCTTCGCATTTCGGTGGCCTTGGTCGCCGCTTACCTGCTCAATCTCATACTGCCTGGACACGGGGCAAGTACCGCGACGACGACCCGCGACGTCATCGGCAGCGAAATCGGCTTGCATTTGAAACGGATGCCGAAGCTGCTTACCGATTGGGCCTTCAGCTCCGGAATACTCGTTCTGCAGATCGTCATTTTGGTTTCGTTGCTGATGCTGGTGCAAAAGGTCTTGGAAGAATTCAGCCTGGTAGAAATCCTTGGCCACATCATGAAGCCTTTGATGATGGTCTTCGGCCTTCCGATCTCCACCAGTTTTCTTTGGATCGTTTCGAACATCATCGGGCTGGCCTACGGTTCGGCAATCATGATAGAGCGGGCGGATACCGGGAAAGTCACCCTCACGGACGCGGATTTATTCAACCACCACGCGGGAATCAGCCATTCGCTTCTGGAAGACACGGTCCTGTACGTCGCGATAGGCGTCCCGCTGTTCTGGCTTCTCATTCCACGAATATTACTGGCGATCGCGGTCGTGTGGCTCGAACGACTCAGACGCGTCCTGTTCCGCAGATCGTTCCGCGTCGGGACGGTCTGAAAACCTTCAGTCGTGGGTCAGCGCGGCCAGTTCCAGCATCCGCTTGAAGGGCGAATCGGACTTTTTCAATTCACGGGATCCCCGTGTGATTTTGCACAGGCTCAAGCCCAATTCCTTGGCGATTTCGCGTTGGGGTACATGAAGATCCAAGGCTTTCACCAAGGCCCAGCGCGCGGCTACGTCGGCGGCTTCCGCGGGCGTCAGTAGACTGCGCAGAAACGATTCGATGAATTCCGGATCATCCGTGGCCGCAAACGCGCGCGACAGTTCTCCGAGGTTTTCGGAAACGGCGGGTGCATCGATATTCATGACGCTACTATACAACAGAACACATGTTTGAACCACGTAATTCGCGATATACTCCCTCCATGAATCAGACTTCAATAGAACATAAGGGCAAAACCGTCGTTTCCAATGAGTTCAGGGGGATTTGGCTTTATCGTCTTGAAGAAACGCAATCCTTCGTTGTACCGGAAGCCGCTGGGTTTCCTTTTGAGGCGCCTTGGCTGCGTATTGAGGGCGGTACCGGCCGTCTCAGTATCCCGGCGTGCTACGCGTGGGACGGCTGCACACCAAAATTTCGCGTGTTCGATCTCGGCTATGTCGGAACCCCCGACGGAGTCGTTGACAAAGTGATCGGACGTCCAAAAACCGCGTTCGCGTCCTTGGTGCACGACGCCCTATACCAATATTACGGAAGTCACGGAATCCCCCGAAAAATCATTGACCGAATCTTTTATCGACTACTCAAAGAAGCGCGTTTTTCCTGCGCCGGAATCTACTATTTCGCCGTCCGCGCCGTCGGCTGGATCTTCTTCATCGGCGCCGGAATCAAGGCAGTGGACGGCGGAGAGTACTCGCGGCAAGCGCTTAAGACGAAAAAACCATAAAAGAAGCATAAAGTTAACCAAAAGAATCAAAAAAAGAGTTTACCTATCCGCTTGTTTACCGATACAATAAGCAGCGAGAGAGAGAGGATTTGATGATCGATTTCGCTAGTTTTCAAAAGTATTCATTATTCGGTGGTTTTCGTCCGGAAGATATAGAGAGCATCCGCCCCCTGTTCCGCACCGCGACCTACGTTCCTCACGCCTTAATAATCCGCGAAGAAGAACGAAACGATTCCCTTTATTTTATACTCCAAGGTTCCGTCCGCGTCAGCCGTGATTCAGTCGATATTATCGATTTGAAAGAAGGCGATTGTTTCGGCGAAATGGAAATTTTGGACGTCATGCCCGCGGCGGCAACCGTCCGAGCGATAACGCCTTTGACCCTTGCCGCTCTCAACAACCGGTCGATCCATGAGATGTACAAGCTTGATCCCAAGCTTTTCGCGCTTTTCATGATGAACCTTGCCCGAGACCTCTCCCGACGGCTGCGCCGCATGGACGAAAGGGTCTGTGCAAACGCCCGACACGCCTGCCGGGAAGAAAAACTGGCCGCGGTCGTGTAGCTGCGTCCCTAATAACCCGGTAAATACCTCTCACAACCCTCCTCGTAAACGTTCGCTAGTTCCCGGAATATTGAGCATTATCCGCATGCGAAGTGATACTCTGTCCTTCAGAGTCCGCGGCCTTAAATAGTTGGGGAAGAGGAGCGGGCTCGGGTGAACACTGCATAGCCGATTATCTCCCTCCCCCGCCGTGTTACCCCGTGCCTCCGTGGTTTCTCTTCCTAATTATTCACACCACGGCGGACACGGCGGTACACCGCGGACTACTATCATTCACCAAGATCGCAAAAAATTCGTAAGGGATCCATGCCGGCCCTACCCCTCACTTTTTTTCTTGACGCCCTGCCGAAACGGTGTATTATGTGTGTATCACAAGTGTTCAACACTTAGAGAAACAATACCGGAGGCACTCGTCGTGAATAAGCTGCTCAAGGGCGCGTACGACCTACACATACACTCGGCGCCAGATCTTCTTCCACGAAAGATGGATGACTTGGAAATGGCCCAACGGGTGATAGCGGCCGGGATGAAAGGCTTCGCCATGAAATCCCACTATTTCTGTACCGCTGAACGCGCGGCGATCGTCCGGAAACTATACCCGGCGTGTAACGCGATCGGCACGATATCGCTCAACAGCTCGGTGGGCGGCATCAATCCCTTCGCGGTCGACATGGCCGGCCGCGCGGGCGCCAAACTAGTATGGTTCCCGACGGTTGACTCCGCGAACGAGGCCGTGCACCTGGCATCGGCGCCGGCGGGCAAACTCCCCTTCTGGGCGAAAATCAAGTTGGACATGAAAGCCGAAGGGATCGAGGCGCCGCTTCTAAGCGCCGTCAAAGACGGGAAGCTCACGGATAATGCCGTCGCGGTGCTGGACGTGATCGCCAAATACAACATGATTTTGGCTACCGCGCACGTGTCCCACGAAGAGACTTTCGCTCTGGTGAAAGCGGCCAAAGAGCGCAAAGTGGAGCGTGTGATCATCACGCACGTCGACTTCCCCTCCACCTTCTACGAGATCGAGGACCAGAAAAAGCTCGTTGCCATGGGCGCGTTCGTGGAGCACTGCTACACCACTCCCGCTACGGAAAAAACTACTTGGGAGATCGCGATCGCGCAGATCAAGGCGATAGGCCCCTCGTGCGTGATCATCGGCACCGATCTCGGACAGCCCGCGGCCATCTACCCGGACGAAGGCATGGCGATCTATGCCGAGAAACTCCTTGCCGCCGGTTTCTCAGAAAAAAACGTCGTCACGATGATCGCGACAAACTCCGCCTCACTGGTCGAATAAAGCAAGGTTAAGGAAGGAAACAATGTCGGGAAAAAGATTGCTCGTAGTGAGCGCCCACGCCGCCGATTTCGTCTGGAGAGCGGGCGGTACCATCGCCTCATACATCGCGCGCGGAGACGAAGTGAAGGTGATAGTACTCAGCTATGGCGTACGCGGTGAATCAAACGACCTCTGGAAGAGCGAAGGTCAGACCGCTGAGAACGTAAAGAAGATCCGGCTCGGCGAATCGTCCGCCGCCGCGGAGATTCTAGGCGTCAAAGACATCGAATATTGGGATTACGAGGATTATCCGATGGATCTCGGGCGCGAACGGCTTGACCGCCTGGCTACGGCGATCCGCCGCTTCAAACCCGACGCGGTGCTGACCCACGGCCCTAAGGACCAGTTCAACCCCGACCACGAAAAAGTGTCGGAGTTCACGTTCCAGGCCTGCGTCGTCGCCACCTCTTCGGGAGCCCAGCTTGAGGGGCTGAAAGCCGTCAAACAGATGGACATCTACGGCTTTGAGCCGCACCAGACCGAAATCAGCGATTTCAAACCGGGAACGTTAATCGACATTTCCGCCGTCTTTGAGAAAAAGAAACAGGCGATGGCCTGCTTTAAGGCGCAGAAGCACCTGATCGATTACTACACCGAACGCGGCCACATGCGGGGCAACCACGCGCGGCGCATCTCCGGCAACAACGAATACACCGCGGCCGAATGCTTCTCCAACTTCTTCCCGATCGTTTCCTCGGAGTTCATCTAGTATGGAACGCTACGTACGCAAAGAGATCGAGCGCTCCGAGGGCGCCGCCAACGGCGAAACGTGCGCGGACTTCGCGCGCCTAGGCGTGGCGACCGTCTACGAAGCCCAAGGCCAGACGGGACTGATGGACGATTCAATGAAGCCGATCCAGCAGGGCGTTTCCGTCTGCGGACCGGCGGTCACGGTCATCTGCCCCGCCGGCGACAACCTGATGGTCCACGCCGCGGTGGAATGCTGCGGTCCCGGGGACATCCTGGTCATCACCACCGAAGGCGCATCGAACAAGCACGGCATGATGGGGGACCTCATCGTCCGCAGCCTCATGAAGCGCGGGGTGAAGGGCGTCGTCATGGACGCCGGCGTGCGCGACACGCAGCGCCTGCGCGAGATGGGCTTCCCGGTGTGGACCACGGCCGTCGTGTGCACCGGCACCACGAAGAACAAGGCCGGTTGGGTGAACGCACCGGCCGTCTGCGCCGGAACCATCGTGGAACCGGGCGACTTGATCGTGGCCGACGACGACGGCGTGGTCGTCGTGAAACGCGCCGATATTCCCGCCGCTTTGGAGAAATCCAAGGCGCGCGAAAAGAAAGAAGAAGATACCGTTCGCAAGATAGAGGCGGGCCAGTTAGGGGTCGATTTTTACGGCTTCCGTGAAGTGCTCGCCAAACTCGGCGTAACGTATCGATAGTTTCGCTTTTTCTAGGTTCTTTTTTGCCGCAAGGAGGCATGTTGTGAAAATCTTCGGTAAATTCACTCTACTGGCCGCGCTCGCGATTCTCGCGTTCGGCCCGGCCATGAGCGCGAGCGCGCAAGCGTACCCCAACAAATCGATCAAGTTGATCGTAGGATTCGGTCCGGGAGGCGTCGGCGACTTGACGGCCCGCATAGTCGCTCAAAAACTTTCCACGCAACTCGGGCAGCAGATCCTGATTGAGAACAAGCCGAGCGCCGGCGGCATCGTCGCGGCGGACATGGCCGCGAAAGCGGCTCCGGACGGCTATACCATGTTCCTCATGTCGAACGGAAACGCGGTATCCGCGTCGTTGTTCAAAAAAGTGCCCTTCGACATCGTCAGTGATTTCGCGATGGTGTCCACCCTCGGCTTCTTTGACCTAGCCGTAGCGGTCAAGGGTGATTCCCAATTCAAAACGATGAAGGACCTCTTGGCTTACTTAAAGAAAAACCCGGGAAAGGTCAACATCGGCACTATCAACGTCGGAAGCACACAGAACCTAGCGGCGGAACTCTTCCTTTCAATGACAAAGGCCGATGCGATGATCGTGCCGTACAAAGGCAGCCCCGACGTTCTGGTCGCCTTGCGCGGAAACGACGTGCAGATGGACTTCGACATGCTGGCGCCCCTGACGGCCCAAGCCAAGTCCGGCACGGTTCGCATTCTCGCGGTCACCGGCGATCGCCGCTGGGTGAGTCTCCCCGATGTCCCTACGCTCGACGAAAGCGGCGTAAGCGGCTACCGGGCTTCCTCTTGGAACGCCATTTGTTTCCCCGCAAAGACACCGCAGGCCATCGTGGATAAGATGAACAGGGAAATCCTTTTCGCCCTTTCCGCTCCGGAAGTGCGCGCCAAGCTGCTTGAACTCGGCATCGACGCTCGCGGCTCCACCTCCCAGGACATGAAATCCCTGGTTATTTCCGACACTGAAAAGTGGCGCGCCGTAATCAAGCGCGCCAAAATAGAGCAACAATAGAGGAGCCCGACATGGCCGACGCGAAAGGAACCATCCGTTCCAAGGATTTTATTTCCGGTCTTTTTTTCTTCTCCTTCGGAGCGTTCTTTTTCGTGATCGGCCGAACTTACAACATAGGAACGGCCCGGGCCATGGGCCCCGGCTACTTCCCCGCCGTGCTGTCGATACTGCTGGTTCTTGTGGGCATCGCGTTGATTGCGCGATCCTGTTTCCACTCCGGAGCAAAAACCGAGCAACCCGCCTTCATTAAAATGGGTCTTGTCGTCGCGTCGGTAGTCGTTTTCGGAATCAGCCTCAGTTCCCTCGGACTCCCTATCGCCGTCATTCTGTCGACGCTGCTGAGCGTAAAAGCGGGAGAGAAATTTACCTGGAAAAACGCCTTGATACTGGCGGTCCTTCTTGCGGCCGGTTCATCCATCGTGTTCGTAGTTTTGCTTGGGTTGCCCATTCCGCTGCTCGGAACTTGGCTGGGGGGACGGTAGCATGGACTTGTTCGCGGGACTGTTAACCGGCTTCCAGGCGGCGGCTACCGCCTCCAATCTGCTCTATTGTTTGGTCGGCACTTTTGTCGGAACCCTCATCGGCGTTCTGCCGGGACTCGGGCCCGCCGCCACCGTCGCCATGCTGATGCCGACGGCCTTCCTTCTGCCGCCGCTGTCTTCCCTCATCATGCTGGCGGGCATCTACTACGGCGCCCAGTACGGCGGATCGACCACATCGATACTTGTGAACCTACCTGGCGAAGCGTCTTCCATCGTGACGGCCTTAGACGGCTACCAGATGGCCTTGAAAGGAAGGGCAGGCCCCGCGCTGGCAACCGCGGCTATCGCGTCCTTCTCTGCGGGCACCGTAGCTACCTTGATCATCGCGCTTTTCGCGCCGCCCTTGGCGGAGGTCGCCTTGAAGTTCGGCGCGCCTGAATACTTCGCGCTAATGGCGCTCGGCCTGGTCGCGTCAGTCGTCTTGGCTCGCGGATCGCTCCTGAAAGCGATCGGCATGATACTGACCGGGCTCCTCATCGGACTGGTCGGCACCGACATCAACAGCGGCGTGCGACGCTTCACCTTCGGCTTCAACGAACTCTCCGACGGCATCGGTTTCGTGACCGTCGCGATGGGCATGTTCGGCATGGGAGAGATCATCCGCAACCTTGAAAAAGGTTCGGGCGAACGGAAGATCATCGGCAAAATCACCAGCCTTATGCCTTCAAAAGATGAATTCAAACGAATCGTCGCCCCGATCCTTCGCGGCACTTTTATCGGTTCATTCCTGGGAATCCTGCCCGGCGGCGGAGCGTTGCTCGCCTCTTTCGCATCGTATTCCATTGAAAAGAAAATATCCAAGCACGGAAAAGAGTTCGGCACCGGCGCGATAGAAGGCGTCGCCGCCCCGGAAGCGGCCAACAACGCGGGAGCGCAGACCTCGTTCATCCCGATGCTCACGCTCGGCATTCCGACCAGCCCCGTAATGGCGCTCATGATCGGCGCGATGGTTATCCAGGGACTCCAGCCCGGCCCTTCGATGATCGGCGACCAACCGCAGCTCTTCTGGGGCATCATCGCCTCCATGTGGATCGGCAATCTCATGCTGCTCGTGCTGAACCTGCCGCTGGTCGGCATCTGGGTAAAGCTCTGCCTCGTGCCGTATCGCTTCCTGTACCCGGCCATCCTGATTTTCTGCGGCATCGGCGTGTTCAGTCTGTCCAACAGTCCATTCGACGTCCTCCTTATGGCGATATTCGGCATTGCCGGCTACCTCTTTGAAAAGGTCGAACTGGAGACCGCGCCGCTGCTGCTCGCCTTGATCCTCGGCCCCATGATGGAAGAGCACCTTCGCCGCGCGATGAAACTCTCGCGAGGTGATCCTAGTATTTTCCTGCGGCGGCCTATCAGCCTGGCAGTACTCATAATCGCGGCTTTAGCGCTGCTGATCGCCGTGCTGCCGTCAATCAAGGCGAAGCGTGAAGAAGCCTTCCAAGAAGACTAACGTTTTTTCAAAAGCCGGTTGCTTTTGAAAAAACGTCTTGCAGTATTTTACGAGCAACGGGTACTAGGTTATATTCGAGCGACGCAACAGCTTTTCCGGAGGACCGGTTTTGAGAAATCAGACGAATTACGCATACGAAGAAATTAAAAAACGAATTCTTGAAGGTATTTATCATCCCCAGGAAAGTCTCACGGAAATCGCGCTTTCAAACGATCTGAGCGTCAGCCGAAATACGGTCAAGAAAGCGCTGCTCAAACTGGAAAGCGAAAACTTGGTGATAATCGAGGAAAGCAAGCGGGCCCGAGTCCGCTCGTTCTCCATCGATGAAATGATCCAGTACCTGGAATTGCGGGAATTGGTTGAAGGGTACGTCATTCGCCGCAGCGTGCTGCTTCTCGCCGACGCGGACCTCGCCGAAATGCGGGGAATCCTGGCCGAGATGCATCGGTGTCTTGAAGCGCATGAGCTGCTTGAATACTCTAAAAACAACTGGCGCTTCCATGAAGTTATTTACCGAGTCTGCCCGAATCGGCCCGCGGTGGAAATGACCCTTGAAATAAAAAACCAGTTCAAGCGCTACAACGTAAAAACCATCCTGATCAAAGGCCGCGACGAAAACTCGTACGCCGAACACTGCCGAATCCTGGAAGCGCTCGAACGCCGCGACGTCGACGCCGCGGAAAAACTCATGCGGCAACACGTGGCCAATATGTCCGAGGTGCTGAGGAAGAATTCGGCGCTGCTGCTGTAGGCTACGGCGCTATGAAACCGGGAGCCTTCTGCACGCGTTCCCGTTTTTCCATCGGGACCCCGTCGACGATTGTCGTCAGCGCGACCAGCTTTTTAGAAGCCGTCACGGAATTCCCGTTGGTTTCGTTGAAAACGAAATCCCCTTCCCGCAGTTCGAAAATACCGATATCAGCGACCGCGCCTTCCTGAATGACGCCCGACACGCCGGGTCGGTTGATCTTGCGCGCCGCCGTGAAGGTAGACCGATACACCGCTTCTTCCAAGGGAAGGCCGAGCGCCATGAACTTCGATACGGTTGTCGGCATGTCGACGGTGACGTGCCTGTTCACCATGGCCAAGTCCGTGCTGATGAAGTCCGGATAAAAGCCTTGACGGAGGGCCTGCCCGATTACCGCGAAACTGGAATGGACGCGATCCAGACCGACATCGAACAGGATGCCGCGGTCCCTCGCCTCGATCACCATCGGTTTGATCCCGCCCGCATCGTCCAGAATTCCATCCTTTCCGCCATGGTAGGTATGAGTGACGATATCGCCTTCCTTCAAACAGGAAAGAACGGTTTCAAGCGATACGGTATTTTCTCCGATGTGGACCATCATCGGCAGGCCGACGGCATCAGCCAGTTCTCGGGCTCTATTCAACGGCGCGGTCGAATAAAGGCCCGCGCACATGCGCGCTTTTACGCCTATGATGGAAGAGGGGTTGTTCGCGATCACTTCCTCAGCCGCTTTTATATGCAGAAAACGCTCATCGTCGTATTCACTGGAATCGATGCCTTTAATTCCCAGGGAATGTTGGCCGAGCGCCGAGACGTTGAGGAATGCGAAAATTTTTACGGCTGAAGGCTTGATGACGTATTCGTTGAACGCGACGAAATTGATGGCCCCGCAGCTTCCGGCGTCCACAAAACAAGTCGTACCCGAATACGGCGCAAGTTCATCGACATCGACCCCGAGCAGTTGCCCATGACGGAAACAGTGAAGATGGAAATCGATAAGACCGGGCAGCACAAGCTTGCCCCGAGCGTCCAGCACGGGAACGGAAGGAGCCGGCGTCAGCGACGGCGCGATTTTCGCAGCCATTCCGCCCTCTATCAAAACGTCTCCGACAGCGAAAGTCCGAGCGTCATGGTTGAATACCTTTCCATTTTTGATTAAAAGGCTTTTCGATGCATCACTCATCTTTTCGCCCTCCTTTTGTGGTAATGTTACCACATGAAACAGCCTAGGTCAAATTATTTAATTCGATATATTAAAAGGTTTAATGGTATTCTCATTCTTTGTTTTCTCTAAATTTGACAGTTTGCCCGGCTGGTGGTACACTTTTTTGTAGAAACGTTACCATGTTTTGCGCACCCCCCACAAAGAAAGGAGACGATGTCATGAAGCGAATGAAAATGATCGGTATCATACTGCTCGTCGCGCTTCCTCTTTCAGTTTTCGCGGCCGGCCAAAAGGACGCGAAACCAACGAACGAGGTTGTACACTATCGGCTCGCCACAATTCAGCCGCCGGATTCTCCCGTCGGTAAAGCGGCATTAAAGTTCGCGGAACTGGTTAAGGAAAAGAGCGCCGGAACGGTACTCATCGACGTTTATCCCGCGTCGCAGCTCGGTAATGAAAAAGACATCATAGACGGCGTGGAAATGGGAACGATCGATTTCACCATCGCGGGAACCGCCGAATGGGCGAAGCGCCTGAAAATGATGAAGATATTCGAAGCCCCGTTCGTCTACAGAAACCGGGACCATCTGGTTAAATTCTACGGCAGCGATGCAGGCAAGGAAGTCCTGCAGGAGCTAACCAAAAAAACCGGAGTTAAATCCCTGGGCTTCCTCTATTACGGCACGCGAGACGTGACGACCGGCAAAGTCCCCGCGAAGACGCCCGCCGAGCTGAACGGCGTAAAACTCCGCTGTCCCGACCAGCCTTTGTACGTGCAGACCGTCAAGGCAATGGGAGCCACCCCGACCCCGATGGCGTTCTCCGAAGTCTATCTGGCGCTCCAGCAAGGAACCGTGGATGGACAGGAAAATCCGCCCGCGACCATCGTGACCATGAAATTCCATGAAGTCCAAAAATACTTGATCAAGACCGAGCACATAGTCGCCGGCGTCATGATCTGGACAAAAGACGCCTTCATCGCCAAGATGCCGAAGAGCAGGCAGGACGCGATCATCGCGGCCGCGAACGAAGCGTCGGTCTGGGCGAACGAGTACTCTTTCAAGATGGAAGACGAATACCTTACCAAGATGGGAAAAGAGTACGGCATGACGATCATCGAGCCGGATAAGCAGGCCTTCATGAACGCCGCTCAAGCGCTGCTTGATACCTACGAACAGGAATGGGGCCCGGGCTTGCTCGCGAAAGTCAGGGCGGTTAAATAAGCTTCCGCGATTTCGAAAGGCTGCCCCTAAGCCGACGCTTTCCGGGCAGCCTTTTTTATGTACAGAGGTTGACGACACATGAGCGTAATCAAAAGAATTGCGGGCTTCTTATCGAAATTGGAAGAAATCTTCCTGGTAACCTGTTTCAGCGTAATAGCGATAGCCCTCTTCCTCCAAATAATCTTCAGGTATTTCTTGAACGCGCCTCTGATTTGGACTGAAGAGCTTGCGCGGTACCTTTTGGTCTGGATCACTTTTTTCGGTATTAACTACGGCCTAAGAAGAAAAAAGCACATTGAGATGGCTTATTTCTTCGATAAGCTCCCAAAGGCGGCGCAGAACGCGGTCACCGTCCTGACGCAAATCATGATCTTGTATTTGATGTGGAAAATCTTCGGCGCTACCATGCGTTTCGTCCGAGCGCAGATGAACATAGAATCGTCGGCGATGCAGATCAATATGGGACTCGTGTACGTCGCGCTGCCCATAGGATTCATCACCTCATCAATCTCGATTCTCATTTCCGCCGTAAAATTTGTCGGGGAACTCATCCCGCATCCAAATAAAGGGTGATCGTATGCTGATATCGTTTATCGCCTTCATTGCATTCATCGCGTTAAAGGTTCCCATAGCCTACGGTTTGTTCGCGAGTTCGATGCTCTACATGATACTGAATAACGTTCCGTTGGAAATGGCGGTTCAACGGCTGGCAATCGGCGTGGACTCTTTCCCGCTCATCGCCGTCCCCTTCTTCATTTTCGCCGGGAACATCATGAATTCCACCGGAATAACGAAGAAAATATTTTCCTTCGCCGACCACTTGGTAGGCCACCTCACCGGCGGCTTGGGCCACGCCAACATTTTGGCAAGCGTCATATTCTCAGGCATGTCGGGAGCCGCGATAGCGGACGCCGGCGGATTAGGAGCCATAGAGCTTCAAGCGATGAAAGAAGCGGGCTACGACGATGATTTCAGCCTGGCTATCACCGGCGCTTCGTCGATCATCGGGCCGATCATTCCACCGAGCATCCCCGCCGTCATCTTCGCCGTTACCGGCGGCGTCTCAACCGGCAGGCTCTTTGCGGCGGGAGTACTCCCCGGTCTCCTCATGGCTTTAGTCATGGCGGTGATGGTGTACTTTGCCTGCAAGAAAGCGAATTATAAAAAGAGGAAACGGGCCACCATCCGGGAAATCCTTGCGTCGTTCAAAGACGCCTTCTTCGCACTTATGGCGCCGGTCATCATTCTGGGAGGGATAATCTCCGGGGCGTTCACCCCGACCGA
>JBAYHM010000063.1:0-17463 GCA_041666155.1 Treponemataceae bacterium
GCACGTCGTGGAGCAAGGTTTCCACGCTTGGCCGTTTGTTTTCTTCGCCCGTACGCCGGGATGCCATCAGGTCGGCCAAAACCGCGCTTTCCCGCGCGTCGGGGTCGGCGGGGTAGGAGGAGGTCCAGATCGCCGCCAGTTTCTTCCGATCCATGCGGACGAAACCCGCCTCGGTCACGGATTCCAGCGCGACGCCGGAACCTTTTATAAAGAGGTCGGTTTTCGTCTTCCAAGAGGTGTTGCCGCCTCCCGCCACGACGAAATCCGGATCGGAACCGTAACGCCGGGAAATCTCGATCAATTCGTTCATGCTCATAGTATTTCCAGTATCGCCCCGCCTCCGTCCGACGTGAATGGACAAAGGCGGCGTATATGATGGATTATTATCATTAGTATGGCTCGGAAGAATTTCTCATCGTATCTAACCTGGTCCGACGACGACGAAAAGCGGCAGCTGGTTTGCACGGACGTCGGCATGGTGGAAGTCGCTCCCGGCAGCCCCTACCCTCCTTCCACCGAAAGGCATCCGTCCGCCTACAAGTCTGTGGCCACCGGCCGCGTCGTCAACGAATACCAGCTCGTGTACGTCACGCGGGGCCGCGGTTTTTTCCGCTCAGGTGATACGGAATACAAAGTGACCGAAGGTTCGGTCCTGGCCGTGTTCCCCGGCGTCAGCCACGCCTACCGGCCCGACCCCGCAACCGGCTGGGACGAATACTGGGTGGGCTTCAAGGGGACCTATGCCGATTCCTTGCGTACGGCGGGCTTTCACGTTCCCGAACGCCCCTTTTTTCCCGTCGGCGCTCATCAATCGATCATCTCCATTTTTTCGGATATTTTTTCCGCCGTAGCAGCCCAGGAACCCTATTACCAGTTCCGCGCGGGAGCTCTGGTCATGTTGCTGCTCTCGGAAGTGATCGGCCGCGAGCGGAAAGCGGAGCAGAGCGGAGAGTCGGCCACTTTGGTTGAGCGCGCGAAATTCCTGATGCAGGAAAACGTCGCGGGCGCGATCAGCATGGAAACGATCGGCGAGCGGCTGGGAATCGGTATGGAACGCTTTTACGAAGCGTTCAAGGCCTATACCGGCATGACGCCCTATCAATACTTCATTCAGCTTAAAATCAATAAAGCGAAGGACTTGCTCGATGCGGAAGAGGCTTCGGTAAAAGCGGTCGCCTTCACGCTCGGCTTCGACGACCCCTATTATTTCTCGCGGCTGTTCAAAAAGAAAACGGGAGTAGCCCCCAGCGACTGGGGCCGTTAATCCGCCCTCAATCCATATGGAAGACTTCCGCCAGCGGATCGCTCACCGGAGACTCGTCGGCGTTCGTCTCCATAAGATCCTTCATCATGTGCCACCATTTTTTCACCACCGGCAGCTTGGGTAGTTCAGCGTCCGTCGCGTCGTCGGCCACGTATTGAAAGGCGAACAAGGTATTCGTTTTTCGATCCAGGTAAATCGAATAATCCGATATACCCGCTTTCCGCAGCTCCGCCTTTAATTCCGGCCAGATTTCATCGTGCCGCTTCTTATACTCCGCTTCCACGCCCGGTTTTAAGCGCATCGCGAACGCGTTTCGTTTCATTTCAGGATCTCCGTACGCGCGACGGTCCCCGTTCCGCGCGTTTGATAAGTTCGGGAATGACGATGGCGACGATGAGCAGTACGCCCGTCACCAAATTCATAACACGCCCCGGCACGTTCACCAAGCCCATGCCGAACTTGAGGTAGCCGAGGAGGAAATTGGCGATGACGACTCCGTAGATGCCGCCGAAGCCGCCGGTGATGGCCACGCCGCCGAGCACGACGCTCGTGATCGCGTCCAATTCAATGCCCATGGCGATGATAGCGCGGTATGAGCGGCGCATGTGCGCCGTAAATAAAAAAAGCGGGCGACGTGGCCCGCAAATCATTCTTTTCCGCCCTTTTTTATACTTGCCGGCTACTTCGCGAGCGCCAGTTCCGTTTCCTTAGCCGTCCGCATATGGGCTTCGGTGTAGACGGCCATAATGGAGCGGGCAAGTTCCCGTTGAGCAAAAATTCGCATGATTTTGTCCTGGAGTGGGAAGGTTGCCTTGATCAAGCCGCGGTTGCGGTGCGTTACCCGTGTCGCGGGCTTTTCGACGGTGCCGACGTTTTCAAGAGTCCATGCGCCGCGCGATTCGCCGATTGTGCCGTCGGATCCGGCAAGATTCCAGGAAAGAACCCAGCGCTCAGGGTAGGCGGTTTCATCGATCTCCAGAGCAAGGTCGTATTCGGTAGGATACCGATAGCCGAGGATGGCGACTTCGTAGCGCTGACGTATCGTCGTGGCTTCGTTTTCACCGTTGATCACAGCGGTCCGCACGAGTCGAGGAAAGAAACGGGGATACGAGCGAAAGTCGCGCAGCACGGCCCGGACCGCGCAGAGGGACAAGGGGAAATCGACGACTAGGTCGGTTTCGCTTCCGATCCACCCCGGCCCTGCGCTCGCGGAAGGGTATTCAATATTGAAGACGCGCGCTTTAGGTTCGCAGACAATTGGAGTCGCAAAAAGTCCGGTGGGAACGAAACTAAGAACGACCAAGGTTGATGTCAATAAAAAACGGTGCATTGGTTTTTCATAATACGATACATTTCCCTATAAATCAACACCTTAATCGGTATCGATTATGAGCATCAGATGAGAAAGAACTACGGCCTCTGGATTTCCACCCTCACTCTTCGTATCTTACATAGTATGAAATCACCAAAAGAATTATCAATGGACCGAAAACTCCTATCGGCTGTAACCGGCCTCGGACTCTCGGGGAATGCCCAAAAAATAACGGAACTGCTTCTTGACGATCCCGAAATCCACGCGATGCAGGAATACGCGAATACCGTCTCCATCAAGAGACTCGGCTATAACGATCACGGACCGGTGCACATGCGCAAAGTAGCCCTTAACGCGGTCACCATGATGGGCTTGCTCCGCGGCGCGGGTATTCGGACAAGCATGGAAACGGAAGAGGAAGGGGACTTTGAGGACGCGTTGATCGCGGTTCTTCTCGCGTCGTTCCTCCATGACTTAGGGATGACAATCGGAAGGCAAGAACACGAACTTCACAGTGCCTACCTTTCGTATCCCATCCTGGATCGCTTACTTATCGAGGTCTACAAACAAGATATTCCCAAGCGTGTGGTCGTCCGATCGCTCGCGATTGAAGGCATCATCGGCCACATGGCGGGGCGCAAAATCCATTCCGTTGAAGCAGGGGTCATTCTAGTGGCGGACGGTTGCGACATGGAAAAAGGCAGAGCGCGTATCCCCATGGCCTTAAACGCCGAACCCCGGGTCGGAGATATACACAAGCACTCCGCTAATTCAATAGAAGCGGTGCATTTATCGGCCGGCGCTGAAAAACCCATTCGCATAGATGTGGAGATGTCGGGCGTCGTCGGCCTCTTCCAAGTGGAGGAGACGCTGCTCGGGAAATTGGCGTACAGCACCATCAAACCGTATATCGAACTCTACGCGAACGTATTGGGAGAGGAACCCCGCAGATATCTCTAAAATCTCACAAAAATCGCATTCCGATACTGGCGCCTCCAACCATTTTCATGATAATTATTATTACTATGTTGAAGAACAACGAATATTTCGGCGCAAAAGTGAAGTCCATCGGTTTCGACTCGAATGAGGGCAAAGCCTCCGTCGGCGTTATGGAAGTGGGCGACTATGAATTCGGGACCGCGGGTCCGGAGCTTATGATCGTCGTCTCCGGAGCGCTCACGGTAAAACTACCCGGAGAGGATTCTTGGAAAACCTTCAAAGCGGGCCAGGAATTCAGGGTTCCCGCTTCCTCTAAATTCTCCCTCAAAGTGGCGGAAGTAAGCTCTTACCTTTGCCGCTACCTCTAGCGGTCTCTCATATGAAAACAAGCGCGGTGATTTTCGATATGGACGGCGTGCTCATGGATTCCGAGTGGTTTATCGCGGAGGCCGGAAAGCGCATGTTCAAGGAAAATCATAACGTCGATGTCGCGCACGCCGATTTCAAGCCGTTCGTCGGCTTCGGCGAAAACCGTTTTCTCGGAGGCGTCGCCGCGAAACACGGAGTAAGCGGCTTTGACGTGGAACGCGATAAAGCGCGCACCTACGAAATTTATTGCGATATCGTGAAAGGAAAACTTAACGAACTGCCCGGTGCCGCCGCGTTCGTCGGGTCCTGCCGCGCGCGCGGGTTGAAAACAGCGCTTGCCACAAGCACCGACCGCGTAAAAATGCTCGCGAGCCTGCACGAGATCGGCCTGGACCACGGAGAGTTCGACGCGATGGTCAACGGCTTGGACGTTGAGAGGCGAAAACCTTTCCCTGATATTTTCCTTAAAGCGGCCGAGCTTATCGGCATTGAACCGGCAAATTGCTGGGTCGTTGAAGATGCTATCGCGGGCGTCGCGGCGGCAAAAGCGGCCGGTATGCGCTGTCTCGCCCTCCTGACGACGTTCCCGGAAGCCGAACTGCGCAAGGCGGGAGCCGATCTTATCGCAACGGATTTGGCTGACGCGAAATTGGATTTGCTGCTCCTATAGGGAAGAGCTATGGCTCATATTCTTATCGTCGACGATTCATTCACCGCGCGAGGCATCCTGAAGCGCCTTCTGGGCGACGCGTATACACTCAATGAAGCGGACGAAGGCGCTGCGGCGTTGAAAAACATAGCCGAAGAACGCTTTGATTTAGTCCTCTTGGACCTTCTTATGCCGGGGATGGACGGATTCGCGACCCTTGAAGCCATTAAAGCTTTGAGTCCGACGCTTCCGGTTCTTGTCGTGACCGCCGACATACAGGATTCCACCCGTGCGCGCATCATGAAGGCCGGAGCCGCGGGTATCGTCAACAAACCGGTCAAAAAGGACGACCTCCTTGCCGCGATACATTCGGCGATCGAGTCAAAATGACGCTTGAAAAAGATTTGCACGACGCGCTCACGGAACTGATCGGACTTGGCATCGGTAAAGCCGCGGACGTCCTTAATTCCATGCTCGATTCTCATATCATCCTTTCGATACCGTCCGTCAGGCTGGTCGCCGCCGATGAATTGATTCTGATCCTGTCGCGCGACGCGGGAAGAAATTTGTCCGCGGTTCAGATGCGCTATACCGGCAGCATGCAGGGCGCGGTGGAACTTATTTTTTCCTCCGGAGAGGCGGGAAAGCTCGTCGATTGCATCATCGGAGAAGAGACGGTGATGGAGGAAGGACTTGACTCCATACGCGCCGGAACGCTCTGCGAAGTCGGCAACATCGTCATCAACGCGCTTATGGGAACCCTTTCCAACGTCCTCTCACTCGATTTTACCTACACTGTTCCAGCCTTTATCGAAGGAGACGCGGTCCGGCTCGTAGCGGATGTCGGAGTACCGGAAAACAGCGTCGTGCTGCTCGCTGAAACTGAGTTCTTGGTAGAATCGAAAAGCATCCGCGGCTCCATCGCTGTGTTCTTTTCTATGGCTTCCTTCCGGTTGCTGGAGGAGAAAGTACACCGGTACTCAGGCGGCGCGCTTTGAAAGCTCAGTTCGATCTGCTCGACCATGTTCCGTTGGGGGTTGTCGTCTGCGACGAAGAGCTGCAGGCTTTTTTTTGGAATACATGCATCGAAGACTGGACGGGAATCCGACGCGAAGAGATAGTCGGAAAGCCGGTGGGATCTTTTTTTCCTCGTTTGAACACGGAACGATATCGCACAAGGCTCAAACTGCTCATAGAGGGCGGGCCTCCGGTCATTTTTTCCTACCAGCTGAACGGTTGTGTTTTCCCACACCGGGATCCAAAACGAATTGAACGCATCCAGCACGTCACCGCGACAAACTTCTTAGGAAAGGACGGGAAACGCTACATCCTGCTTGCCGTAGAGGATCGTACTGAGGTTTCAGCGCGTATCCGCGCCGCGCGGCAGGAACTGGCAAAACGGATTGAGACTGAGGCTGTCCTCCGAAAATCCGTGGAAGAAAAAGAAAACCTCATGCGGGAACTCAACCATCGCGTGAAAAATAACTTAAACATGATACTCAGCCTCATCAACCTACAGAAGGACTCCGCCCAGGAAGGGCCGATGAGAGAAGCGCTGGACGATTTGGACGGCAGGATCAGGTCTTTCTCCGTCCTGCACGAGGCCATGCACAAACAGGACGCCTCGGCGATGATCAGGATCGATGAATACCTGGAAAAAATCATTCGTGAGCTATTTGAAAGCCTAAAACCGCCATTTTCAACTGCCGGCTTAACAATGGATATTGCCCAGCTGGAACTCCCGTTCCATACAGCGCTCTATTTGGGCTTAATCGCTTCGGAATCGTTAACGAACGCCGTAAAATACGGCTTGGGATCTTACGGCGACGGTACGGTTTCCATCAAGCTCGCAAAGACGCCGTCAGGCGGCGAGATGAGCATAACGGACAACGGTCCCGGGTTTCCCCAGGGATTCGATCCGGCGGGCGGCGAAAGTCTCGGTGTAAAACTCATTCAACTATTAACTGAAGAACTCGGCGGCAAAGCGCGATTCGAATCGGCCCCGGGAGCTCGGATCGTCGTGACGTTCAATATCGATACTTGATCGATGAGCTTCAGGCAGGCCAGAAGGGAAAGACCGGTGTGGTAGCAGGGATCGGCGTCGGGCACGGCAGGAACGGCGTCGGATATCTTTCCGGTACCGTCGCGGGTCTGAACGCACAGCCCCTTACCCGCCTCGGTCAGATAGTTTCCCGTGAGCGCGTTCCAGGAACGGGCGTAGGCTGAACGTAAAAAGGCCCGCTCCTCTTCCGATTGAGAGACGACCAGACATTCCACTGCCGCCCGCATGGTTTCCGGAAGCGACCACCAAGGCATATCAGGATTGACTGCCTCGCGGCTTTCCAGATCATAGAGCTTCACTATACCGCCGTGTTCCTCATCGTACCCGTTGACGAAATTTCTTCTGAATATGTTTTGCAGCGTACCGTATATCTTCTCGCTTTCTTCCCGGTGTTCCCAAGCGGGGAATTCAAACCGCAGGGTCCGGAGAAAACCAGCCGCGAGACCGACAAACTCCAGGGCATGTCCCGGGTCGCAGAGAATGCGGCCGTCGCTTCGGAATGGAGTCCCCCGGTTATCGATGAATTCGATAAAATCCCCTTGCCGGAGTCCGCGGGTAGTATCGGACCCCGTTTCCCCGCCAACGACATGCAGAGAAAGGATATGACGGATACAAGAGAGAGCGCGTTCGGCCCACCCTGACTCCGTTTCCCGTAAAAGCAGGCGCGCGGTAGGAAGAAGGAGCATAAACGGAGCGTGACTCAGTCGGCCGGGAATCGGCAGAACGGGGTTTTTCGGATCAAAAGCCTGCTGGTCGCTTTGGTAGTCGCCGCGCATCACGGCGTCAAAAGTTTCCAGGCAGTAGCGCTCCGCCTCTGCGGCCGCGTCCTCGTCTCCGAGCGCCCGGGCGGCGGCATAGAGACCGCGGGAACAGAAAATATCGCTCAAAGTGGACACCGTTGCTTTCGGTCGGGGCCTACGGGGACGCCCTGCGGCGTCCATGCTGAAATACAAGTGTCCACTACCCTCGGTCCGGGCAAGACGCAAGGCGCGGGAAACGCCGCGAAGAAGCGCGCGATATTTTTCCGCCGCCTCGGAATCGGGCGGGATGAACGCGTAATGCTCTGCTACCGCCTCCAAGCCCCTGCCTTGGATCCAGGAGAAGACGGCGTCCAAACCGCGTTCGGGGTCGGCCGCCGGAAAATCCAGCCCGTCGACGGTGCTGAATTTGGTATCGATCCAGGGGTAACCCTCATTTTTTCCGTAACGCGCGATGACGGTATTCATGCCGCGTGAAACGAGATCGTGGATGGCTGCTTTGCTCCCTAGGATATCTTCATCGACCGGCTGTTCAGGCAGGACGAAACGCGTACTCATCGGTCGTATCGCCCGCGGGTATCCGCCGCCCGGCACAGGGCTTCCAGGTTCGCGTAAGGGGTCCCCATGTTTATGCTTCCCGCCGTAGTCAGCACGAGACCTCCGTCCGCGCCCGCATCTTCAATGGACGCGACCGCGGCTTGAAAGACTTCCTCGGGAGTTCCGTCCTTCAAAAGAAAAGGCGGGACGCAACCGTAGATGACGGCATCCGGGAGCGCCTTTCGTATTTCCCCTGCTGGAGTTTCCGGGTCGGGGTTGATGCCGTTCACCCTAAGTTCCCGGAGCTGGGGCAACAAATGGCGAACAGCCGCGTCGTTATGCAGGAACCGGTCATCCTCCGAACCAGGGGCGAGCTCCTCGTAAATAGTCCGGTACGCGGAAAAGAAATATTTTTGGAATTGGTCGGGTGAAACAAGCCCCGCGACGTCGTCGAAGACGCCGACTCCTGTTTGAGGCGCGCCGGTCAGCTTACGGACCGTCCGGGAATAGTCCACGGTCACCCGGACAACGAGAGCGATCAATTCCGACATCAGTTCCGGTTCGTCGTACAACAGCAGCGCGAACTCGTTGATGCCGCAGAGAAAACCGAGAATCGTACCGGGTCCGTGAACGGAAGTCGGGTCGTGGAGTATCCTCCATCGATACGGGCGCCCTAGAGCGCGGTATCGGGCTACGAATTCCGGCACGAGCCCCACCTCGGCAAGATTCGTTCGTTCCATCCGAAAGATGAGCTTTCGAATATCTTCGGGTCCGTGAACGATATGCCCAAGCCAAGGAGTCGACCCTTCCGGGTATTCGATGGGGTTACCGTATACCGACCCGTGCAAAAGGGAGGAAGTATCGATTTTGGGCTTCAAATGAAACCCGATATCGTCCATCAATATCTTTGCGCAGGCGTCCCGCGCGTTCCGCTGGTATACGGGATCAAGGATATAGCGCCGGTAGTCCGACCCCGTTTTATCGATGATCCAGTCCTCTCCAAGCTCGATGAGGACCGGGACCCGAGGCTTCCGCGTCGTGAAGGAGGGTCTGACCGGCAGCGCGTCCACGGAAGACAGGCCGTTCCGGCTGCCGGCTTCGGCTCCGTAGAGGCAAACATCGTTCTCTTCCCAGAAACGCGTCCAGAATTCCTTATCGGCAGGTGCTTGCATAGCGGCTTCAGGCCTTTGAATCGGCGTCGTAGCGGTTGACGTATACGTATTCGATTTCGTCGCCTTCGGCGACGAATACGTCATGGCTCGTGTTGCGCGGGATATGTACGACGCAAGGCGCCCGCACCGGAATCCGTTCCTCGCCGCGCATCAGGGAGCCCCTCCCCGAAAGAACGACGAAAACTTGGTCGAAGTTCTCATGCCGTCCGGTGCCGTTGTTTCCGGGGCCGCGGATCTTGTCGTAGCCGATAAGAAGCCCGGGAACGATTCCTTTCGGCAGGATATCCCGGCAGAGCTGGTTATGAGACTCGGGATCGCTGTAAGAGGGTATCTCGTCGAAACTCTTCAGATAGGCGCTCATGTGTGCCGCTGCCTCCGCTCGCGCGCGTTCAAGCCGAAAATCCGCTCGGCGTTTTCTCCCATGACGAGAGAGCGTTCGGCTTCCGTCAGACCCATGTCGGAGATCGATCCGAAGACGTACTCCGGGGCGAAAAGGGTCGCGTCGGTGCCGAAAAGGACTCGCTCGGGTCCGACCGCCTGTATCGCCGCCCTGAGCTTCCGCGTGTCGGTGCAAGTACCGCAGATTTCAAGGTAGGTGTTTTTCCTCTGCAACGCGACGGCGATACCGTCCTCCCAGGAGTAACCGCCCATGTGGGCGAGAATGAATTTAGTCTGGGGAAACTGCTCCGCCGCCTTCAGTACGTTGCGCGGAGACTCAATGGGGGACCCGAAAGTATGAATGAGTATGGGGGCGTCGTATTTCGCCGCGGCTTCGGAGATACGCAGGCACTCGTCGCAGTCGAAGCCGCGCCCCGCCAATGAGGGATGGACCTTGACGCCGACGAAGCGGCTCTCGTCCTTCCGGGCAAGGTAGGTCTCCATTTCCTTGAGCGATTCGCTCAGATAATTGGCGTTGACCGAAACGTATCCGTAGAATTCGGCAACCGGCGCGATCACCTCCGCAAGTTCTTTGTTTCCTTCACGAAAATCGTAGACGATCGCCGAACTGGAAGAGAAAAGCGTCCGGTCGATTCCGAGGCTCCGCATGGAAATCCGAATTTCTTCCGCGCCGCGACTCTTGACGGGAAAATACCATTCGCCGTAGTGCGCGTGCGCGTCAACGACCATGATACCCTCCCTGAAGAAGCGCGGACATTGTTCGACTCAGCACCTTTTCTTTTGCATCTTCGGAAAGCGATGCCGCTTCGAGCACGGCGACGGAAGCGCCCGGCGCGGAAATCGGCGTTCCGCTTCCGAAGACCAGGCTGTCCTCGCCGCCGTGTTCCCGGGCGATATCGATGGAGCCGGGGCCGTGCAGAAGGGTTGTTGAAAGGCGGAACTTCCGGCCTTCTTCCCAGAGAGCAAGGGCTTCGGCAAGGTCGTAAAAGTGGGTTCCGATCAGGAGGGATACGTCGCAGGAACCAAGCGCGGCAAGGATCTTGCCGGGCTTTCCCTTCACGAAAAGAGTCCCGTTTTCCTCGGCGACAACGGCGGCAACGCGCCTGAAACCGGGGTGGTCAAAGTCCCAGCCCTGGTATTCTGGAAAAAGCCGAAAGATTCGAATGCCCGAACGGGACATTTCCCGGATTTCCTCTTTATAACCGAGGAAACGCCGAAGATCGATCGTCGCTGTTGGATGAAACTTGACCGAAGAAGTCCGGGATTTCTCGGCCCAGGAAAGAGCCTCCCGGTTTCCGGCCGCGTGGTCAAAGAAAATGCCGCGGGCCGAAACGACGCAAGCTTCGCGTATCCCGTGCGACAGGAGCGCGGCGGAGACTTCATCGGGAGCGATGGGAAGCCTCCCTTTCGGCCAAAATCCCGCGATGACGTCGCAATCTATTATTTTTCTTTTCATGATGGGCGAACCATTCATCCCTTCAGCCCCGTCATGGTGATGCCCCGAACGATATTCCGGCGCATGAGAAGGAACACGGCAAGAACAGGAAGGATTGAAAGCATGGAACCCGCGTTGATCGGTCCGAGGTCCACGGTGAAACGGTACTGGAACATTCCGAGCCCCAATTCCATCGTCCACAGGTCGCGGCTGCTCGTTATAATGAGGGGCCAGATGAAAGCCGCCCAGGTCTGCATGAACGCGAAAATGGAAAGCGCGCCCGCGGTGCCTTTGAGCATGGGGAAAATGATCTTCAAGAAAATCGTAAGTTCCGACGCCCCGTCAATCCGGGAGGCGTCGATGATCTCGTCGGGGATCGTGGCGATGACGTTTTGCCGCATAAAGAAGATGCCGTAGCTCATGATCAGGTAGGGAGCGACGAGGCCGGCAAAAGTGTTGACGACGTGAAGTTTCACCATGGAGAGGTAGAGCGGTATCATATAGGTCTCAAAGGGAACCATCGCCGTCGCAAGCACGAGAATGAAAAGGAAGTCCCTTCCCGGGAACTTGAATTTCGCGAACACGTACCCGGCGAGCGACGAAGTGAGCAGGACGCTCACCGTGCAGACGCCGGCCATGAGGACACTGTTGAAAAAGAAACGGACGAAGGGCGCGGTCACGAAAACCGTCTTGAAGTTCTCCATCGTGAAGTGCCGGGGAATGAATTCGGGCGGCCAGGTAAGAATTTCAGCCGAAGGCTTGAACGAAGTGGAGAGCATCCAGATGAACGGGAGGACCATGATGAAGACGCCGATGCTCAGAACCGTATACTTACCGACTTGGGCGGCGATGACGCTCGGGGCTTTCATTCTTTCTTCCCTCCCGATTTCAGCTGAGCGACCGTGAGGGCGAGGACGATGAGGAAAAGGATAACCGCTTCCGCCGCGGCGTAGCCGGTCTTGAAATACCGGAAAGCGTTCTCGTAGATGTCGAAGACAAGAGTGCGGACCGCGTTGCCCGGCGCTCCCTGGGGACCAGAAGTCATGATGAATACTTGAGTGAAAACGTTGTACGCGTTAATAGTCGATATAACCATCACGAAGAGGAAAATAGGCTTAAGAAGAGGAAGAATCACGTACCGGAATATTTGGAGCCGATTCGCCCCGTCGATCATCGCTGCCTCAATATAGGAATCCGGGATTTCCCGTATGCCGACGAGAAAAATGACCATGTTATAACCGATTACTTTCCAAACGCTCATGATGATGATGGACCAGATGGCGAGGTCCGGATACACGAGCCAACCTAAAGGTTTGACTCCGAACCATGATAGGAAATAGTTGAGGAGGCCGTAGGTCGGATCGTAGATCCATTTCCACACGACCGCGACGGGAACCATCGGCGTGATGACCGGAAGGAAATACAGCGTTTCGTATAGTCCTCCGAGGCTTGTTTTGCCCGAGAGGAGAAGGGCGAGGAATAGCGCGATGGATACGCTGAAGACGGTTACGCAGACCGCGAAGAGGGTCGTGTTCCGCAAAGAAACAAGAAAGAGCGTATCGGTAAACAGATCGATGTAGTTCTGGAGACCGGCGAAATCGTTGGTGGGATTCACGACGGTGGAGTTGAAAAAGCTGTAGAGGAAGTTCTGAAAAATCGGCATGATCCTGAGGAAAATGAAAATCGCCAGCACGGGAAGGATGGCGGAGTAGGCGAAAACGCGTTTCTTATATTCCATTCGGTTCATACGGCCGCCTTGTCGTGAAAATGCGAAGGGCGGCGGCATCCGCCGCCGCCCTTCTTACTTTGAGCCGCGCTCACTCGCTGTACAATTTCGCCTTTTTGAGTATTTCGTTCGTTTCGTTCGCCGCGGCTTCAATCGTTTTCGCAAGAGCCGCGGGATTGTCGGCGAGCGACTTATCCAGATACGCGGACACGAGACGCTCCGCGAGCTTCGTCATGATCTCGTCGAAGGGCGCGATGCCCACATACCCGAATTCCATGTATTTCGGGTCGTTCAGGGCGAAGGCCTTCATTTGCGGTTTCTTCGCGATGACGGGGCTGAGGTCGATATCCTGGCGCACGGGCAGCCAACCGACGTTGTCCAAGAGCCATAGGAGATTCTTGGGATCATTCAGGAACATGGCGAAATCCCAAGCCGCTTCCTGGTTCTTGCTGCTCCTCGTCACGTAGAGGTTCACGGGATTCGTGATACGGGCCCAACGGGAGTCGGACGGAACCGTAGCCGTATCGTAGGAGAGATTCGGGGCCTTCTTCGCGATGTCTCCGATGACCCAGGATTCCCTGAAGAACATCGCCGTCATCTCGAGCTCGAAGGCGTCCGCGTCGTGCTTCATGGAGTGGTTGTCCCACTTATCCGCATACAAGGCGTCGATGTAATATTTCAAGGCCTTCCGGCCGGCGTCGTTGGCGTAGCCCGCGTGGTATTTGCCTTTTTCCTTTCCTTCTTCTATGACCGTGCCGCCCATGGGATAAAGCACGAACCAGAATTTCTCCGCGACTCCGGAGCCTTGGCCGGAGATCCGCAGGCTATGGCCGCTGCGGGTCAGAGTGCCGCCGCCGTCATACTTAGCGAGTTTTTTCGCGTACTCCGCCATCTCGGCGAAGGTCTTCGGCGGCCCGGACAGCCCGGCTTCCTGGAACATTTTCTTATTCCAGAACAAGGCCGTGCGTCCCTGGAAAATCGGGAGTCCGTAGAACTTTCCCTTATAGGTATTATTAGCCTTGGCGAAATCGCTGTACCGGCCGGATACCGAAAAGAAGTCCTTGACCTTGGCGGGAAGTTCAGGGATCAACCCCGCCTCTATGAATTTCTGGTTCGCGTACATTGAGATTTCGATGATGTCGGCGGCGGTGTCCGACGGGATGGTCGCCGACAATTTTTGCTCGAATTCCCTCAAAGGGTGAGTCAGGACCGTTACTTCAACGTTCGGCTTCACCTTCTTGTATTCTTCAGCCGCGTATTTATAATAGGCTTCCATTTCGGGGAATCCGCCCCAAACTGAAAGCTTTACCGGACCCTTACTCGTCTCACCGCTTCCTCCCGCCGAAACGGATTCCCCGGCAAGAAAGAGCAGCGCCGAAATGCATACCAAACTCAAAACCAGTCTCTTCATGTATTCCCCCTTTATTAGGAACATGATATGTTATTAATTAGTTAACACCTATTCCCTCCAATTGTCAAATTCGCTCCCGCCTTCGTCCGGACTGTTCAACCCTCTAAATTTCGGCAACTTGTCGCAACCTTCCTGAATGCTTCAGCGTAGCCGCGGATCGCAGCCTCGTCGTCGCGCTTGAACCAAGGGACCGTGAAGCAAAGCTCGTCTATCTTTTCCGAAACGGGAAGGCTTCCCCGCCCCTGCCGAACATCCCGCTGTCCGAAAGCCAAGCTGGTGGGGCGACCCTGGCGGAAAATATCGGCCTCATGGAAATACGGGTGTAGATGCAGGGGCTTGTTCGCGCCGGGGAAACAAGAAGCGACCCCCTCCGCCCGCACGGCCTCGCAGAAGCGATCGCAGGAAAGCCCTCCGAGTTCCTCAGCCCGGTACAGTCCGTGCGGATAGTACCAGCCTCCCATAGTAGAGCCCGATGAGGGATCGATCCTATGAGGCCTGATTCCCGGGACGTCGTGAAGGCAGTCCCAAAAACGGTTCAGCGCTTTTTGGATCTCAGTTATCCTGGCCGGATATTGCTTCAATTGCACTCGGCCCATCGCGCTTACGGTTTGGTTCATGCGATGTTTCACGGCCCCTAGGGCTATTCCCGAAAATTTTTGCAACGAGGGATCGCTGATTTGGTTATCGGCTGGATTGAAGCGAGTGGGCGCTCCGGTCCTTTCGTAGTGCCCGAAAGCGACGCAACGCTCGTACAAGCGCCGTTCGCGAGTCGCGATGAGGCCGCCTTCGCCTAAGGCAAAGCTCTTGCCGGCCATGAAGCTCATCGCGGAGATGTCTCCCATCGTGCCGCAAGCCTTCCCCCGATAGAGACTTCCCTGCGCATGGGATACGTCCTCTATGACCGCGACGCCGTGTTTTCGCGCGATCGGAAGTATCCGGTCCATATCGCAGGGATGGCCCGCATAATGGACAAGGACGATAGCACGGGTCTTCTCTCCTATCCTGGACTCGATGTCCGAAGGATCAATGCAAAGTGTTTCTCTATCGATGTCGGCGAAATTGACCGTCGCGCCCAACGGCAGCGCGGGCGCCGCGCTCGCCCAGTAGGTCATAGAAGGGCAGATGACCTCGTCGCCGGCACCCACTCCGCAAGCCCAGAAGGCGGCTGTGAGCGCGGCAGTGCCGTTGCAGGTCGCGAGCGCGTACGGGAGGCCCATCCATTCGGCATATTCCGCCTCGAAGCGTTTCGTGATATCCGTCCCGCTCATCGTTCCCCGCCGGAGCACGTCCAGGACCGCCTCTTCGTCCTCCCGCGTCACTATCGGCCAATGGAAAAGAGACTCATCTTCACGAGGAACGGCCTTCATACCTCCCAGCAGAGCCAACTTGGATTCTTCGGACATGGCCACCTCCTCTTGCGTCTTCTTGTTTTTTATCATAATATGTTATTATGTATCGAGCAAGAGCGGTCGCGTCAGCCGAGTATAAAATTCCCGGCAGCATACTAAACGACATCGGCCTGATCCACGAGGGGAGCCGATACCGTATGAAGGACCTGGAAAAGGCCCGGATATTCGAGGTCATTCTCAAGGATCCCGGCACAACCCGTTCTCTCCTGGGAAAAACCCTCTCAATCAGACCGACCAGCGTGTCGCACGCGGTGAGTGAGCTCGTTGCCGACGGCTTGGTACGGGAAGCTCGCGAGACCGGCGAAATCCGGCAGGGCCGACCGGAAATTCAGCTCTTCGCCGAAAAGGATCGTTTCGTCGCCATCTCGGCATATATAACGTCCCGGACCCTGCGAGCCGCCATCGTCAACGCTTTTGAAGAAGTTCTTTCCAGCGTGGAAGTCCTGATAGAAACGAACGACACCAACGGCAAACTGCTTGAAAAACTAAAAAACGCGGTGGCTACCCTCAAGTCGCGTTTTCCCAAAAAGTCGGAGTTCCTCGGGATTAGCCTGAGTGTTCCCGGCTTTATGGACACCGATAAAAAAATGTGGATATTCACGGCCCGCTGGCCGTCACTCCGTAAATTGTCCTTTCAGGATATCGAAAAAGCGACGGGTTCCCCGCTCGCTCTCAGCCGGGTGCTGGACGCGGGGCTGGAGTACATCATCGCCCAGGATGAAGAACTGAAGAAAACAGACACCTTGCTCGTCCATTGGGGCTACGGAATCGGCGCCGCGTACGCAAACGCGGGAAAGGTGCTCAGTTCCAACATCGGCGGGGTATGCGAGATCGGGCATTGCAAGATCCAGAACGAAAATCCGAAACCGTGCACTTGCGGCTCATCCGGTTGCCTTGAGACGGTATCGTCACTGCGAAGCCTCGCGCCCGTGCTCCGAGCGGAATATCCCGACCTTCCCGAGGAAGAAGGATTGTTCATCGATTACGTAAAAAATCGCGAGGAAATAGCTTCCCACCCCGCGGTCATCGAGGCGACCACAGAAATGGGCCGCGCCATCGGGACGCTCTTCATGACCCTTTTTCCGAAAGTAATCCTAGTATACGGAGCGCTTTCGTCGCTCCCTTCGGTACGGAAGAAACTCTTGGTCGCCATCAAGGACAATACGCCCCAATTCGCCCGTTCTTTTCTCTCCGTGCGTTTTCTCGCGGAAGGCGTCCAAAGCGAACTTTTCGGCAGCGCGCGGCCTCTTTTCAGGAACGCCTTTCGCCGGACACTTCAGGCGGGGAGCTCGGATCGTCGTAACATTTAGTATCGATATCTGATCGAACGCAGGGTCAGCGTCGCCGGGATTCCGTCGGCTTCAAGTTCTATGCGCGCTATGGCGGGCCCCGAAACCTCTGACGCGCCGAAAATAAAGAATGGCAGCTCAAGCTTGAAAGACGTTCCGGATCCGAAATAAGTGCTTAGGAACGAACCGGCCATCACGTTGAGCATTTCCAGAGTTGAATCGTCGCCGGCGTCCACGAGCTCGGCTGTGTCGGCGTACAGAGTCTCATTGATGCGATCGCCCAGAGAGCGCGGGAATTCAAGCTCCAAACGGCAAGACAAGGGTTTGAGCATATCGATGGCGATATGGACGCGCTGAGCCGCGCCTTGTGCAGCCGGTACCGTGTCGGCTTTCGGTCCCCAGGAAACGGAGACGGGGACCGCGTCCATAAAGGTCATATCGGCGAAGACCTGCGGGGCGCTTTCAGACAGCACATTCGCGGCGCGTTCCGAATCAATAACTATCGCCGCATTGTCTTCGGTCATGACACACCTCCCAAGGCCGCGCTCATTTTTGCCGGGGATACCGGCTTCTTCACGACCGCGGCGGCGCCCAGGGCTTTCAGTTCAGCTTCCGCATCCCCGTCGGCAATGCTGGACACGACAACGAGCGTGATTTTGCCGTAGGAGGGGTCCCCTTTTAAAATCCGAGCGAAAGCGCGGCCGTCCATCTTCGGCATATTTAAATCCGTGA
>JBAYHM010000064.1:0-17362 GCA_041666155.1 Treponemataceae bacterium
GCGAAACCGGCGGAAACGTCCGCGCGCACTCCATCCTGACCGCCGTCTCCAGCGCGTCGGCGTGGGTCCGCTTCGCTTTCAGGTAGTCCGTCAAAAGGGCCAGGACTGTTTTCGCGGCTTCAAGCCGGAAACCTTCCGCATCGATTAATTCCTTCTCCATCGCGTCGAAGAGTCGCGGAAGCGCCGAATCTATTTTTGACAAGGCCGACCGTGCGCGCAATCGTACGTTTCGGTAACGCAGGATTTCTTTTTGGTGTCGCGGCGTTTTGGGAAAGCCGCGTTTTAACAGCAGTTCCAGCGCGGCGTAAGGATCGCCCATGCCTGTCGCATACGTTGGCCGTTCGTCACCGGCACCATCGGTTTTAGACTTCCGGGCGCCTCGGTCCAATTCCTTAAGCGCGTGTTCGTATTCTTTTCTGAGGTTTAAAAATTCTTCGTGGCCGACGACTTCGGCCAAATCCGGATGCGTCAGTTTGGCTTCGGTTTTGTAGGCGGCCTTCAAGTCTTCAAGACTTCCGATCGACCCGTCCAGAATGCCGCGAACGAAACGGTTGCTCATCGCGGACGACTATATTACAAAGTTGAAATAAAAGCTCTGATGCCCGAGAGCGCCGTATTGACGCCCATCGAGGCGACGAAGAGTCCGGTAATGCGGATCAGCGCGCCCAGAAGGTTGAACTTGATCAGCGGCCGGGACAAAAAAGGAGAGGCGAGCATCGCGATGAGGTTAAGCCCCAAAGCGACCGCAAGCGCTCCTAAGACCCGCGGCATTACATGTTCCGCGCCGAGGGAAATCACCGCGGTTATGGTCGCCGGTCCCGCGATCAAGGGGCTCGCGATCGGAACGATGGAAAGATCGACTAATTTTTGCGAGGAGTGGATTTCGAAGAATACTCCTTGGCGCAAAGCTTGGAAACCGTAGTAGAACACGACGAAGCCGCCGACTATCTGGAATGAGTACAGTTCTACGCGGAATACCTGGCGCAGGAGGGTGTTTCCCGCAAAAGCGAACACCGCGAGCATGAGAAATGCGACGAGCGTAGAACGCCACGCGATCTTTTTCAATTCGTCGTTGGTCGCCGTTTCTGAAAGTACCGACATCACCGCGATCTTGCTCACGGGATTTATCAGCGCGAGCAGGAAAAGGCTGAGATCCAGGAACGTTTTCATCCCACTATTAACACCGATGCGAAAAGACTTGTCAAAGGGTGAAACTTGCTCCAGGACGCAAGCGCTCGGAACGACGAGCCCAATCAAACGGATAAAGCGACCTCAGTCCTGATCGGCGCAGCGCGAACTTTCAAGCCGCTCTATCAGTGTTGAAAAAGTGCCTTTCAAAGACTCATATTCAGCGGCGCTTGAGAGGATGCATGATGCCAGGGTTCCCGGGACACCTTTAGCCCGTTTCTCAAGAACGCGTCCGGCGGCAGTCAGCCGCACCGACACCGCGCGTTCGTCGTCGGCGCGGCGTTTGCGCTCAACCAATCCCGACGCCTCAAGACGCTTGACCAGCGGCGATACCGTTCCCGTATCCAGGTCGAGCAAGGCACAAAGATCGCCGATCCCCAGCTCTTCGTGTTCCCACAGCGCAAGCATCGCTAGGTATTGCGGGTAGGTGAGTCCCAATTCTCCCAGAAGTGGGCGGTAGCGCGCATTTATGGCCCGGTCCAACCGATGCACCAGGAAACATAGTTGATTGGAAAGAAGCAGCTCCGGCACGCTCATGCGCCAAGCGCTTCCTGGATCTCTTTTTCCATTTTTTCCGGTTCGGTTGCCGGCGCGAATCGGGTGACCGATGCCCCGTCCCGTGAAACAAGAAATTTGGTGAAGTTCCACTTAATGCCTTCTCCGATGGCGCCGGGGGCGTTTTCCTTGAGTAGTTTGAATACCGGGTGGGTGTCTGGTCCATTCACATCCACCTTTGTCATGAGGGGGAAGGTCACGCCGAAATTCAGTTCGCAAAATCGCGCTATTTCCGCGTCGTCTCCCGGTTCCTGATGTGCGAACTGGTCGCAGGGGAAACCGATCACCACGAGTCCTTTGTCCTTGTACTTTTTGTACAGCGCTTCCAGTCCCTTGTACTGGGGTGTGAACCCGCATTTGCTCGCTGTGTTCACCACGACCAGTACTTTCCCTTCGTACGTGCTCAAGGCAAGCTCTTTGCCGTCGTTTCTTGTCGCTTTGAGTCCAAATATCGTATCGACCATTCCGTCGCTCCTTGTGTAATGAATTGTGTATAATATAATCGTCCGCAATATAAAAAACAAGCGTGAAAGATCATGAACAAAAAGAAATAAAAGGGCGAAAAGTTCCGAATCTGTACGGCGACGGACACCCGTGGGAGCATGGGTGAGCACGAAGAAGGAGACTCATATGAAACGATTATTCGCTCTAGCATTGATCGCGGCTGTCGCGTTCTCCCCGGTATTCGCGGGAGGCCAAGGTGATACGGCAAAGAAAGACTCAGGTTCGACGGAATACCCATCCTTGGTACTCAAGCTGGGACATATCGGCGACCCCGGCCATCCATACTCAAAAGGCGCCGAATATTTCGCGGAACTTGTAAATAAGAAATCGAACGGCAAGATCGTCATCAAAACCTACCATTCCTCCCAGCTCGGCGATCAGAAAACCTTGATAGAAGGCCTCATGTACGGGACCATCGACATGGCTTTGGTCGGTACCGCCGCGCTCGGTCAATTTCAGCCGCAGATCAGTCTTTTCGATCTGCCGTTCCTGTTCAACGATCTCCCCCACGCGTACGCCGCGCTGGACACGGTCGGAATGGATCTGGGTAAACCGCTTGAGGCAAAAGGCATCAAGCTGCTCGGCTATATGGAAAACGGCATTCGCCACATGACCAACAACGTTCGTCCGATCAAAAGTCCCGCGGACATGAAGGGTCTTAAGATTCGCGTGCAGACGAACAAAATCCACGTCGCCATGATCAAGGACATGGGCGGATCCCCAACCCCCATGGCGATGGGTGAGCTCTACACCGCGTTGCAACAGGGCGCTGTCGACGGTCAGGAGAATCCCGCGGCGCATATCTTTACTCAGCGCTATTATGAAGTCCAAAAATACGCGTCCCGGACCGCGCACGTCTATTCTCCGGAACCGGTGCTCATCTCCATGGCCAAATGGAATGCCTTCCCGCAAAACGTGAAAGACCTTTTCCTTTCCTCCGCGAAAGAGGCGATCGCCTGGCAGCGCAAGCTTTCCAGCGACGAGGATGAAGGCTTGTGGGACAAGATCAAGGCTACCGGAAAAATGGAAGTGATCGATGTCGACCGGCAGCCCTTCGTGGACGCCACGGCCGGTTTGTATGAACAGTTCGCGGCCAGCGTTGGAAAGGATAACATCACGAAGATAAAGGCTCTCGCGAAGAAGTAACGAATCGCGGGGATCTTGGGGTTGTTTCGGAGTATTCCCGGGACAACCCTTGTTTTTTGATATCGCCTGAGCGCGAAAGGAATCTTATGACAAAGTTGCTTAACGCCGTACGCACCGTGCTTTATTGGATTTCGGTCGTATCGATGGCGCTGATGCTCGCGTTGATCTTCGTACAGGTCGTAACCAGGTATATATTCGGTTATACCTGGGAAGGCGGCGAGGAAGTCGCTCGTTACCTGTTCGTATGGACCGTGTATCTCGGATCAGCGCTCATCATGGGCGAAGGCGGACATCTCGCCGTTGAATTCTTACCAAACAAACTCGCGGGAACGAAAGCCGGGTTCTTTTTAAGGCTTTTTATACAGCTTTGCGGGTATATCTTCGTCGTCCACATGTTTACGCAAGGTTCAAAAATGACGTCGACAATGATGTTCCAAACCTCGCCCGCTCTGGAAATCCCAATGGGAGCCGTTTATGCGGTAATCCCTCTCAGCGCGTTGTTGCTGTTCCTCTACATGATCCGAGACAC
The DNA here is from genome assembly GCA_041666155.1 of Treponemataceae bacterium. Lineage (GTDB taxonomy): Bacteria > Spirochaetota > Spirochaetia > Treponematales > Breznakiellaceae > SZUA-426. Next base: position 3,923 of record JBAYHM010000064.1, read on the forward strand.
CATCGTTTTTTTGAAATCGCGGAAAAAGGAAGGTGTGTGAAATGGACTTCTTAATCATTGGCCTGTTTATGCTGTTGGCGCTTTTGGGCGTTCCTGTAGCTTACGCGCTTTGCCTTTCTTCTTCCTTTATCCTTTTCTCCCATTTGCATGTACCGCAGGTCATGGTCTCCCAGATCATGTATACGGGTATCGACTCGTTCTCCTTCCTGGCGGTTCCGTTCTTCATGCTGGCGGGTAACTTCATGTCGGCCGGCGGCGTCACCAAGCGGCTGGTCAATTTCGCGCAGGCGCTTGTCGGATCATTCACGGGCGGCTTGGCTCAGGTCGTCTGCGTGGCGGGTATGTTCTTTGCGGCAATTTCCGGTTCTTCAGCCGCGACGACCGCCGCCATCGGAACCACGATGATCGCCGAGATGGAGAAGAAGGGCTATTCGCGGGAATTCGCTACCGGTGTCGTCGCCTCAGCGGGGACGGTAGGTATCGTGATTCCTCCCTCCATCACGATGGTCGTTTACGGAGTCGTAGCCGGCGTTTCCATCGGAGACCTCTTCGTCGGCGGCTTCGCGCCCGGCATCCTCATGGGCGTATCCATGATGTTCGTAAGTTGGTTGATTTCCCGGAAAAAGGGATGGGTCGGAGAAGGAAAGTTCTCTTTCAAAGCGGTGGTTGTTTCTTTCTTCGATTCCTTCTTTGCATTGATGACTCCCGTAATCATCATCGGCGGAATCTACTCAGGCATTTTTACCCCGACTGAAGCCGCGGCCGTCGCGGCCGTCTACGGTCTGGTTGTGGGTATCTTCGTCTATAAGGAACTGAAGCTAAAGGATCTTCCGAACATCATTTACAAGGCCGGCATCAGCACGACGATCATTATGTTCATCGTCGGAGCGGCCAATGTATTCGGCTGGCTCATCACGAATATGCAGGTTGCGCAAAAGGTAGCGCAGGTGTTTCTGGGGTTCTCGGATTCCAGGATAGTCTTCATGCTTGTCCTGAACGTATTGCTGCTGATCGCCGGTACGATGGTCAACGCGTCTTCCGCTATAGTCATTCTGACGCCGATCCTGCTGCCTATCGCCATCAAACTTGGAATCGATCCGGTGTTCTTTGGCGTCCTTGCGACCGTGAACCTTGCCATCGGCTGCATCACGCCGCCCGTCGGATTGGACCTGTTCGTCGCAAGCGCGATTACCAAAGTGCCGGTTGAAAAGGTCGTTAAGGCCGTCATGCCGTTCCTCGGCATTCTTCTGGTAGACTTGGTTATCTTGTCGGTGTTCCCGCAAATTATTTTGTTCTTACCGAATTTGCTTAAATAGAATTATAGGACGGCTAGAGGACTTTTTCGTAATAGACCGCGGGCCGTCCTACTTTTTTATACCGCAACTCTTTACGGAGTCGGCCGGCTAGGGTGAGGTATTCCAGGTAACGGTGCGCCGTGATGCGGGAGAGTTCCAAATCGCGTTTTAAGTCCGCGGTTACGATCTCTCCCGAGACCTGTTCGACGTATTTCGTTACCTTCTCCAAGGTCCGCGCAGCTATTCCTTTGGGTAGTTCGTCCGGCCCGCGCCGCGTCGGTTTCTTTTCCATCACCTTGTCCAGTCGTCCCTGATCCAGAAAACCGTTTTGCGCCAGCGTTTCCCGCCGCGTTTTGTATTCCCGCAGGGCGGCTTTGTATCGCTCAAAATCAAAGGGTTTGATTATGAAGTCGTAGACGCCGTAACGCATGGATTCTTCCACTGTGCCGGCGTCGTGCGCGGCCGTGACCAGAATGAAGTCGGTCTTTCGATCGCTTTTCCGCGCTTCCTTGAGCACCGTCAGGCCGTGGATATCGGGGAGATAGACGTCAAGAATAACCAAGTCCACTTGGCCCTTTTCCAGTTCCTCAAGAGCCTCCTTCCCGTTTCTCGCGACCTTGACGACAGAAAACCCCTCTAGCTGCTCAGTAACCTGCCGGTTGATGTCCGCCACCATGAAATCGTCTTCTACCACCATTACGCGTATGTTTGCCATGCGCTTACCGCTCCTCGGCCGCCGGGGCGACAGTCTCACTCGTTTGCACGCGCGCGACGATCTCGGCGCCGCCGTCTTGGGAATCGGCTAAGTATACATCGCCTCCGAGAAGTCGGGCATGCATTCTGACCAAGCTCAAGCCGATACCCATGTTTCCCCGATCTGCTTTCGTGGTGACGCCCCCTTCAAAAATCCGTTCGCGCAGTTCGCCCTTGATCCCGTTTCCGTTGTCCGCGACGCGTATCTCCAGCATGCCGGCGACTGTCCGGAACGAGAGCCGTATTGTTTTCTGTTCCTTTTCGGCCGACCGCAGCGATTCCACGGCGTTTTGTAGGAGATTGCCTACGATCGTCACTATCGACGCGACGATTTCCTGACGCAAAAGCGGTAGGCTCGACTTCTCATCGATCAAAAGATCGATGTTGGATTCCTGCGCTTCGTTCATCTTTGCCAGAATAAGCGCCGCGACGTCGGGCGCCTCGATCTTTTTGCGCAGAATATCGAAGACCTGCTGCTGGACCGATACGGCTTTGACTATGAAGTGCACGGCGTCGTCGTAGCGCTCCAATTGGAGGAGCCCCGACACGACGTGCAGTTTGTTCAGAAATTCGTGATGCTGCGCGCGCAGCGCGTCGATGTATCGCTTGACCTCCGTCAATTCCTCCGCCAAGGTTCGGACCTCGCTCAAATCCCGGAAGGTGGCCACGGCGCCTATCGTCTTGTTGCGCGAAATCAGGGGTATGCGATTGGTGAGCAGCACTTTTTTGTTGAATATCTGTTCCTCGTCCAGGTGGGCGGCGCCGTTGGCGACTACCTCCATAAGTTTGGTGTTAGGGATAACTTCGGTGACGGGAAGGCCTACGCTGTCACCCTCAATTTCCAGAAGCCGTTTCGCGTTTTCGTTGATCAGAATAATCCGTCCATCCGTGTCGACCGCGACGATTCCCTCTTTTATTGAAGAGATGATGACGTTCCGTTCTTCCAAAAGCGTGGCGATTTCAGCCGGTTCCAGGCCGAAGATCGTTTTTTTTATGTTGTTTGAAAGACCGAACGCGCCGAATAGTCCGAGCGCGAGGCTTACTCCCGCGGCCGTGGCAAGTATGACGCCGATCCTGCGCGTTTCTTTATCCAAGTCCTGGATGAGGATGCCGACCGATACGACGCCGATCTGTTCTCCTGAAGTTTTTCTGATTGGAGCGAAGGCGCGTATGGACAATCCAAGCGTCCCGAGCGCCTGGGATATGTAGCGCTCCCCCGTAAGTGCCCGTTGTTCATCGCCCCCGACGAAGCGCTTCCCCAGACGGTCCGGTTGGGGGTGGGAATAGCGGACGGTGTCCATGTTGAACACGACGACGTAGCTTGCGGAGGAAAGGAGCCTGATGCGTTCGGCGATGGGCTGGATGATAAGCGACGGGTTTTCATTGCCGAAGGCCGCGATGATTTCGGTATCGCGCGCCGTTTCCATGGCCACCGTCATCACCTTCTGGGCCGTTGAATCGACTACGTACTCACGGAAGAAGCGCTGGACGAAAAAAGTTTCCACTACGACCGAAACGACGGCGATCGCTATAACAACGAGAAAGATTCGGTGTTTCAGGCCGAGTCTCGGCATGCCGACAGTATGAAGCATCTTTTCAAAGTCTTGGAGAGGGATATATGAACAAAAGTATCGAAATGGAGACAGTTTCTCGTTTGGGGCCCTATCATACGGACGGAGGATACCGATGGCGATCGACATAAGCTTGAAAAACCTGGACGCGGCCTTTCCCGCGGACTTTACGGAAGAACAGAAGGCGAAGGCCAAAACACTGTTTCTAAAGACGCTGTCGCTTGAGGCGCACCGCTTCTACGACGGGAAGATGCAGACGGTGCCCAAGTGCGGCGTCTACGGCTTCAACTGGTTCAACGTGTGGTACACCCCCGGCGTGTCCAAAATATCGACCACGATTCGGGACAACAACGATGAATCCTTCGCGCTTTCCAACCGTGGAAACCTGGTGGGCGTCGTGTCGGACTCCACGCGTGTGCTCGGCGACGGCGACTGCACGCCCCCCGGAGGCCTGGGGGTCATGGAAGGCAAAGCGATGCTGATGAAGTACCTGGGCGGCGTGGACGCTACCGCGCTCTGCGTGGATTCCCGGGGAAAAGACGGCAAGAACGACCCGGACAAGATCATAGAGTTCGTAAAGATGGTGCAGCATTCGTTCGGCGCCATCAACCTGGAAGACATCAGCCAGCCCAACTGTTTCAAGGTGCTGGACGAGCTCCGCGACTCGTGCGACATTCCTGTGTGGCACGACGACGCGCAGGGAACGGCGTGCATCACGCTTGCCGGCCTGATCAACGCGCTGAAGCTTGCCGGAAAGAAGATCGGCGACGTGAAGATCGTGCTGCTCGGCGCGGGCGCGGCGAACACGACGATCGCGCGGCTGATCATCGCCGACGGCGGTGACCCTGCCAAGATGGTCATGTTCGACACCAAAGGCGGCCTGCACCTGGGCCGCGAAGATATCAAGAAGGACGCGCGCAACTACCGCAAGTGGGAGCTGTGCGAGAAGACCAACCCGAAGAAGATCGATTCGATCCCGGAAGCGATGAAAGGGGCGGACGTGCTGATCGCCCTTTCCACACCGGGCCCGGACACGGTCAAGCGGGAATGGGTGCGTTCGATGGCGGCAAAGTCCATCGTGTTCGTATGCGCCAACCCCGTGCCGGAGATCTGGCCCTACGCGGCCAAGGAAGAGGGCGCGTTCATCGTGGCCACCGGGCGCGGAGACTTTCCGAACCAGGTGAACAACTCGGTGTGCTTCCCCGGAATTCTCAAGGGCGCGCTGTTGGTGCGCGCGAAGAAGATCACGGACGGAATGGCGATCCGCTGTTCGCACTCCATCGCGGACTTCTCGGAAAAGCGCGGCATCACGAGCGACGACATCATCGCCAAAATGGACGAGACGGAAGTATTCGCGGTTGAGGCCGCCGACGTGGCGATGCAGGCGATAGCGGAAGGCGTGGCGCGGGTGCAGATGACCTGGGACCAGGTGCACGCGCAGGCCAAGGCCGACATCGCGGCGAGCCGTAAACTGGCCGATGACCTGATGGCCGCCGGACATATCGCCAAGCCTCCAGTGGAGATGCTGGAAAAGGCAATGGCCGCGGCTATAGCGGCGGTCCGATAACCGGATGCGCATCGATATTCCCTACCTCGACCGGCAGCTGCCGCTTGAGGTGTCGGCCGAGAATCTGCTCGCCGTGGCGGAGCCGAACGATACTGAAATCGTCGGGACACCTCTGGATATCCTGAAGGCCGCCGTTGCTTCCCCTTACGGGGCTTCCGGTAGGGCGGGTGAGAGTCTTGATTCATTCTTGGCCGGCGCTCGTTCCGTTCTGATCATCGTAAACGACGCGACCCGGCCGACGCCGACCGTCGCGATGCTGGATCTGCTCGTGCCGGTGCTGGCTGCTCAAGGCATCGGTGCGGCCGGAATTGTCGTCTTAGTAGCCACCGGCGCGCATCGCGGTCCGACCGAAACCGAGTATCGTCAAATCCTCGGAACCCATTACGACCTTTTGAGGCTACGCGCGCTTGCCCACGATGCCCGTGCCGAAGCGGATATGATCGATCTGGGGAAAACCCGGAACGGCACGCCGATCGTACTCAATAAACGATTGTTCGATTCTGATCGCATCATCGCCACCGGAAGCGTGGAACCCCATTATTTCGCCGGTTTTACCGGTGGCCGAAAAGCCTTTCTGCCCGGCGTCGCCGCGTTCCGTACAATAGAAGCTAATCATAAGTTGGCCTTGAGCCCAAATGCTCATTCCCTTGCGCTGGAGGGGAATCCGGTGCATGAGGATATGATGGACGCGCTGCCGCTTATCAAGGCTCCTGTGTTCGCGCTCATGACCGTCCTGGACAAGGACCAGAAAGTCGCGGCGGCTACCGCCGGTGATTTATTGGGCTCGTTCTACGCGGCGGTGGAGGTAGCGCGGCGCGTATTCTGCGTCCCGGTCCCGGCGAAAGCCGACATCGTCGTTTCCGTCGCGAAATTTCCCATGGACATCGACCTGTACCAGTCCCAGAAGGCTATCGACAACGGCGCCGTGGCGCTCAAGGACGGGGGCGTTCTTATCCTTGTTTCCTCTTGCCGCGACGGTATCGGGGATGAAGCCTACGCGAACCTGCTCGCCGCCGCGGCATCGCCTTCCAATGCGATCGAACGGATCAGAGCGGGATATAAGCTCGGTTACCACAAAGCCGCGAAAATGGCCGAAGTGTCCGCGCGCGCGCACGTGGTCGCCAAGACCGAGCTTCCCGCGGAACGTCTACGGAGTATGTTCATCGAGCCTATCGGATCGGTGCAGGATGCCGTGGACGCCGCGATAGAGGCCGCGAAAGGGCGGGGCGTTCAAAAACCGAAAGTCCTGATCCTGAGCGATGGCTGCGTGACCGTTCCCGATCCTTTAACTTAGTCTCATCGAACGGCGGAAGGCTTCCATGCGCGACCGCCCAACTTCAAGCTGTTCGCCGCCTGAAAACCCGGCGGCGAAGCGGCCGCGGCCCAGCGGCAGGACCCGCACGATTTTTGCGATATTAGCGATCGCGTTTCGGTGTACCCGCAGGAATTGCGACGGGTCCAGGTTCGCTTCCAGCTCATTGAGCGTTTCGTCGACAACTTTCCTTTGCGCGTTTTCTACCCAAAAAACTAGTCCGTCTTCCGCCTTGAAGAAATCGACCAGTTCAACCGGAATGATCTTGAAGGTTCTTCCGTCCCGAATGCTCATCCGGGTCCAGTACGGATGGCTGTTCCGGTACTCCGAAATCAAGCGCTCAGTTCCGGCGGTATTGCCGAAACGCTCCAGCGTGTGTTCTATCGCGGCGCGCAGCCGCTCTTTACTGTACGGTTTGAGCAGATAGTCGACGGCATGCACCTCGAACGCGCGCAGGGCGTATTCGTCGTAGGCTGTCGTGAAAATGACGAAGGGCCGTTCCTTACAGAGCTGAAGCGCCTCGAATCCGTCCATCACCGGCATTTGGACGTCCATGAAAACCAGTTCCGGTTTGAGTTCGCGGATGAGTTCAACCGCGTGCGAACCATTAACCGCTTCCCCAACGATTTGGATATCTTTCATTGCGACGAGCGCGAGTTTCAGCCGGTCCCGGGCGGGTTTTTCGTCGTCGGCGATGAGGGTCCGTATCCGTTTCATACCGATTGCAGGGGCATCCGAAGCGATACGACCAAGCCCCGATCCCGGTTGCGCCTAAAGGACAGGGGCTGTCCGAATATGGTTGAAAAACGCTGATTCACGTTGCGTATACCCGTTCCCGAACTTTCCAACAACGCTTTGATGTCGATCTCTTTCATCCCTCGATCCGCGACCTCCAAAACCATATATTCTCCGTCTCGCTTTCCCGTGATGGTAAGGTCCGCAGTCCCGAGGTCATCGACTCCGTAGCGCACCGCGTTTTCCACCAAGGGCTGCAGCAGCATCGGAGGAATGGGCTGCCCATAGAGACTTTCGTCTATTTCGTAGCTGACGCGCAAGGCGTCCCCCCGGCGTTTATGTTCGATATCGAGGTATCTGCGGATATGGTCCAATTCGTCGCGCAACGCGACGCGTTCCCGCTTTGTCGCCGTCAGCGTGTATCGGAATAGGTCCGCCAGATGTTCGACGGTTCCGACCGCCGCTTCCGAATCGGTTTCGATCAGGTGCGCGATAGTATTGAGCGTGTTGAAAAAAAAGTGCGGGTTGATTTGGGCTCGGAGGGCTTTCAATTCGGCGATGGCGGCCTGGGCCCGGAGCTTTTCCTGTTCCCTCTTCGCGCGTGCGCGCCAGGATTCATCGACGATCAGAAACATGCATTGTCTTTCAATCCGTTCGACAACGGCCAGCGGGCGTGAACTGATCCGAATCGGGACCTCGTGCCCGTGCAGATTCGTCAGATTCGCGTATTGGTTGGACCGCGCTTCTTCAAAGGGCGATCCGGCGACTGCCGCCGTCAACTGTGCTACGACTGAGCGGGAAACGAACTCGGAGGCATTTTCATCGCTCTGGTCCGTTCCGATCAAACGGTAGAGCTGCGAATTGGCTTCAAGGACGATTCCTTTTTGGTCGATCACCAAAACGGCTTCATCGACCGCTTCGAACATGCCTTGCAGCGTGGTTATCTTTTCCCTAATCACCGCCGACATGATATTGAAATTGTGCGTCAGTACATCGTGCCGCGACCTTTCCCGGATTTGAAGACCGTATTCACCGTCTCGGATCCACGCGCTGGTATGCGATAGTTCGCGCAGATAGAGCGCGATTTCATCCAGCGACCGCCCGACTATCCCTTCCCGGGGGAATTGCAGCGCTTCGTCCGATACTTCTCCCCTGGCCAATTGTCCCGCCCTGACGGACAGGTCCGTATAGTGCGTGATCACGCGATCTACCGTCCGGCTCAACAGTGAGAGCTCATCGCCTCCGGAGTCCCCGGGGCGATTCTTCAGCGTCTTTTCCGCTCCGGTTAAGCCCGCGAACTCGTATAGGCGACGCGTTACGCTAACGATCGGTTTTGACAGTGAGTGCGCGAACCGAGATGCCAGCCACAGACACGTGAAGAAAAAGGATAGGAAGAAGACGACGCGGACAGCGCTTTCAACTTTCGCGATGATATTCCTGACTTCAGCGGCTCTTGCGATCAATACAGCGAAGAGTCGGTCAACCGTGTTTCCATAAATGGGAAAAAACTCGACTTCAGTTATCAACTGTTGAATAAGGTAAGCCGAACGCCGCGATTCGGAAGTATTAATATCTAGTAACTCGATCCAGAGGTGGTTGAGTCGTTGAAGGCCCGGTCTGCTCTCCACAATGTTTTCAACAAGCCGAAAATCGGGATGTCGAACCGCGGTTTCAACTCGTTCAAGGTGTTCGTTAGCCTTGGTCCAAACTTGTGTCAAGGACTTTAAGAGACGCTTCATGTCGGCGGGATAATACCAGCGGGAGGCAACCGAGATCACCCCCTGGATCGAATTGAGTCGTTCTCCGAAGCGCATCCGGGCGTATCGGAATTCGGCGTATTTTTCGCCGTTATCCCAGTTGATGACCATGTCGTTGAGCAATACGCGCACTGAGCCCCAGCTACTGCTCAATTCTAGTATGGCGGCTCGATCCGCATCGACGCTCTCTCTCATGGCGCTCGCGAACTCGGAGATGCCGATGTATACGGTAATGATCGAAATGAGTACTAGATAGGTTATGAAAAGTCTGTTTTTAATGCTCACTCTGCGGCCATTCCCAATATTCGCGTGAAATGATCACGTTGAGGCCGGCCGATGCGCGTCGGGCGGCAAGGTCGATATCTTGATCCAGCACAGCCGCGACGATCGCTTCTCCTACGACTTCCCGCGCTTCGTCTACTTGGACTACCGGTGGATTCCACTGGTAGGTGGCGGACTCATAGCTACGCATAGAAGCCGTAGTCCACTCTTTCGCGGGGACGGTTTTGGCGGTATCCGGGTTTTCCCATACGCTCTTTCTTGCGGAGGGGAGTCCTTCAAGATGTGCGGCGAGTGAAAATTCTTTTGATGTCGCCCACTGGATGAAAAACCACGCGGCTTCTTTTTTTCGCGTTTCCGAATAAATCGCGAGACCCCAATTGGAGATATGCGGCACCGCCCCGGCGGGACCGGCTGGAATCATTGCGTAGCCCACGTTACCCGCCACGCGGGATTTTACGGGGTCCTCGTAATGGGAGCGGAAAACATTCCCGTCGTAGATCATTCCGGCGTCCCCGCGCATGAATAGGGATACGCTCTCGTACCAACTGTTGCGCGTCGCGTCCCGAGGCCCGTATTCACGCAGAAGCTTGCCGTAAAACAACAAGGAGGCTACCGCTTCCGGTGAATCGACCGCCGCTGTTCCTTCCTTTGTTAGCCAGCTTCCTCCGAAAGAATGCAGGAAGTCGACCCATTGGCTGGTGGCTGCCGAGCCGAGTCCGCGCATCGTAATGCCGAATGTTCTTCCGCCGGAATCGCGGTATATCTTACGGGCGGCCGCCTCAAGTTCCCTCATCGTTTTGGGGACCGTGATTCCGTATTCGGCAAATATGCGTTTGTTGTAGGCCAGGATCGATGTTTCGAGGAGCAGCGGCATGCTGTAGTGCCGACCCTTTCGAATACTTGAATCGAGAGCGCTCGAATAGAAGTCTCCCAGATCGAGTTCAGGCCACGAGAGCTTTGCGCTCTGAATAAATTGATCCAGTGGTTCGACCCATTCGCGCATGGCATATTCCGAAAGGTTGTTTCCCGGCATTATCATGAATGCGTCGATATTGGTTATCCCTGAAAGCATTTCGACGGTTCTCTTTACGCGGAATTGATCTTCGGGGTAGACGTCGAAGATCACGGTTATGCCCGTCAATTCGGTGAATTCCGCCAGACGGCGTTCGGTGAAATGCACCCAAGGGTGATCGCTGGTCAGCACCCGAATGCTCGTGCCTTCGTAGGCGCGCCAGTTGAAGGTTCCTTCATTTTTAGTCTGAGCGCGCCCGCCGCTACCCGCATACCTTGAATTGATTCCGCATGAAAGGATTATCAATAACACGGTTGCCGCTAATGCCAAGCCGCAGGAGCGGGCAAGAAAACGAGGAACACTCGTTTTCTTGCTTTTAGGGAGAACCGTTAGCGGTGAGCCATTCATTGCGGATTTCTTCTTCATAGGTTTCGACATTCAGTTTACCATACGAAAGTTCACGGCGGGCTTTTACCGACGCCGTTCATCCCCGCTAAATACCCGTTCATACGATTTTGCTTGCCGCTTATATATTTCCGTGGAAAGATAACAAATCTTTTCAGCAGCTCTCTCATGGCAGAAGATTTCATACCATGGGTGGACTTGTTTGCACTATGCTTAAACGTTCGGGATTGTCGAAGCATCCTGTCGCAAGAAGCGAAAAGATACGTCGTTATTATTTTTTCCAAGGAGTCGTACCGTATGTCTGAAGAATCGCAGGGATCGATAAAAATGCTCGAACCGCTTATCAGGGTTCGAACCTTTTTAGATAAATTTCTATCAATATTTGTGGCGGTTCTGCTGGTAGTGATGTCGGTAATCGTATTCTCGAACGTTATCATGCGGTATTTCCTCAGCATGGGAATTTACTGGTACGAAGAACTTTCGCGTTTTGTGTTTATATGGATCGTGTTCCTCGGCGCGGTAATAGCGTACTTCAAAGGCGACCATTTGGCGCTTGACGTGCTGTTGATTTATACACCCCCCAAAGTGAAAAAGAGCTTAGTTGTCTTAGCCGACCTTTTGGTCATAACCGCGTTGATTATCATGACTCAGGGCGCTTGGGATATGGCGATCGACTCTCTTAACTCCGGATGGGTCGCTTCTACGATCCCGATTCCTTACGGCGTAGTGTACATGGTTGGCCCCCTCTCATCGATCCTTTTGTTGTTCGAGGCTCTCATTGAAACAATTGAGGATACCTATGTCCTCGCCAAGACGCTGAAGGGAGGCAAATAATGTTAGTCTTATTCCTAATTGCCCTCTTCGGGTTCATCCTTGTTTCCGTTCCGATAGCTTTTGCCCTCTTTTTGACTGCGCTGGTGCTCGGCATCGGTATGCACGACTGGTCTCCCGCGCTTATTGTCCAGAATATCTTCCGCGGGGTGGACAGCTTCCCCCTCATGGCAATCCCGTTCTTTCTCCTTGCCGGTGAAATCATGAATACCGGCGGCATTTCCGGCCGTATCGTTAATTTCTCCAAGACTCTCGTCGGTCATGTCAAAGGCGGACTCGGGTACGTAACCGTCGTCGCCGCCATGCTGCTTTCCGGCGTTTCCGGCTCGGCCGTCGCGGATACTTCCGCCATCGGTTCGATCATGTACCCGGTAATGAAGAAAGAAGGATATCATCCACAGAAGTCCGTCGCACTGTTCGCGGCGTCGACCTGCAACGGTCCGATCATCCCTCCGAGCATCCCGATGGTCATCCTCGGCGTCATCGCGAACGTTTCGGTCGTCAAGCTCTTCATCGGCGGCATCATCCCCGGCATCATCCTTGGACTCGGCCTGATGATCGGCTGGTATCTCCATGTCAGGAAGCACGAGTTCTATAAGAGCAACGGCAAGTTCAGCATTAAAGCTGTCTTCGTCGCGGGTTTGGATGCCATCTGGGCGCTGTTCCTTCCCGTGGTGCTCATGGGCGGTATCATCACCGGTATCTTCACGCCGACTGAAGCCGCGGTTGTTTCGGTCGTGTACGCGTTGATCGTCTCGATGCTGATTTACAAAGAATTGCATGTTAAAGACCTCATGGGCGTTTTGGTAAATACGGTGCGCGGAACGGCAGTCGTCATGCTGGTCTGCGGCGCCGCCACTTCCGCCGCCTTCTTCATCACCACTGCCCAGATCCCCGGTTTGTTGGCTGATACGCTATTGAAGCTTTCCGGCAGCAACTGGATGATCTTCATGTTCTGGGTGAACATCCTGCTCTTGATCGTCGGCTGCGTTATGGACCTTGTCCCCGCGCTGTTGATTCTCGGCCCGATGCTCATTCCTCTAGCCGCGACCTATGGCTTGGATCCCGTTTATTTCGGCGTCGTCATGATCGTCAACATGTGCATCGGCCTGATCACCCCGCCGGTCGGCAACGTACTTTTCGTGGCCTGCGGCATTTCCAAGTTCTCGGTGGCCGAAATAAGCAAGGCGATTTGGCCGAACATTTTGATCGGCATGATAGTGGTTTTGATCATCACGTATATTCCTTGGACAATCACCGTTCTTCCGAATATGATGATAAAATAGATGACTTGATTGTGCTGAACCGAGTGTCGTCTTTCAAATAACGACGCTCGTTTTACGATAGCCGGGCCCGATGGGCCCGGAATTTCTTGAAGGAGGAGTACGGTAATGAAGAAGGTATTGATTATCACTCTGGCTCTGTTCGTCGCCATGGGCTCGACACAAGTATTCGCCGGCGGCAGCTCTGATGGGAAAGCGGCTCCCGCACCCGCTTCCGCTCCCGCGAAGGTCATCAAGATCTCCAACGGTATCAACGAGCAGCACCCGACCTACTTGGCCGCTAAAGAATTCGAGAAAATCATCGAATCGAAGCTACCCGGAAAATACGACGTCCAGGTGTACGCCAACGCCCAGCTGGGCGACGATGTCCGCGCGACTGAAGCCGTACGCATGGGCACACTTGAAGCGGTTCTCACTTCCGCTTCTCCTTTGACCGGCCTCGTTCCCGAGTTTATGGTGTTCGATCTTCCTTTCATCATCACCAGTGAAAAAGCCGCGGACGCCGTGTACGACGGTCCCGTCGGCAAGAAACTGGCTGCCGCCCTAGAGCCGAAAGGCATCAAGCTTCTCGGCTACTACGAAAACGGTTTCCGCCAGCTGACCAACAGCGCGCGCGAGGTCAAAGCCCCCGCCGACC
>JBAYHM010000065.1:0-17314 GCA_041666155.1 Treponemataceae bacterium
CAGGCAAAGATTGAAGCGGCCGCCACAATAAGAAGGATGATTGCCGTAGTTTCTGCGGTTTCCATGCTGATCGCTATGAGCTTCTTGAAGGTCATCGTTCTGTATACGAACCCGAGGATGAGGGAATAAGCGACTGCCGCGATGGCCGCTTCGGTCGGCGTGAATACGCCGGTCATAATTCCACCGATGATGATGACCGGGGTCATAAGGGCGGGAAGTCCTTGAATGAAGGTTTTTCCGAGGCGCTTGACCGAGAAGGCCGCGTCTTTAGGATAATTCCGTTTCTTTGCGTAATACGCAACCATGATCGATAAAGCGACTGCCATAAGAAGTCCGGGAATAAATCCCGCTATAAAGAGTTTTCCGATAGAAGCCGAGGCCATGACGCCATAGATGACCATGGGCAGGCTCGGGGGGATGATGGGCCCGATCGTGGACGACGCGGCTGTAACAGCTATGGAGAAGTCAAGGTCGTAGCCCGCGTCGTTCATAGCCTTGATTTCGATAGTGCCGAGTCCACCGGCGTCGGCGACCGCGGCTCCGGACATTCCCGCGAATATGACGCTCGCCCCGATGTTGACGTGCCCGAGGCCGCCCGGAAGCCATCCGACAACCGCACGGGCGAAGTCGAAGATTTGGTTCGTGAGTCCGGCGGCGTTCATAAGGTTACCCGCAAGGATGAAGAAAGGTATAGCAAGCAGGGGGAAGCTGTCCACGCCGTTCACCATGCGGTGAATGATAGTAAAATCCGGTACCGATTGAGTGAGAAAAACCCATATTGTAGAGGATCCGCCAAGCGCGATCGCGATGGGCGCCCCGATGATTATCAGGGCGAAAAGAGAAAGAAACATTATTGCCATCATAGTTGGTATTCCTTTTCTCAATCCATCGGCAAGGGGCTCGAAGGATCGTTTACAGCGGGGATGTATCCGCTCTTCCAATGATTCCACGCAACCTGAACGCTACGGAATGTCATGAGAGCGAAACCGACGAGTACCGGGGTATACACAACCGCCATTGGCCATTCAACGGTTACCATACGTTGGCGCATCATGATCGGGAATATTTTAAGGGTAAGAAAAGCCCAGTACCCAAAAAAGACGATTTGGATAATATCGACGAGGGTCGACAAAATGAATCCGATTTTCCGGGGAAAGTATCGGTATCCCGCTTCGACGAAAATGTGAGCGTGTTTCCGCGCCGCCACGGCCGATCCAAGAAAACCAACGCTTATCAGGAGATAACGGGCCATTTCTTCGGTCCACACAATAGCCGCGTTGAGAACGTAGCGGGAAAAGAATTGCGCGAAAACAACAATGGCAAGGACCCAAAATAGAAGGAGAAGGACATAGTCCTCTATTTTATAATCCTTGTAACTAAATTTGGGATTCTGCGTCCCATCGTTTGCCGGTAAGTTGGCGGAATTATCCGTCATATGGGCTCCTTCAGTTTAGACAATGAAATAAACGACAAGCGCCGGCCCCGCAGGAGCGTTCGCCCAAGCGTAGCCGGCGGCAATTTCTCTTGAATCAGGAAATTTTACTTCAATGCCTGCATTTTATCGTAATCGCTTAGTGACCACGTCATGCGCGGGCTGCTCTTGAGCGAAGGGGCGACGGCAGCGATAAAGGGGCCTCGGTCAACCTTGTTAACGATGTTCCCTTGCTTTTCAAACCAGACCCCAAGATCCTCTTCGGCTTGTTTAATGGCAAGAGAGCACTTCTCGGCGGCTTCTTTGGTTACCTCCGCAAAGATCTTCTGGTCGGCGGGGGGAAGTTTTTTCCACGTTGTCGCGGAAGTTATCGTTAGGAGGTTATTGACGATGTGCTGGGTAAGATTGATGTATTTCTGGACTTCGTAGAACTTTTTCGCCTGGATTGTGGGTAGCGGGTTTTCCTGCGCGTCTACCACGCCCTGCTGGAGGGCAAGGTAGACTTCCGCGAAAGCAATGGGGGCCGCGTTTGCACCAACGGCTTCGGTGAACATAAGGTACAGAGGCGCGTTCGGTACGCGGATCTTCATGCCCTTCATGTCGGCGGGAACATTGATGGGTTTCTTGGACGTTACGCAGCGGGCGCCGTAATAGATGACCGACGTAATTTTGTTGCCGTTGGATGCCTTAAAATAACCGTCGGCAAGCTCGGTGAAGAACGCGCTTTTCGCATAATTTTGGAAATGCTTGAAGCCTTCGAACATGAAGGGTGCTTCACCCATTGCAATTGGTCCGTAAGTGTTACCGATGAAGGCGGAACCCGCATAGACCATATCGATTGAACCGAGGCTCAGCGCTTCGACTATATCGGACTCTTTTCCTAAGGACGATGCGGGGAACACTTCAATCTGATAAGCCCCGTTGGTCCGTTTGTTGATTTCGGCTGCGGCCCAAAGAGCCGATTTATGGAATTCTTCCCCCGTTTCATATACATGGGCCCATTTCATTTTTATGGGTTCAATCGCTTTTTTTGCTGGACTCGAAGAAGCCGCGGGGGTGGTCTCTTTGTTTCCACCGGCATACAAGACGCTGATAGTAGACAGAGCCACAAGAACGACGCAAAGTAGTTTCTTCATCTGTTCCTCCTCTCCGAATTGAAAAGATAAAAATTTAATGTTTCATTATATTCGCGAATTCCATATATCGCCATAAAAAAATATTTCCGAATATTGGTTTTCGAACCCGCGACACCCTTTTATACACTTGCGCCGCGGAGAAATGTTCTTCGAAAACTTTTGATTTTTTTCATGGACGCAAATGACGACAAATCCCCCGCAATGTACGATTCATACATTGCGGGGGATTTGTCTCTGACAATTTAGGTAAGTGATTAAGAAAAATCACGGTCAAAGCTGAGCTGCGCCACCGATTTTGAAGAAGGACATCGCGTCCCGCAAAGCCATTGCTTGGCCGGAAAGCTCTTCCGACGATGACGCAAGCTCTTCCGCCGCTGAGGCGTTCTGTTGAACTACGCTGTCCATTTGGATTGCGCTCTTGGATATTTGGTCTGCCCCACTCGCCTGTTCCGAGGAGGATGCGGCGATTTCCTGAATGAATTCCGCGGTCCGCTTAATATCGGGCAAGAGCAGGTCGAGCCGGGCGCCCGCGTCGATTGCGATCGCGACGCTCGAACGAGATAGTTCGTTGATTTCTCCGGCCGCGATCTGCGAGCGTTCGGCCAGTTTCCGTACCTCGCTCGCGACCACAGCGAATCCCTTACCAGACTCACCCGCGCGGGCGGCTTCGATAGCGGCATTGAGGGCGAGCAAGTTAGTCTGTCGGGCGATTTCTTCGATTATGGAGATGCGCCCCGCTATCTGTTGCATGCTTTCAACCATTTTCCGAACGGATCGGCCCGACTCGTCGGCGTTTTCGGTCACTCGTCGCGCAAGAACATCGGCTTGGGCCGTGCTATCGGCGTTCTGCCGCACTGTAGAAGAAAGCTCTTCGGCCGAGGCCGAGAGTTCCTCTATACTCGCCGCTTGCTCGCTTGCTCCCTGCGATATGCTCTGTGCGGTTTGAGAAAGCTGGCCCGATCCCGCGGATACCTGAAAAGACGAGGTGCTGATCCGGGTAACAACTTCGGTGAGGCTTGCAATGAGGGCATCTACGGATCGACCCACCTCTCCAAGCTCGTCACCCCTGGCGGCCACCTTCCTCATCCCCTCCGAATCGAAACCCTCCATGGAGAGATCGCCTACGGCGAGTAAACTCATTCCCTCTACCACAAGCTTGAGTGGTTTTACGATGGCGCGGGCGAAAAACAAACCCAGGAAGATAATGAGGGCGGCAAGCAGTACTCCTGCTAATGATGTGCCTAGAACGAGTCTTCCAGATGAAGCCTCGAATTCAGATTGCTGCTTTGCAATGGCGGCGGCGGCGGCGGTTCGGGTCGTCTGGATGCGCGCGGCCTGCTTTTCGACAATGGGAGACACTTGCTCGATGAACATCTGTCGCCCGTTCGTTGTATCGCCGCGCAGGATCACTTCCACAACGGCGGCGTCGGCTTTCAACAGATCTTCGATCGTAGCGAGGAGGTCCTTGTCAGTCTTTGCGAAGGCGGTTGCCGCGGCGCGGACTTCCTGAACGGCTTTGTCGTAGGTAGCCATCAATTTTTCGATGATATCCACATCGCGTTCCCGCAGCAGAGTTTGCACGATGCCCTGCACTTTATCCGTATCCTGAAGCAATTTGAATGCGTAGTCATCGGTCGTTTTCAGCGTAGCCGTGAGCATAGCCGCAGTTGCGTTCGACCCTTTGAGGAGGATGACGGAAGTGCCGAGCGACCCAATAATAGCCAAACCGCTCAGCATCACAATGATAACGAGCCGACCGCCGATCGTGAGCCGTGCCATGCTGATTTCCTGTTAGAGCTTGGAAACGTCAAGACCGATGACGACGGAACCGATCGGCTTCTTCCCGTCAAGGACGGGAAACGCGAATTGGACCGTGATTTTTCCGCTCGACTCATCCAGCTCCGGGCTGCCGGTCCAGGATTTACCCGTCATAGGGACATCATGTTTCGGTTTTCCCTTGTGACTCCAGCTTGTTGTCTTGGCGAAAAAGGCCGCCTTAGTCCCAGCGGAACCACTGACGAAGAGCTCCGCCATGACCGGCGTGCGTTTAGCCTTCAAGTACTCGGCGAGGGCGTTCTTGCTGACGAATTTGACTTCGGGGCTAAGGACGCTCAAACTTGCCCATTTTTCTTGGGTCATTCCTTTGGTTTCGGCGGGAGGCGCGGCGTTGAAGTCCTTCACTGCCTTTACGATTGCCGGATCGCTTCCGAGGGCGCTATAATCCTTGAGCAATGAGTCTACCTTGGCTTTTTGGGCAGAAGTGAGAGCCGGAACCTGGGCGAAAGCGATCGAGGTCACGATGGAGAACGCAAGCGATATCAAAAGCGTCCGTTTCATATAAAACCTCCAGCAAACAAACTTATTCTAAGCTTAGTGCATATTCATGATAAAAGTAGTAAAAAATGAATGTTTTCTAATATTTCAGATTGAGAGGCAACTTTATAAAACTTTCTTTAAAAACTCCCTCGTCCGCGGTTTTTCCGGGCTTTCGAAGAACTTATGAGGCGGCCCCTCTTCGGCGATTAGCCCTTCGTCCATGAAGAGGACCCGGGTACCGACTTCCCGAGCGGAGACCATCTCGTGGGTGCCGACTATGGTATCCTTACCGTTTTCCTCCAAAATGGTCAAAATGCTTGGGACGGTCCTTAGTCAATACTTATTCGTCGATACGGTTGCTTTTTAGCCAGGGACAGAGCTTTCGCTCAGCAAAATCGATGAGCGCAAAGAGTCCAAGACCGATCAGCGACAACGTTGCGATACCGCAGTGCATATCGGCGTACGAGACTCTGCTCCAAGCGTCCATGATGAAATATCCCATTCCCGCTTCGGTAGCGAAGGATTCCGCGATGAACAGAACCGCGACGGCGGTGCCGCCGGAAATGCGCAGGGCGGACAGCAGCGCCGGCAACGAGGCCGGAATGACGACGTGTCGCAAGAGGTCCCTTCTGCCGCCCCCGAAAGCCTGAACCGCCTGGAACGCGCGGCGATCCAGCGTTCGGAAAACATCCCGGAGACTCACGATGGTCTGGAACACGACGATCAGAAAGATCATGCCGATTTTCGACGCGTCCCCGAGTCCGAGCAGGAGCAGCAGGACCGGCAGGAAGGTGACCTTCGGTATGGGGAACGCGAGGAAGAGTAGTGGCGACAGCGCCTTATCAAGTTTCGGAAAGCGGGCGAGGAGTCCCGAGACGGGAACCGCGACGACGACGGATAAAGTAAGCCCGATGACGATTCGTCGAGCGCTCACCAACGCGTGGTAGGGCAGCTTACCGTTTTGGATAAGCGCCGCGAAACGCGCGACTACTAGAGTCAGATCCGGGAAAAGGCGCGGACCGGCGATAAAGCGCAGCAGCTCGTAAAAGAGAACGACTGCGACGATAGGAAAAAGATACTTAAGCGCAAAGGAACCCGGCTTATGCTTCATCTGGGATTCCTTCTTCAACGAATGGGCGGGCGCTGCGAAGGGCGGCGCGGAGTATCTCCTCAGTTTCAGCTTGTTTTTCCGGAAGGTTGGGGATCAGTTCGGCGCGGAATGGGGCCTCGTTTTTGGGGCTAGGCCGAAACAGGACAATCTTATCCGAGACCCGTAGCGCTTCTTGGATGTCGTGGGTGACGATCACCGGCGTGGTTCCGTAGCGTTCAGGTAGGGATCGGAGCAAGTCCTGCAATTCTTCCCTGATGTCGGCGTCAAGAGCGGAAAAAGGTTCATCCATGAGCAGCAGACTCGGTTCGACGGCAAGAGCGCGTGCGATGGCGACCCGTTGTTTTTGGCCGCCGGATAAGGTTGAAGGCCAGCGGTCGGAGAGGTCTCGGATACGAAGTTCTTCCAGTATCCGGTCGCAACGCATCGATGCCGCCCTGCGATTCGCGGCGTCGCGGTGTCGGATTTCTATACCCATGATCGCGTTCTGTCTGACGTTTTTCCAAGGAAAAAGCCCATAGTCCTGCGGAATGAGGGCGATGCTCCGGGCTTCCGCGGAGTTTGAAAAAACAAGCGACCCGATGCGAGGCGGAACGAGTCCGGCAAGGAGATGCAGGAGGGTCGTCTTGCCGCAGCCGGTCGGTCCGACGACAGCATGGACAAGTCCCCGCTGGATCGAGAGGTTCAGCGCGGCAAGTATGGTTTTTGAGCCGTACGCGACAGCGGCATCGCGTATTTCGACCAGGGGCTGCCTCACTGGCTTCCTTCGGTTACGGAAGCACGCCGGTCGCGACTATATCCGCATATTCGACGTTCTTGGCGATGAGTCCGCGCGTGAGCATCCAGGCGGAAGCGCGGGCCACTTCCGCGGAGCTCGTCGGCGCGTATTTGGGGAAGGCGGGAAAGGCGACTGCGCGCCCTTGTTCTTCGGAAAAACCGAGCCGATCCGATAGGAGGCTTCTATATTTGTCGGGACTCGCGGTGATGCGGGTGCGAGCTGCGTCTATCGCTCGCCAGAACGCGCGGTAGGAGTCCTTTCGCGCCTCAAGATCGGTACGGTAGAACATGAAAAGATCCGGGTCCAAGCCCGCGGAGACCGAATCCGCGACGATACGGCAGCCGCCCGCGACCGCCAGCTCGTCAAAAGGCAGGGGCAGTGATGCGGCGTCCAGTTTTCCCTGAAGGAGAAGCTCCATCCGAACGGGGATACGCGCGACATCGGTTTTCTTGTAGCTCGCGACTTTAGCTCCGGTCATGAGGGTGTCCACTACGTATTCGATGACGGTGTTCGACGAAAGGCCTACGGAAGTGCCCGCGAGGTCCGCGACAGTCGGTACCCGTCCCGCTTTTTTAGCTTTCGCGACGATGGCAGGCCCGGCGATGAGTGAGAATCGATTCAATGCGGAAGACACAATCTGAAGGTTGTAGCCTCCATTGCGGTTTGCGATTGCGGCGATGACGTCCGCGTTGCAGCCGTCAAGGGCGCCCGCCTGAAGCGCCGCGTCACGTTCCACGGCGCTTCTGAAAATTTTAAATTCGACGCTTACGCCTTCAGATGTGAACAGTCCTTCTTTTTCGGCGACAAGGAAGGGGAGCCCGGTAAAGTCGGCCATGAGGCCTACTCGGATTGGTTTAGCGCCTAAAGCGGGGGCGCCGAAAACGACGGTCGCGGCCGTGAGGGCGAAGACAACATAAAGAGAACGGGAAAGAGAACGAGGCATGGTAATCTCCTGTAGTTAGGAAGAGAGTTTACCTGAAAGCGCCACACGCGTTAAGTCGGTAGATGGAAACCGCGTTTACGGTCGGCGTAGTTCCTAATCGTTTTCTTCTAAAATCCGAGGTTCCCGGCAATGTGCGCGTGGGAAATCGATAAAATCTCTCCAGCGGCGACGCGGAAAAGGCGGACTGATAATAGCGCTTCGCTCTTGCGCGTACTCTGGTTATTCGTATACTCCGAGAATACATGAAGAAACAAAAAACCGTTCTGTTCCGGTGCTCCGCCTGCGCTCACGAGGAACCGAAATGGCTCGGCCGCTGTCCCGAATGCGGCGAGTGGAACACGCTTGCTGAAACCGCGGTTTCCGTTCCGGGGACCTCATCGCTCGGTCGCGGGGTGGCGAAAAGTACCGCCGCGGCTATGCATTCCCTGCCGCTGTCCTCGGTGGATCCGCACGAAGGCTCGCGTATCACCAGTGGGCTGGGCGAGCTTGACCGCGTGCTCGGCGGCGGCATCATGAAACGCTCCTCCGTTCTGGTCGGCGGCGAGCCGGGCATCGGCAAGTCTACGCTGCTTTTGCAAGTTGCCGCTGCCTGCGGCACCAAGGGGCGCGTTCTCTACATTTCCGGCGAGGAATCCGCCGGGCAGATCCGCATGCGGGCGGATCGGCTGGGCATCACCGGAGAACGGGTCGAACTTTTCTGCTCGGGCCGTCTTGAAGAAGTTGAGCGGGTTCTTGAAGCGGTCAAACCCGTGCTCATCATTGTCGATTCCGTACAGACGCTCTACACACCGGAAGTAGGCCTTGTTCCGGGAACCGTTAACCAAATGAAATATTGTTCTCACGAACTCATTTCCTGGGTGAAGGAACGCGACGCGGCGCTTTTTTTGGTTGCGCACGTCACCAAGGAAGGCGTTATAGCCGGTCCGAAAACCCTTGAGCACATGGTCGACACGGTTCTCTATTTTGAACAGAACGACGCAGACTGTCGGTTCCTGCGCGCGGCCAAGAACCGCTTCGGTTCGGTGGACGAGATTGGTATTTTCACTATGGGCGATAAGGGGCTCACCGCTGTGGAGGACCCATCTAGTCTTTTTTTGGTGCGGCGTGAAGGTGAGTTGCCTCCGGGGATCGCCGTGGCTGCCGTACTGGAAGGATCCCGGGTGTTGATGGTTGAGATTCAGGCGCTTGCCGTACCAGCAAAAGGCGCGATGAGTCGGGTATTTTCCGACCGGGTGGACGCGGCCCGAGTGTCTCGTGTGGCAGCGGTATTGGAAAAACACCTCAAAGTCAGGCTGTCCGATCACGACCTGTACGTGAACGTTGCGGGCGGGATTCGAATATCCGAAGTCGGTGTCGAACTGCCCTTGGCGGCTGCGCTCTATTCAGCGCGAACCGGTCTTCCCGTGCCTTCCCTTCTTGCCTCTGCGGGCGAATTGAGCTTGGCTGGAGAACTCCGACCCATCCGGCGTTTGAGCGCGCGCATCAAAGCGGCCCGAGGCCTCGGCTTTGATCGTTTTCTTGGTCCTCGTGCGGAGAAGAGCGAACGGGAAAACAGCGATAACTGGTCATCAGTAGTCGATTTACGCGCGGCCATTACCCTCCTTTTTAAAGATTTGAAGGAAAAGACTTGACCGCCCGCAAGCTATGCGCTACGCTACTATTCGAGCGAGAATCATTTGAATAGCCAATGGAAATATGACGCTTCGTCGTCGCGCGAGACCGTGATCATCACACTGAAACTACTTCTTTCGCCTTTTTCCGAGTTTAAAGCATTCATTCCGCTCTATGTTCGTATCCATCGCTTCCCGGTTCGGGAGGCTGGAAACATCTATTTTATATAGGTGTGAAAATAGCGCGCCTGGACGCATTTCCGGGAGAAGGACTTTTTTCGATGGCCAAGAAACTCTATGTCGGCAACCTTTCCTACAACACCTCCGAGGACGGACTCCGCAATCTTTTTTCTGCGTACGGTAACGTCATGTCCGCCAAAATCGTGTTCGACCGCGACAGCGGCAGCTCCAAGGGCTTCGGCTTCGTCGAGATGAGCACTGATGAAGAGGCGAGCGCCGCCATCGCCGGAACCAACGGTCACGAGTTAGATGGCCGCCAGCTCCGCGTGAACGAAGCGATGGACAAACCCCGCCGCGACCGCGATGCCGGTTACCGCTGGTAATCCAATATAGGAAAGCATGAGGCCCGGCCGTTAGGTCGGGCCTCTTTTATGCCCTGAACCGTCTTGTTGGCTTTGGGGGGCCGCGCAACCGTGTGCGCGGCGGGGGACGCGTCTGACAAAAGCTTTCGCGTAAAGAAATTGGCGTCCCCCATTTTTTCCTACTTGCATATTTTGGAAATCAAAAGTATAGTCTTGGTAGAGTGCGAGAAACTCAAGAGATCGAACCGTTCTTTCCTGTCGTCTATCCCCTTTCGAAGTTCCTGGAAAGGTCCATCCCGTGGATTTATTTCAAGAAAACCGACTCGGCTGCGTTAACTTCCTGGAAAAAAACTGCACGTATCGTCCGTCTCTCCGCTCGTCGTCTATCCTGGATAGGCGGAACGTGAATGTTTGCGGCGCAGCCGTAAACGAAGGAAGCCACAACATGGCCAAGAAACTCTACGTCGGTAACCTCAGCTACCACACCTCCGAAGACAACCTCCGCAACCTTTTCTCCGCGTACGGCAACGTCGAATCCGCGAAGATCATCATCGACCGCGACACCGGTAACTCCAAGGGCTTCGGCTTCGTGGAAATGAGCACCGACGATGAGGCTCGCGCCGCCATCACCGGCACCAACGGCCAGGAACTCGACGGCCGCATGCTCAAAGTGAACGAAGCGATGGACAAACCCCGCCGCGAGCGCGATTCCGGCTACCGCTGGTAATTCGCTGTAAGGCGTCAAGAGAAGCCCGGCCGGCATGGTCGGGCTTTTTTTAGCGTTTGCTGTTGAGAATAGAAGAAATTCAACCGCGAAGGGCGCAGAGTAACGCAGAGGGAAGATAAGGAAAGAAGATTTTTATTTCTTATATTCCTCTGCGTACCTCTGCGTCCTCCGTGGTTTAAATTCTTAGAATGTATTAACCGCAGAGGTATGCAGAGTAACGCAAAGGGAAGAAAAAAGTTTTATAAACCGTTCACCATTCGTTTGATGCCGTCTTTCATGTGGATGACGTTGAAGTTCAAGAGAAGACCGAGTTTTTTGCCGCTGAGCTTAAGGTACGAAAGTAATTGAGCTTGATGAACGGGGTGGAATTTTTCCACTGCTTTGAGTTCAAGAATAATTGTGTCGTTTACTAACAAATCAAGGCGATAGCCTACATCGATGGTGACACCGTTGTAGATGAGCGACAGCTCTTTTTGCCTTTCAACGAATAGCCCTTGTTGTTGCAGCTCGTAAGTTAAACACGCTTCGTAGGCGCTTTCCAATAAACCGGGACCGAGAGCCGTGTGAACCCTGAATGCAGCTTCGATTATTTCCGCGCTAATATTATCCAACTCCATGAAAACCTCCAGTTGAGGATATGGATGGATTTTAGGTTGTGCTTGTGTTTTCTTGGGACAACAGTAGTTTTTTTAGCTTCGGAATAATAAACCACGGAGGACACAGAGTAACACAGAGGGAAGAAAGAATGTTTTCTTGTTTTCGTATTCCTCTGTGTACCTCCGTGTCCTCTGTGGTTAGGATTCTTAAGAATTTAAACCACAGAGGTCACAGAGTAACACAGAGGGGCGCTGAAGTCTTATGCCGGCCAGAGCTGTTTGCCGCCATCCACTCGTATCACTTGTCCGGTGATGTAACTGGAGGCGTCAGTAACGAGGAATTCGACGGTTTTCGCGATTTCTATTGGCCACCCGTAGCGTTCGAGGGAACCTTCGGTCTGCATTCGGTTTTCATCCATTGGGCGGCTGGCTTTGAATCGTTCGGTGACGGTATCTCCAGGGGCGACGACGTTCGCATAGACTCCGTAAGGGCGAAGCATGGCCGCGAGGCAGCGGGTGTATTCGTGGACTGCCGCTTTCGCTGTGCAGTAGATAGCGGAACCGGGGAGGCCGGCCAAACCCGCGATGCTGCCTATGTTGACGATCCAGCCTTCTTTCCGCTCTATCATCTCAGGGGCTACTTCGCGGCAGGCGTACACGCAGGTGTGCAGATTCCGGTTAAGGATTACGTTGAAGTCTTCTACCGAAATGTTGACGGGGTCGTTCCCGGCCGGTTTCCCAGCGTTCGGGGCCGTTACGCCCTTTGAACCGATGTCTCCACCCGCGTTGTTGACCAGAATATCGATTTTGCCGAATTTCGCCCGGATGGCGTCCGCAGCCGATTTGACCGCTTCGGGTTTTGTGAGGTCCGCAACCGCGACCATTGCGCGCACGCCGTATTGGCGCGCGATGCCAGCCGCTACCGCGTCAAGGGATTCCCCTTCGGCGAAGGCTTTGGGGGAGCCCATTGACGAGCCGTGTATTACGACGTCAGCGCCGCATGAGGCTAAGTGAGAAGCGATTTCCTTTCCGATGCCCCGTCCGGAACCGGTGACCCACGCGACTTTTCCACTCAATTTTTTGTCCGTCATAGTTGCCAATCCTCCGTTGAAATCGATTGCGCTGCGATTATTTAGCGATCAAACTGGTGATATACGGTATTGAAATGAAATTGCCGATCATGCCGCCGATTGAGGAAAGGAAGAACACCAAAAGCGCACGGGTGATGCGGTTGCCGTAGAAACCTTTCAGGCTGGTGATGTCGGTGGAAATGTTTTCCACGTCACAAACCCGCGGCTTTCGCAGGCTCGCTTCGGCAACGCCCGCGAAGAGCCCGACGCCGACGAATGGATTGATTGTGGCGATCGGAGCGCCGAAAAACGAAACGAGGATAGTGAGTGGGTGGCCGAACGCGATGGCGGAGCCAAGAGCCGCGAGTGAACCGTTGATGACTGCCCAGTGGAGGAGCATGGAGATGCTCACTTTCGCGCCCGCGTGGAAGAAACCGAAAACGATGAGGGCAACGATAAGGGCTGGAATGAGCCATCCGGCGGCCTTTGAGAAAACAGAAGGCTCCGGAACGCGGTCCAATTCGGAGAGATCGGTAGAAAGTTCTCCCGCGGTCAATTTCACTAGATGAGTTTTCACGCCTTCCAGGTGGCCCGCGCCGATTACGGATACTGTCTTCTTGCCTTGGCTTTGGAAAATGCGAGTGGCAAGGTATCTATCCCTCTCGTCGATAAGCGTTTCCTTGACTTTTGGCAGATAATCGGCAAGCTCGTTCATCATGCCTTCAAGCTCGTTTTTATCTTTGAGCGCCTCTATCTGGCTCTCTTCCAGCTTTTCGGTGCTAAGCGCACTGGACAGCAAGGCGGAAATGAGCTTGCTTTTGCTCCAGAAACCGCAACGAGCCCAGGCCCGCTTCAGAGTCGTTGAGACTTCGCGGTCGCAGAAAGAGTACGGTATTGCCATTTCTTCGGCAAGTTCCACTGCCCGCTTCATCTCGTCGCCCGGCTTGACGCCGAGGCCTTCCCCGAGACGACGTTGAAAGCTTGAAAGAATCAGGTTCGCGATGAGGAGGAATCCTTTTCCTTCCTTTATTACTTTTACGATGTCCAGCCGTTCCCAGGCCGCGTTGTCCCGCATGGAGCGGAATCGACCTTCGTCGATTTCAACGCACACGCGATCCGGTGTTTCCTCTCGGATGACGCGGGCGACTTCCTCAACGCTTTCTCTTGATACGTGCGCCGTCCCGACGATCACGAATTCCCTTTCGCCCAGGACAAGGTGTTCTACAGTTCCGTTCATTGATTCTCCTGGGCGGCTTCCACGGCATCTACAAAGCGGACGAGGAGACTTTCCTCGCCGGGGTAGAGCCCGGGTTCTATAACGCCGCCTGCCATGTGGTCGTGGCCGCCGCCTCGACCGATGCCGATAAGCGCTCGGCGTACGATAGCGGCCGCCGAAAGCTCCGACGTTTTACTCCGTACGGAAACATGGTAGCGGCCGCCGCCGGCCTCGACTATAACGGTCAACGCGATTTCCTTCAATCGGAGAAAGAAGTCCGCCATGATGGAAATCACTTCTTGCGTACAGTCTAGGGGAATGACGGTAAAAAAAATGCCACCTTCAATCCTGGCTTCTTGCGCGGCGAGTCGTAACGCGGGCAGGTCGTCGATTGAAAGTGACCCTTTCATGACGCTTGTGCTGAATTCCCAGTCGGCGTTGAAAAAAAGGCGACGGTGAGCGTCCAAATCGGCGGGGCTTACTCTGCGGGAAAGGAAATCAGTATCCATTTGGATACCCATGAGAAGCGCTGTCGCGCACGCCCTGTCGGGTTCCCAGCCTGACTCTTTCCAATAATCGGACACGATGGAGGCGCATGCCCCGTAGCTGACCCGGTTATCGACAAAAGGGCACTCGATCAGCCCCGGATTCGGGTGATGGTCGATGACACCGAGCAAAGGAGACCCAAGCGGCTTAGCATTCGAGTACGTTGGGCTACCGTCGAGGATTATACACGGACAATCCTCGATTTTTTCGGCGCCTTCGCAATGAACGCGTTCCAAAGGAATTTCAAGCTCTGAAACCATCGCCATGAGCGAATGGCTACGCACGCGCCCTCGATGGCGAATGTGCGGGGCAAAACCGGAGCGCGACAATAATCGTGCCAATCCGAACGCGGAAGCTACCGCGTCGTGATCGGGATCATCATGCGGTTGGACGAGAACCCTTTTTAAAGGATCGGAATCACAGGCCGCGTCCAGCGCGGAAACGAGTCGCGCGTAGGCGGAGAGACACTCCACACGTCACCCCTTGATCTTGTAGGCCTCAAGCGCCCATTCGTTCAATCGCCACTCGATTATACCGCGCCGATCCAGCTCGCGTACCTGCAGATGGAAGCGCTGCGCGAGAGTGTCGTTACCGCGCGCCGCGTAATACTGCGCAAGGTAATACAGCATTCTAGCACGTTTGTCCCGATTCTGTTCGGCATCGATGCGTACGGCGATGTCGGTATCACCCGATTGGTCGTGGTAAAGTCGTAGAATATAATATTCAATCGTGTCCCGTTTTACGGCCGGCAGCACTTTTGAGAGAAAGGGGCGCACGTCTTTCATTTTGCCCGATCGCATCCAGGATAGGGAAACAAGCAGGGCGTAGTGCGCCCGGTTCGGAGCCCGTTTGAATGCCTCGACAAAGGCTTCCCCTGCTTGGGCCCAGCGTCCATCCCTGATGCGCAATACTCCCAGGGCTTCGAACGCGTAGAAATAATCGCTTTTCAACGCGGCCAATTTCGCGTAATCGCGTTCCGCCGCTTCCCATTCGCCCAAATCGTCTCTGAGGCCGGAGCTGTACGCGTAGGAAAGAAAGTGATTTGGTTCGATTGCCGCCGCTCGATCGAATTCCAGAAGAGCTTCTGTTTTTTTCAACAGATCAAGTAAGATGATGCCCCGTTCGATGGCTATCCAATAATCGTTCGGATCGAGCCGTTTCGCCTCGTCCAAGTCTGTCAGGGCGTTCGCCGGAAACCCGGCTTCGCGATACAGACGGGCGCGTTCGACGCGAGGAGTTGCCCAGTCGGGGTAGGCTTTCATTGCGTCTATGAGGGCCGCTTCCGCGTTCTTCGGATCGTCCATCCGGCGGCGCGCGCGCGCTTTGCCGATGAGAGCCTCTCTGTTCTTAGGATCGCCGGCAAGGCTTCTATCAAAGTAGTTTTCCGCGAATTTTGTCGCTTTTGTGCGCAAGGCAAGATTTCCCAGCGCGGCGAGGGCGGGAGCGTGGCGCGGATCCGCGGCAATAGCCTTTTCCAGGATATCCTTTTGCTCTTTTTCTTTTCCCGCGTTTCCTTCCACGGTCGCTAATACATACAGGGCTTCCGCGTTTTTCGGGTCGAGTTTCACCGCTTCCTGCGCGATGGCGCGCGCTTGATCGGTTTTACCGGCGGAATTGAGTATGGATGCTTTCAACAACGCGACGCCTGGATCCGAAGCAACCGTTGGGGCTATCTTGTCGAGCAGAACCAACGCACCAGCTATATCGCCGGAAAAGAGGAGCTTTGCCGCTCCCGCTAGGATTTCGTCTTTTGTCGGCGGTCTTTCCGGGACTTTTTCTACTGGTTTCGGGGCCGCCGGCGGAGCCGCTTCGATCGGGGCCTTTGCGATTGGGACCTCCGAACGAGAGGGCGGTGTCCCTGCGCATGATAGAAAAACGGACGAAAGCGTTGCGAGCGCGACGACGATCAAGGAGAAAATAGACGTTTTGCGGCTTAGGGACATATTATATGATCGGTTGCGAATCCAGAAGTTGAAATAAAACGTAACGCCCGGTATCCTATGAACAATGAAAAGTCACGTCTTCCGCCGCGGCCTGGTGGTCGTTGTCGTATATGTTTCCGTCGCTCTGTCGCTGGTGCTCGTTCAGTTTTCGCGCAATACGGGTTTTACCTTCAACGTCGGCTCTATCGCCGTGACGGGTAAATACGCGCGCGAAGCTTCCGATGCGCTCGGTAAGGCTGCTCGTTCCTTGTCGGGGCCGCTCAGTCTTTATTTCGGCGGAATGGAATTTCGCCTTTCCGAGTCGGACGGTCTTATTTCCATTCGCGACGGTAAAACGCAGGCGATAAAGCCCGCTTCAATATCGCTAATAGACGATGGGATCAATGTGCGGCTTACCGACGACTCGGAAATCCGCTTTATCGTTCTGTTTGTCGGCGGAGAGGAAACGCTGCGCGCTACCGTGTCTTTGGGGCGTGGTACTTCCGAGCTGCGAATCCCGTATCGCCCCATGCGTTCCGCCCGTGTAACGGAACTGGAAAACGGTCGGATCGCCGTCATTTCGGGTGGAAGCTCTTTCGCTTTCTCCAGCGCCGCGGTTAATGCCGAGAAGCGGGTTGTTTCTCTTAAAGCTACCGCGACAAGCTTCTCATACGGAAAGATGATCCCCAAGAAGGGGTTCTCGCCCACGGATTTCATTTCAGCGCAAGCGCTTGATCTTGCCTCATACGAGGCGGTCCGAGGAAAATGGATCGATCAGGCCTTCGCGTCGTGGGAACGTTCGATGTCGGCCAACCCCGACGAAGAGACGATCGTCGCCTATACCGCGGAATCCGCCCGCCGTGGAAATTATCGGAGCGCGGTGGCGACGGCGCCGAAGGCTTTTGTCGATGCCGGAGAGCGGGGATACCGTTCCGCCGTGTATTACGGTCGAATCGACGAAGGATTTCGCTCACTTCTTTCGGCCGAACGCGAGACGCTCGGTAGGATTTCACGCTTGGAGAACGAGCGGAACATTGACTTGTTCAACGAAGCGGATTTGATCTCGTACGTGTCGATCCGAGCGAGCAAAACCGTGATCGACGATATTGCCGTTTTCGCCAAAACGCTCGATCCGGCGGCAACGACTCCTGCTTTGGCGGTCGGTTACATCGAGTGCTGGACCGATTGGGCTCTTTCCAAGCCGGATCAGCCGAATCCTTTCGATAAATTGGTCGATCAGGCACGCTTCGTTCTTTCGGGGATGTTCCGAAAGGCGGGAGACGGCGCGGTTTTCCTCGTAACAGGCGATAAAGCCGATATCGGCTTCAATCTTCGCGCAGGTCGGGCTTTGATCAAAGCTTCATCGATTTCC
>JBAYHM010000066.1:0-17159 GCA_041666155.1 Treponemataceae bacterium
AAGAGGAGATTTCCAATATCCCAGGGGATCATCCATAAAAGCATAAGATGCCGTGTGTTTCCAAGAAAGTTCCAGGTCCTGATCCAACACGGCATACCCCTGCAAATTGAAACCGAAGGCAGAATCACAAGAAGAGAAACCGATAACGATGATAAGCGCAATTAAAAGCGCCTCGAGCATCCAAGCTGATTTGTCGCGTTTGAGTCCTTGTTTCATAGCAGTTCCAACCCCATGGAAAACAACGAGAAAATAGGTTGTTCTCTCTTTCCTTCAATATCACGAAAAGCCCTAATTGCTAAGAGACCAAACGTCTAGGCCGGAAAGAGAGACCGTAAAAAACATTTTTGTTGAATAAGTCTACTTCTGAACTTGAGGACGATATTACTAGTTAACCCATTCATGACTGTATCTCTTTGTATTTTGAAATCAATACATTTCGCACCCAATCGAATTTTGTTGCGTATTTTAAAACCCATGATATGATACGTCATACGTGTGACTAGCACGTCAACGGGAGTTTATATTATGAAGAAGATAGCGGCGATTTATACGGGAGCGGCGTTGGTCGATCCCCTGCGCAAAATGCTTAAAGAGCGGATGCCCGAATACGGCATCATTAATATTTTGGACGATAGCCTCATCGCCGACGTGATCGCCGCGGGGGGAGTAACGCCGCAGATTTCCGCCCGACTCCTTTCCTACTACCGTGCCGCCGTTGACTCAGGCGCTTGCGCGATTCTCAATACGTGTTCCTCAATCGGTGACGTGGTGGAACTCGCCAAACCCTTCGTGACTGTGCCGATCCTCCGCATCGATGACGCGATGGCGCGCAAAGCGGTCGCGGAAGGCAAGACAATCGCGGTCATCGCGACCTTGCCTACCACGCTCAAACCGACGGCCGACCTGCTGGAGCTTCGTGCCAAGGAAGCGGGCAAATCGGTGAAAATCATCCGGGCCTTAGCCGAGGGCGCCTTCGCGGCTATAACCGAGGGAGACGCGGCGACTCATGACCGCCTGATATTGGAAAAAGCCCTGGCCGTCGCGAAAGAAGCCGACCTCATCGTACTCGCTCAAGGATCGATGGCGCGGATGGAAGAAACCCTGGCAAGAGAAACCGGAAAGATCGTCCTCTCAAGTCCACGCCTGGGAGTGGACGCGTTCAAGGAACTGGTGAAAGGTCTCAAATGATGACTCAATCGAAAGATCCTTCTTATTTGAGGGACAGAGCTCGCAAGATACGACGGGACGTTGTCGAGATGGTGTATCAATCCAAAGACGGACACCCGAGCCCGAGCATGTCCAGCGCGGATATCGTCGCGGCGCTGTATTTCGGCGTTATGAACGTACACCCGGAAGATCCCCGTTGGGCGGACCGGGATCGGTTCATTTTGTCAAAAGGACACGCGTGTCCCATCCTGTACGCGGCTCTTGCCCGTCGCGGCTACTTTTCTCCGGACATCCTTCCCAGTCTCCGCATGATCGACTCAAAACTTCAGGGACACCCGGATATGAACAAGACACCCGGAATCGACGCGACGGCGGGATCCCTCGGCAACGGTCTTTCAATCGGCCTCGGCATTGCGAGCGCGGCCAAGTATCAAGGCCGGAGCTACCGGACCTTCGTGCTCACGGGTGACGGAGAACTGCAGGAAGGAATCGTCTGGGAAGCTCTCATGGCTTCTTCAAAACTGAATCCCGGTAGATTGGTGCTTATAGTCGACAACAACGGCATGCAGAGCGGTGGGAAAGTAACCGACGTCAGCGGTCTGGAACCGATCGTCCCGAAGCTGAAGGCGTTCGGATGGAACGTGATCGAAATCGACGGACACCGGATGGAAGAGATCGTGGGCGCGCTCGAAACCGCCGCCGTTGCTCCGACGCCGACGGCGATTGTAGCGAAAACGGTCAAAGGCCAAGGCGTTTCCTTCATGATCGGCGACAATACCTGGCATAAACGCGTCTTCACCGACGCCGAATACGCGCAGGCCGTAAAGGAATTGGGTGACTAGCATGGCTAAAATAATCGATGGTACCCGGCTGGGATTCCGCGACGGAATCCTGGAGCTTGCGGGAAAACGTACCGACGTTGTCCTTGTTTCCTGCGACTCGCTCAAAATCATGCGCGCCGATCCTTTCAAAGAACAGTATTCCGATCGTCTGTTCGAAGTCGGCATCGCCGAACAAAACGGCGTCGCGTTCGCTTCGGGCCTGGCGTGCTCGGGTCTCATGCCGTACGTCATTTCGTACGCGGGATTCCTGACGATGCGCGCCTGCGAACAGGTGCGGACGTTTTGCGCGTACCCGGGCTTGAACGTTAAGCTAGTGGGAGCCAACGGCGGAATGTTCGGCGGCGGACGCGAGGGCGTTACGCATCAGTTCTATGAAGACTTAGGTATTTTAAGTTCCATCACCGGCGTGACCATCCTTATGCCCGCCGACGGCGCGCAGACGAGAAAAGCAGTCGTCGCGGCAGCGGATATTCCGGGCGTTGTGTATATCCGCGTGGGAAACGGCCAAGAAGAAAAAATCCATCCCGATACCGAGCCGTTCGTTCCGGGCAAGGCGAAGATTCTGGCATCGGAAGGAAAAGATGTCGTGATCTTTTCGTACGGCTTCACCCTCGGACGTTGCCTGCGGGCGGCGGAAGAATTAAAGAAGAAAGGCATCGGCGCGACGGTAGTCGAAGTATCAAGCCTTCGTCCCTTCGACACGGAGACGGTCGCGAAAATTATTAACGAATGCGAAAGGGCGATAACGGTCGAGGACCACCACGTGAACGGCGGACTGGGGAGCGCCGTCGCGGCCGTCGCGGCGGAACGCGCGATTGGTCCGGTGAAGCGGCTTGGCCTGGACCGATGGCCGGAATCGGGAGAGAGCGAAGCGCTCCTGGATAAGTACGGGATGTCCGTCGACGTTATAGTCGCCGCGGCTGCCGGGCTCAAATAGCGATTCTTCCGGCATTGCCGGTGTGAAGGTTGAAAAAGGAGAAGAACATGAAGAAGACTATCGTGATCGCGGCCCTGTGTTTGGCGTTCGGCGGCATGGCATTCGCCGGAGGTTCAAGCGAAACCAAATCGAGCAAAGACGCGCCTGTCGTGCTTCGATACGCTCACATGAATCCCACCTCAAGCGTCGCCGGACTGCAAGCCGACCTGCTCGCGAAACTTGTCGCGGAAAAATCAGGTGGGACGGTCAAGATTGAAGTGTACCCCGCGTCCCAGCTCGGAGGACTGCAGGAACAGGCTGAGGCGGTATCCACCGGATCCGTCGCTCTGCACCACAATACGATGGCGGGAATCGGATCGCTCCTAGACGATTTCAACGCGCTCGACACTCCCTTCATGTACCGGGACGTCGAACATCTCATGAAGACGGTTGCCCTCGATTCGCCGGTCATGAAGGAACTCAACAAAAAGCTGATCGAAAAACGCGGCGTTCGCGTCTTGTACAATTTCTACTTCGGCGCGCGGGACCTCACCGCCAACAAAGCGATCTACGGCGTCAAGGACCTTGCCGGCCTCAAGATCCGCTCAATTCCCTTCCCGATCTACACCGCGGCCGTAGAAGGCATGGGCGCCGTCGCCGTTCCGCTCAACTTTGCGGAACTCCCCACCGCGATCGCGACCGGCGTCGTGAACGGGCAAGAAAATCCCGTCAACACGATCAACAACGCGAAACTCTACGAAATACAAAGCCACCTGATGGTTACCAACCACATCCTCGGCGCCGAAGCGGTAGTCGTCAACGAATCGGTGTATAAAAAGCTTTCCGCGTCGCAGCGCAAGGCGCTCGACGAGGCGGCCGCCGAAGTTTCCAAAATCGCGACCAAGATGACGCGCGACCTTGAAGCTTCCGACTACAAAGCCGTCGCTGATAAAGGCATGAAGATCATCACGGTGAAGGACGGACTCCTACTTGATGAAATCCGCGCCAAGGTCAACGCCGATATCGACAAGAAGTTCGGCGCGAAATACGGCGACATTTACAAGCAAATCCGCGCGATTAATTAAGAAGCTCTATTATTTCGACGGCGCGGGACGACCTCGGTCAGCCCGTGCCGCTCGTATCCGTTACGATAGGAGTTTACCCGCATGGAAGCCTTCCTCCGCCGCGTCGACAAAGTCTGCGACTTTTTAACGACCGCGTTATTAGTGGCGCTCGCCTGCGCGCTGCTCTTGCAGGTTGTATTGAGAAATGTATTCAGCATCGGCCCCGCGTGGCTTGAGGAATCAGCTCGACTCCTGCACATCCTTATGGTTTTTTTAGCGTTGCCGCTCCTTGAACGGGAAAAGCTTCAAGTCAAGGTCGATTTCGTCGTCAATCTGCTTCCTTTAGCCGTTGGAAACGTATTCCGTTTCTTTTCTCTTTTCGCGACGTTCGTCTTCGCGGGCTTTTTTCTCTATAGCGGATGGATGTTAACCAAAAAAACGGGCGATATGACCATGTCCGGGACCGGACTGCCGAACGCGATCCTTCTAGTACCCGTTTTGATTGGAGTCCTCTTATTCACTCTTGCCGTATTCTCGGCCGCCCTCAACCAGCTCTCCGCAATGAACAAAAAGGGAGGCTCTAAATGAGCGGTTTCCTCGTTATCGGATTTTTCATCATCCTCTGCGTCGCGGGTATTCCCATCGCCGTGTCGATGGCGCTCGCGTCCATCCCCTTCGTGCTGCTCGGCAACGTGCCCTTAAACCTCGTCGCGCACCGTATGATCAACCAGCTCAATTCGTTTCCGCTGTTGGCCGTACCAATGTTCATACTGGCAGCGAACTTGATGAATACCTCCGGCATCACCAACCGCCTCTTCTCCCTGGCCCGCATCCTGGTAGGAGGATTTCGCGGCGGACTCGCGCAGGTGAACATTCTTGCCAGCCTTATTTTTTCAGGCATCTCGGGCGCCGCCTTGGCGGACGTCGGGGGCCTCGGAAACATCGAAATCAAGGCGATGAAGGAACAAGGTTACGCGATGGAGGACGCGGCGGCCATCACCATCGCGTCGGCGACCATCGGTCCAATCTTCCCGCCGAGCATACCCCTCATCATCTACGGATCGGTGGCGGAAGTGTCAGGCGTAAGGCTTCTGATCTCCGGCGTTGTCCCCGGTATCCTAATAGCTATAGCCCTGATGATCATGGTCGCGATCATCGCACGAAAAAAGAATTATCCGCGGGACACCGAACGGCTTACCGGCCGCCAAGCGTTCCGCTTGGCAATAGACGCGTTTCCCGCGGCGCTGACCCCGGTGTTCATGCTGAGCGGCCTTCTCTTAGGCTTTTTCAGCCCGACGGAAGTCGCCGCGATCACCGTCTTTTACGCGCTGTTTCTGGGCGTCGTGGTATACCGGGAATTGAAGCTGAAAGACATCGTGAAAATGTGCAAAGAGACCGTCCGCTCGACCGCGACCATCATGTTCATAGTCGCCGCCGCGGCCCTCTTCGCCTACGTCATGACCATCATGCGATTGCCTCAGTTGATTACCTCGGGCTTGCTCGGACTCACCAAGAATCCGCTCCTGCTCCTGGGCTTGGCCAACGTCATCCTTCTCATCGCGGGTATGATCCTGGAACCGATCGCCGCCATCATGATCCTTACACCGATCCTCGCGCCGGCGCTCACCTCGGCCGGCGTAGATCCGGTGCACCTGGGTCTGGTGGTCGTATTCAACCTCATGATCGGCTTGTTGACTCCGCCGGTGGGCATGAGTCTGTACATGGTGAGCGTCATCAGCAAGGTGCCGGTTGAGCGTGTAGTGAAAGCGACGATCCCTTACTACATCCCGCTGCTTGTCGCTCTCGCCCTTGTGACTATTTTCCCTCCGCTGGCCACCTGGCTTCCTAATCTGATTTTCAATAAATAACAATGGAGCTGTTTATGAACGACGCGTATTTCCAGAGAGTCCATGCCCAAAGTCCGACGCGGCTTTGGATCAACAACCCAACCGCCTCCGAAACGAAAGCCGCGATCGAGTCGGGCGCCGTCGCATGCACGACGAATCCCACCCACACGGCGAAGATGTACAGCCATCCGGAAGAGCACGATATCGTCGAGCGCGATATCGATACCGCGATCGCCCGCTACCCTTCCGACGCGGATGCGGCAGCCTCCGTCCAGAGAGAGGCGGTCGCGCGGCTTGCTGGACCGTTTATGGACGTCTACAAAAAATCGAACGGAAAACTTGGCTGGGTTTCAATCCAGATATCGCCGTTCAGGGAAGACAACCCGGCCGCTATCGTGAAAGACGCGCACGAGAACCGGAAGATATCGCCGAATATCATCGCGAAAATCCCCGCGACGAAAGTGGGACTTGAGGCAATCGGTGAACTTCTTGCGGAAAATATTCCGGTCATAGCGACGGAAATAATGGGCATCTCCCAAGCAATCGCCGCCTGCGAACTATACAAGAAGGTTAGCGCCAAACATAAAATCGACGCGGCTTATTACGTTACTCACATTTCGGGCATCTTCGACGACTATCTGAAAAGCGTCGCACCGGCCGGATTCTCGACCGATCTGCTCTTCCAGGCGGGACTGGCGGTTGCGCGCAAGCAATATCGGATCATGAAAGAACGCGATTATCCGGGAATCCTGCTCGGCGGCGGCGCTAGGGGTCTCCACCACTTCACCGAAATGGTCGGTGGGGACCTGCACGTAACCATCAACTGGAAAGGCGGCGCCGGAGATCTCATACAGCAGGATCCCCCGGTCGTGTGGCGTATGGACAACCCCGTCCCCGACTACGTGATCAAGGGCCTTGAAGAGATCCCCGACTTTCGCCGCGCGTATGCGGAAGACGGCTTAAAACCAGAAGAATTCGCGGACTTCGGACCGGTGGTCCTGTTCCGCACGATGTTCACCGACGGCTGGAAAAAACTTGAGAGCGCGGTCAAGGAACGGAGGCTTAAAATTGGAAAATAAGGTCTACCTATCCCATCTCGCAAGCGGAAAGCGCGTATCCATGCGCCCCGGCATAGAGCGGGTCACCATGTCGTACAACGACGAAAACATGCTCTGCTATTTTTACCTGAAGGCGGGAACCGGTCTTCCGCTACACGACCACGTCGCGATCCAAAACGGGTTCGTAGTCAAAGGGAAAATCCGATTCTTCAAGGCAAACGGCGATTCGATCCTCGTCGGACCCGGCGACGGCTATATTTTCGATTCAAGCGAAGCCCACGGATCGGAAGTGATCGAGGATTCCGAAATAATCGAGTGCTTTTCACCGATGCGTCCCGAGTACGTATAAACACGACTTTAAGCCCGCGGTATTGATGCCGCGGGCCCTTATGCGTACACTAAGGCAAAATTATGGAAAGCAACGATATTTTTGAGGCAACGGAGCCCCGCTCCACGGCAGTCGAACAAGTCGTCGACGCGATACGGACCTCACTCGTCCAACGAAAGCTGAAACCGGGAGACCTCATCCCGAGCGAAGGCGAATTGGCGGATATGCTCCACGTCGGGCGCGGGTCCATCCGCGAAGCCATGAAAATTCTGTCCGCCTTCGGCGTGATCGACATCCGCCGAGGCTACGGCACCTACGTTGCGACGACGGCGAACAAAAAGCTTTTCGATCCCCTCATGTTCCGCATGCTCGTTTCTCAATCGGACATTGCCGAATTAGTTGAACTTCGCATCATGGTGGAAACCGGAGTAGTATCGCTGCTCCTCCAGCACCTGGATGCCGAGTCCTCCAAAGAACTGGAAGACGCGTATCTCGCCCTAAAGAAGTGCATAGAAACCTACCCGAACGATAATGAAAAAGCCCGCCCCTACGACGTGGCCTTCCACGCCGTAATGGGCCGCGCGACAAAAAACCTGCTGGTGCAGAATCTGTACGCGTTCGTCATTGAACTTCTGGCTCCGACAATGCAACCCGGCCATGGGCTGGAAGCTCATGGCGCCTTGGTGGACGCTTTGAAAAAAGGCGACGAAGCGGCAGCCTTGGAAGCCATCCGCGTACACGACGTGATCTGGCGCGCGCTTATAACTGAAGCCGCTAAAAACGCCGCAGCCCCGTGACCCGTTCTGGATCGAGAAAGACCCAGGTCAATCGATCGGATACAGGAGAGTCTTTAAAACCGAACCTTTTTCCTTACTCTCGAATCCTTCCATCCAATCGGTCAGCGGAAGTTCCTGGGAAATGAGCGGTTCAAGGTTCACCTTCTTTTCTTCGAGCAGGCGTAGGGCTGTTTTCCACGCGGAGTACTTCTGTGAAATGAAACCGGAAACTTTTAATTCTTTATAGGCGATTTGTTCCAAGTCGATTTCGATCGATTTTCCGAACAAGCCCATCTGGCAGTATTTCGCCTGCTTCCGCGCCAATTGGAATCCGAGCCTAGCAGCGGGGCCCGCGCCCGAACACTCAAGCACGACATCGGCGCCGTATCCGCCCGTAGCTTCGCGGATGGTCTGAGCGGCGTCGTATTTAGAAATATTGATCGTCCTGCACCCCAATTTCTCCGCGATCGGGAATTTAGCGGCATCGGCATCCAAACCGAGTACGTACACTGTTCCGCCTTCCGCCATTGCGACTTGAGCGGCCAAGAGTCCGATGGCGCCGGGTCCGAGCACCACGACAACATCTCCGGCGCTGACTCCCATCTGCTCAATCACACCGTGAACGGCGCAGGAAAGCGGTTCGCACATCGCGCCCTGCCGAAAATCCACGGAATCGGGAAGGCGGTGCACGATACTTTTGTTGACGACGCAATATTTGGCAAATACGCCGTCGACACCATAGCCCAGACCTTTTCGCTCGGGACAGAGATTGTAACTTCCGGTCCGGCAATAGCGGCACACACCGCATACTTTGGCGGCGGTTTCCGAAGTGACGCGGTCTCCCGCAGCGAACTCCGTGACGCCCGCGCCGACGCCTTTCACTACGCCTGAGTATTCATGGCCGAGAATCACCGGCGGGTTCGATTTAAACGTATCGTGGTAGATGTGGATATCGGTCCCGCAGATTCCGGCCGCCTTTACCTCGATAAGAACTTCACCGGGGCCGGGAACAGGCTCAGGCATATCGCGGATTTCGATATTTCCGAAACCCGCTTTGGTTTTCATCAATGCTTTCATTCTTTTATGTTCCTTATTTTGCGACACCAAAAATCAGATTCGGCAAAAAGAGTGTAAGCTGCGGTATGAGCGCAACTAGCGCAAGCGAAACCAACAACGGTAGGTAGAAACGGGAAGTTGCTTTCGCAACCCTGTCCACGGGTACTTTCGCGACACTGCTCAACACAAATAAGACTGTACCGAAAGGCGGAGTAATCACACCGATAACAAGGTTCAAGATCATCATGACCCCGAAATGCACCGGATCGATCCCCATCTGCAGAATAAGCGGCAAAAAAAC
This sequence comes from Treponemataceae bacterium, assembly GCA_041666155.1. Classification (GTDB taxonomy): domain Bacteria; phylum Spirochaetota; class Spirochaetia; order Treponematales; family Breznakiellaceae; genus SZUA-426. Next base: position 9,356 of record JBAYHM010000066.1, read on the forward strand.
CGGGACCAAAATATTAATCGATGCCACCGTTTCCATAAAGCAGCCGACAACGAGAAGGATCACATTGATTATCAAAAGCAGTAAATAGTAGTTGCTTACATTTGAGAGAAGGAAATTCGCCACAAGCTGCGGAATCTGCTCCTTCGCGAGTATCCACGCGAATAGAGTCGCCGAAACAACGATGAACATGAGCTGTATCGTAGAGAGTGCCGCGCTTTTGACTGCGCTCATAAAAAACTTGAAGTCCATTTCCTTGTAAATTACGATTCCAAGAAATGCAGCGTAGGCACAAGCGATGCCTGCCGCTTCAGTCGGGGTAAAGATGCCTGAGAATATTCCCCCAAGGATGATGAGCGGAGTAAGCAGAGACCCGAACGCGGTCTTGAAAGCTATCAGTTTTTCTTTGAGCGTGGATTTCTTTTCAATAGGACATTTGTATTTATGGGCAACAAAATACACCATGACCATGAGGCAGAAACCCATCAGGAGGCCGGGTATTATTCCCGCGGCAAGAAGCCGGCCGACAGAAGCGGAAGCGACTACCGCGTAGATGACCGCGACCATGCTCGGCGGAATGATCGGCCCGATAACCGAAGACGCGGCGGTAATCCCTAGGGTCAAATCGTCGTCGTACCCCGCGTCCCGCATCGCTTTGATCTCAATAAGACCGAGCCCGCCCGCATCGGCGACCGCGGTGCCGGACATTCCTGCAAAGATGATGCTGGCTAGCACATTCACGTGGCCAAGCCCGCCTTTAATATGGCCGACCCACTTGCTGGAGAAATCGAAGATGCGCGCGGTCACGCCGCTGACGTTCATCAGATTTCCGGCAAAGATGAAGAACGGTATCGCTAAAAGCGGATAGGAATTCGCGCCACCGACCATTGTCTGCACTGCGGCGAAATCGGGAATCCGTCCGTCGATCAGAACGTACGCCACCGATGGGATGCCTAACGCAAACGCGATTGGAAGCCCGAAGGCGAGCAATAAGAAAAAACCAATAACCATCCCTACTACCATCATGTTCGGCCCCCTTAATAATTACCGCTTCGCATTTTTTTAATTGTGTCGACAATTTCGCGGCCGACGAACATGAGCGAACCGAGCGCGACGGAAATGTAAAGATACGATTGCGAAATTTGCATAGCTTGCGACCTGAAGCGCCAAGACTTGACCGAGAGGTTGATCGAAAGGTACACCAGGAGAAGCAGATATCCGATAATCAACACTTTTATTGAAACCCAGAAAAAGACATGAAGCCAATTCGGGATTCTCTTCCGCAGCAAATTATAGAAAAGATCGATTTTAATATGGGTATCATCCTTTCTCGCGTATGAAGCCCCGACGAAAGTAAGCCAGACGAAACTGTAACGCGACAGTTCAATATTCCAGGCGAAAGAAATGCTAAAGAAATAGCGAAGGATCACTCCCACCACCATTAAGAGAAAAATCAGCAAGAAAAGCGCGCAGGCAAAATATTCCTCAAACGCGTTGTAGATTTTCTTCAGCATAGAATCCTCTAAGGTTTGGATATGAAGGCGCTTTCTCCGAGTTGAAGAAAGCGCCTATTTATGAGTAAAGCCGTAATCAGCTCAAAGCAAAATTACTTCATGTCCTGAATTCGCTTGTGGAGATCTTCGCCGTAGCGGATCCACCACTTGCGGAACTTGACCGGCATATCAGCCGTAGCTTTCTTGAAAGAGTCGATATCGGGCTGATTGATGGTCAAGCCTTTGCTTTTAAAGAATTCGCCCAGATTTTTGTCGTCGTCGTTGAGCAACTGCACGATCTTCTTAGAGCCTTCGTCGAACGCGTCCAATAAGATTTTCTGACTGGCGGCATCCATTTGGTTGAAGAGTTTCCCGTTCATGAGGAAGAAGCAGACATTAGTAACATGGGCCGTAAGATTGATGTATTTCTGAACTTCGTAGAATTTCATGTTCTGGATGCCGGACATCGGGTTTTCAAGTCCGTTCACGACTCCCTGCTGCAGCGCCATGTACGCTTCAGCGAACGCGACGGGAGTAGGATCGGCGCCCATCGCCTTTGCGTATTCCATGGTGATCATCTGCTCCGGAACGCGGAGTTTGAACCCTTTCAGATCGGCGGGAGTGTTGACCGGTTTGTTCGAGGTCAGCTGCCTGACTCCGTAGGAAGAAGCGCTGACAACCTTGATCCCGTATTCTTTTTCCAGGTCGTTGAACATTTGCTTGGCGACATCGCTCTTGGTGAACAACAATACATGATTATTGTCGCGGAACGTGTACGGCATTTCGCAGATATAGATCGGCTTGAACAGATTGCCGATCTGACCGGCGCCGGAAACAGCCATGGGGATGGAACCGAAGATCACGCCTTCGGTGATCTGTTCTTCGGTACCCAATTGGGATGAGGGGAAAACCTGGATTTCAATCCTTCCGTTTGTTTTTTCTTTTACGATCTTTGCGGCTAATTTAGCGCCTTGGTCCCAAGGATGATCGGGAGCGTACACGTGCGCAAGCTTGAAAACAACTTTTTCAGCCTTAGCCGTACCCGCATCGCCTTGACCGCCCGCGAATACGACGCCGCCGACCGCCAACATTGCTAGAGAAATCATTACGGCTTTTACAACAAAACCACCGAGTCTCTTCATCAAATCCCCCTTATATTAAGGACCATACGATCCTCATTGCAAAAAACCACATAAGACATTTTTAGTAGTATACTCGTATTGTCTGATAAATATGAATCAGTATGAACAGGCTGTCAAGTTTTTTAGCGCTTATTGATTGAGTGTTTCGATTCTCTTTTTTGCGTTATCGATATGGATACGAAACAGTTCGAACAGGCTTTCGCGATTTCCGGCGGCTAAAGCATCGACAAGTTCTTCATGCTCGGTGATCAAGACCCGGCTGCGTTTCCGCAATTTGTTCGCCTTGAAGATTTCTTCGCGGGTGAATGACCCTAAGGTCTGAAAAAGAACTAAAAACTGATGGTTACGCGTCGATTCCACTACCGCCAAGTGGAAATCATAATCAGCCTCGGATAAAGCTTCAGCGTCATTCTTTTTATACGAGACATCCATGATCGCGATTTTTTCCCGCAGCCTATGAATCATTTCAGCAAAATAAGCAGGATCAGCTGCTTTGTAAGAAAGCAGGATCAGCCAACACTCCTGTTCAATGGCTTTTCTGAGGTCGAGCAGATCACCGAGCTCTTTATTGCCCAACAGGAAGGACCAGGTAAGCGCTTCAGAAGAAATTCTGGAATGATCGCATAGACGGGTTCCTTTCTTAGTCTGTGATTCAAAAACTCCCAAATAATTAAAAACTTTTATCGCCTCGCGGATAGAGGACCGACCGACACCGAACATCTCGGACAGATCGGCTTCCGTCGGTAGTTTGTCGCCCGGTTTCATCTTTCCCGATGAAATATATTCCCGAATGCGTTCCATGACCTGCGACACAATTGTTTTTTGTTTTATCTTCGTTTTATTCATAGCTGGTAATTATTTCCTTTCAACTCATATTCTATCCGGTTTTTATTATTCAGACAATAAACATAATTACATTCGTCGTTTTTGGGTCGATCTTATCGAATTATCCTTGACTAACATATATGGAAGCATTATCTTTGCATAATCATGCAAGGAATACGCGAGAACATAGCTGATATGCATAATTATTCCCAGGCGCGTATTCATTCCATCATCGTTCTATCGGCAATTATCATTTCCGCCCTTGTACTACTCGTAGTACGAGAAGGCTGGGCGTGGTATACGTCGTAGACGATCGGGTAGTGAAAACTGGCCCCCTTCGGCGTATGCCGAAGGGGGCTTTTTTATTTTCAGCGCAAATACGGAGGATTACGATGGAATTAAGCGGCGCGCAAATCATCATCGGCATATTGGAACGGGAAGGCATCAAAATAGTGGCGGGTATCCCCGGCGGCGCGAATCTGCCGTTATACGACGCGCTGGCGGGAAGCTCCATACGACACGTGCTTGCCCGTCACGAGCAGGCAGCCGGCTTCATCGCGCAGGGAATCGCGAGGCGAACCGGGGAGACCGCCGTATGCTTCGCCACCAGCGGACCGGGAGTGACGAATCTTCTCACCGCGATCGCGGATGCTAAATTGGATTCCATCCCCATCGTCGCGATCACCGGCCAAGTCGCGCGGGCGCTGATAGGAACGGACGCGTTCCAAGAAATAGACACCTACGGATTGTCGATACCCATCACGAAACACAGCGTGATGGTGCAGTCGGCCGCGGAACTCTTGATCGAACTTCCCCGCGCCTTCATGATAGCGAGATCCGGACGCCCCGGTCCCGTTGTTGTCGATGTCCCCAAAGACGTCCAAATGGAGAAGTGCGTTTTCGACGCCTGGCCGGAAACCAGCTGTTGTCCCGCGCTGCCGGAAAGCGACCCGGATACTATCATGCGCATCGCGAAGGAAATCGCCGATGCACAGCGGCCGGTTATCTACGCGGGTGCCGGATGCGCGGCGCGACCTGATTCAGCGGCCGCGCTGACGACTTTGGCGCGGAAAGAAGGCATTCCGGTGACGACGACCCTTTTGGCGCTGGGAGCCTTCCCGCCAGACGATCCGCTGTACCTGGGCATGCTCGGAATGCACGGGACACGGACCGCGAACAGGGCCATTGCCGAATGCGACTTGCTCATCGCCGTCGGCGCGCGTTTCGACGACCGGGCAACCGGTAAAATCGCGCTCTTCGCCCCGCGCGCCCGCGTAGTCCATATCGATATAGACCCGGCGGAAATCGGGAAGCTCAAACAACCGTTCATCGGCCTGGTCTCGGACGCGGGCCAAGCGTGTCAGGCCCTCACGACGGTTTGTGGAAGCCGACATCGCGAAAAGTGGTTAAAGCGGATCGCGGAGCTCAAAGCGGAAGAAACAGGCCCACGCGACGCGGAAGAAGGGCACCCCGCGCGATTTCTGGCTGAAGTTTCCGATCTGCTCCCCGCGGACGCGATCATAGCGACGGACGTCGGACAGCACCAGATGTGGGCGGCGCAAGCCATGAAGGTACGATCGCCCCGGAGCTTCCTTACCTCCGGAGGGCTGGGAACAATGGGTTTCGGACTCCCGGCCGCGATCGGCGCTGCCCTTGCCTCCCCCGGTCAACGAGTTGTGTGCGTCAGCGGGGACGGCAGTCTTCTGATGAACATCCAGGAACTTGCCACGCTTGCGGAGACGGGGGCGAATGTCACCGTGTTGGTGATGGACAACGGCGGACTCGGCATGGTCAGGCAGCAGCAGGAACTTTTCTATAAGGAAAATTTCATCGCCTGCGATTATCCGTCAAAGCCCGATTTTGCCCTGATCGCCGCGGGTTTCGGTATCCCGTCGGTGGACCTTTCCTTGGTTGATAATCCGAAAGAAACGCTGCGCACGTTGTTAGCGGCTAAGGGTCCCTCCGTCGTCCGCGTCCCGGTGGACGCCCACGCAAACGTCTACCCGATGGTACCGCCGGGAGCGGCGAACGAGGAAGCGATAGGAGACTATGCCCAGGCGGCGGCAGAGGAGGAGTCGGCGTAACTAACGCGAAAGATCGACCTTCACTATCTTTCCTCCGGAAGTCCCCGCATAGAGTACTCCGGCGACCATGATGGGCCTGACGGAACTCGCTTCGGCGATGGGCAGCCGTTTTCTCACCCTGCCTGTTGACGCGTCCGCGATGACGAGCGAGCCGGAGGAATCGCCCCAGTAGAGAACGCCGCCGGAAAGAAGCGGAGGAGAGGCTACGTCGGGGATCGGCGGCACGGCGTCGGAACCGTCGGAAATTGAAATCATTCTGAGGGTTTTATCGGCGCCCCAGGCGAATACCCGGCCATCTCCGATTTCAAGCTCGGAACCGAGTCGGACGCCTAAGTCGCGCGTCCATAAAACCCGGCGTTCCGAGACCGAAACGACAATGACTCGTCCGGATCGATCCGCGACCGCGACTATCCCGCCACGGTAGCGTGGAGAGAACGGCGACGCGCCGAGCGACAAGGGAATCGGCGCCGACGATGTCCCCGCTGAGGGATCGACGAAGACCAGAGAACCGGCGCCGGTAACGCACGCCAATTCCCGCTCGACGAGCACCGGGGGAGAGACAACGCCGCCCTCAACGAGTATTTCCTTGATAAACGACGCATTCTCGGCGCGCAATAGCGTGATTCCCCGGATAGTGGCGACCGCTAGTCCCTGGGGAACCGAAATAGGCTTTGCATACGACGAGGCGGCGGGAAATCCAAACGAGAAACGGCCGCTTTCTCTTCCCGTTTCTCCGTCAAGCACGAGAACCTCGGTCGCCGACGCCACGGCAAGCGACTGACCGAAGGCGGTAAGGGCAAGGGAGCCGAGCTTGGACGACCATTTGAGTTCGCCGGCCGCGTCCAAAACGAATACAAAGCCGCCGGAATCCATCCCGACCACATAAGCTCCCACTCTGGTCAGCGCGTCGAAAATCGGACGACCGCTCACTTTTTTCACCCACAGAATCGCGCGCGGAGCGGATGGCGCTTCCGCCCGCTCTACGGGTGAGGAAACCGTATAAGGCTCATACCCGAGCGTCGGATTTCGCATCGAATCAAGGATGGAGAGAGTCTTGGACGCGGAAGAAATCGCGGCGGAACGATACGCGGATAATGCCGCGCGCAATTTCCGTTCCGCATCCGAACCCGCTGAAGCGATAACGGACGTCGGATCCTCCACTTCTTCAAGGACGATATTGTCGGATTGAGCACGCTCAGCCGCCACCAGGAGCGCTCCGTAAGCGGCTTCGCTTGCTTCCATTGCCGCCGTTCCCAGACTGAATTCCTGCCCCGCGCGAACAGTCGGCGCGAAGGCAAACGCGGTACGAACGACCGCTCCCGCGACCGGGTTTGCCGTGCGGCCATCGATAAGACCTGACAAGAGCGGCCCTTTCGGCAGTACGGCGACCGAGCCTTGACGCACCGCGATACGAGAAAAATCGGCGTGTTCCTCAAACGCAAACGCGGTACCGCGAACGGAAAGGGCGGATTTCGGCGACACGACGAAAAACTCGTTTCGCCCGGACTGTTTGCCGACCTTGACCGTAATGGATCCCTCATCGACACCGAGTTCCACGATGCGCGGCTCGTCGGCATCCAATAGATCGCTCAAGCGCCGAAGCGAAAAAGTAGTTCCCGGCAGAAGCCGAATAATGGCGATGGAAGACGAGGCCGGGTCGGGAGACTCGCCGACGGCCAATTCAACCCAGGAGGAAGCGTCCGTGGATACGACGTCGCCAAGACGTACCGGGGAACCGACTTCCAAAGACCGGCGTTCACCGGCGGAGATCAACATCGGCGAACCGCTGATCGAGATCGCTTGAACAGTGAGTCGGGACATCGGAATCGGCGCTTGCTCAACAGACACAATGGGCGCCTTGGAGGGAGAACGAGAACAGGATAAAAGAGACAGAACGACGAGGCAAAAAAGAATCGGAAAAGCTGTACGCATAGTAGAGAAGATAGCACGTAGGGATCTTGGTTCCGAGTCCCCTTTCCGTTATACTGAATGGCTATGAATGTTTTAGTCGTGGACGACTCAAGAATAATGCGCAACATCGTAAAAAACGCGATTACCCAACACCCACGTTTTACCGGCGCGTCCTGTTTTGAAGCAGGGGACGGAGCTGAAGCGCTTCGGATAATCGAAACTAACAAGGTCGATCTTGTTCTACTCGATTGGAACATGCCGATGATGAACGGTATCGACTTGGTGAAAAAACTACGAGCCAGACCTGAGTACTCTAAACTTCCCGTAATCATGATCACCTCCGAAGCCGCAA
>JBAYHM010000067.1:0-16982 GCA_041666155.1 Treponemataceae bacterium
AGCCGCGGAAACCGACGTTGCGATCCGAGTAATTGAACTCCTGATTGGAAAACGAACGGGGATTCAGCACGGCGCCGAGGATCATCGGATGATCGAGCACCTTATCTATCCGCCTTCCGACGTTGGCGGAATCTACATTGAACAGTTTGGCAAACTGGTTGTTCCAATGAATGATCTCGCCCATCTCATTGGTGTAGACCAACGCTTCCTCGATGAAATCCAGAAGGATTTCACGTTCTTTTTTGATGACGTCCAGCTTATTGTAATCGTCGATATTGCGCAGCTTGGAACTCAGAAGATCCGCCATCCGTTCCAAAAAATCGATGGACAATTCCAAATTTTCAAAAACCGGGCTTTGCTTGCCGAACGGGACAAGAAGATCGATGGCGCCGACGACTGTTTCTTCATAGAAAATCGGCACCGCGATAATTTGGGCGATGCAGCATTCGACCAGATCCGAACAGCTTTTGCAGACTTCGAACTTTTGCTTGTCGCTGACGACGATCACCTTGCCTGAAGTGATGGCCCGGCCGGTTACCGAATCGTCGCGGAGCGCGGGCGGATCGTTGACGTAGCGGAAGGTATCCGCGACGCGGACATAGGTCCGATCGATGATCATGACGTCTACGTCGAGGATCTGGGATATGGTAGCCGCGAATTTCGATGCCGTATCCCGAATCTCCGCCAAAAACATTCGTCAGCCTCCGCCTTTCACAATGAGCAGCCTACAGGCGACTCATAATACCCAAGCTCAGGCGCCGAGGCAATCGGCGAGCGTTTCAAGTTGGTAGCACATGGTGACGGCACCCGGGTCCAGATGGCCGACGCCTTTGTTCGCTTGGTAGGTCGCGCGTCCTTTGACGGCTTCCATAGCCTTTGTGCTCTCCATACCGGCGACCGCGCCCTTCTTCATCGCCGTGAGCGCCGTTTTCTCATCGGCTCCGGACTCGAGGGCGGCCTTGAGGTTCGCCACGGCCGGAGCTAGGGCATCGATCATGGTTTTGAAACCGGGCTTGGCGTTTCCGCGCGCCATGATGGCGGTCAACTTCGCGTCCAATACGGCGCAGAGGAGATTGATGTCCATGACCTGCGCCGAGCCGATGGTCTTGGCTGCGCCGATATACGCGCTCCCGTAGAGGACGCCCGACGAGCCGCCCACGGTACTCATGATGAGCATCCCGATTTTTTTAAAAAGATCTCCGAGCGGGAGGGCTTCAAGCTCCGCGCGGCTTTCAACCAGTTTCTGGAAGCCCATGTTCATGTTCGCCCAGTGGTCGCCGTCTCCGGTAATCGCGTCAAGCTGGGAAACGTAGTCCTTGCTCGCTTCAATTTTCTTGGTAACGACCGCGATGTAATCCATATATTGCTTGGAAGTGATTTGCATCTATTTTTTCTCCCCGATTTTTAAGGCGGGCGTATCGCAGGGCGCGTCCAAGAGCGCTTTCAATTCATCGTCCAGTTTGAGAAGCGTTACCGAGCAGCCCGACATTTCCAGGGAAGTCATGTAGTTGCCGACAAATACCCGATGGATCTTTATCCCCGCGCCTGAAAGAATTTTCTCAACCTCGTTGTAGAGGATGTACAGCTCCATGAGAGGGGTCGCGCCAAGACCGTTAACCATCACGGCGACGCAACTCTTTGAGAAATCGTAGTCGGCCATGATCTTGCCGCATAGGATAGCGGCGAGTTCCGCCGCCGTCTTTACGGTTGTGCGCTCCACGCCCGGCTCGCCGTGAATCCCCATTCCGATCTCTATCTCGTTTTCGCCGAGAACGAAGCCGGCCTTACCGACGCCGGGCAGGATGCAGGGGCTCATCGCCATGCCCATGCTGCGCACGTTGGCGACGGTCTTTTCGGCGACGCGTTTCACTTCCGCGAGCTCGGCGCCGCTCTGTGCTTTGGCGCCCGCGATCTTGTGCACAAACACCGTCCCTGCTATTCCGCGCCGGCCGGTGGAGTAGGTACTGTCCTTGACGGCGACGTCGTCCTTCACGATGACCGACTCGACCTGAATGCCTTCCATCTCCGCGAGTTCCCGCGCGAGATCGAAATTCATTATATCGCCCGAATAATTCTTGATGATAAGGAGCACGCCCTTACCGGCGTTCGCTTCCTGGATGCCCTTGAGCACACGGTCCGACGAGGGGGAGGCAAATACGTTGCCGGCGACCGCCGCGTCGAGCATGCCCGTACCAACGTAACCGGCGTGCGCCGGTTCGTGGCCGGAACCGCCGCCGGATACCAGGCCGACCTTGGTTTCCTTATTTTTTCTGGCAATCACTTCCACGCCGGGAAAATACTCAAGCGCGGGATTCGCTTTCACGAAGCCTTCCAACATTTCCGAAACGACCGCGTTCGGATGGTTGATGATTTTTTTCACGATTTCTCCTTACTCTATGCTGCCCAGGTACGCCTTGCGGACTTCATCATTCACGCTTAGCTTCTTCGCGTCGTCGCTCAGTTTGACTCGCCCCGTTTCCAGGACGTAGCCGCGGTTGGCGATCTTGAGCGCCATATTCGCGTTCTGTTCCACCAGAAGGATGGTGATCCCCTGGGAATTGATGGTTTTGATCAGCTCAAAAATCTGTTGGACGATATTCGGCGCCAGGCCGAGAGACGGCTCGTCCAACATCAGAAGCTGCGGTTTCGACATAAGGGAACGGCCGATGGTGAGCATCTGCTGTTCGCCCCCGGACAGGGTTCCCGCGGTCTGTTTGTACCGCTCCCGGAGACGTGGAAAGAGGCTGTACACCCATTCCAGGGTTGCGCTTATTTCCTTCTTTTCCGTTCGCGTAAAAGCGCCGAGCGCAAGATTCTGCGCCACCGTAAGGGCGGGAAACACTTCCCGGCCTTCCGGAGAAAGGCTGATGCCTTTCTTCACGATTTCATACGGCGCGATATTCGCGATGCTCTCGTCTTTATAGAAGATGGTTCCGCTTGTCGCCTTGACCAGCCCTGTGACGCTGTTGAGCGTCGTGCTCTTTCCGGCGCCGTTGCTGCCGATCAGCGTGACTATCTCTCCCTGCTTCACTTCCAGGTCTATGCCCTTGAGCGCGTGGATGCTTCCGTAGAAGGTGTTCAACCCTTTGATTTTAAGCATCGCCTTATTCCTCTTCCTTGCCGAGATACGCGTCGATGACCGCTTTGTTCTTGCCGATCTGCTCCGGAGTCCCTTCGGCGATGAGGCGTCCGTGGTCCAGCACGTAAATGCGGTCGGAAATCTTCATGACGACGCTCATATCGTGTTCGATAAGCACGATCGTATAGCCGCGTTTCTTGAGCGACTGTATGAACTGTAAAAGTTCCTCGGATTCCTGGGGATTCATTCCCGCGGCCGGTTCATCCAAAAGAAGGAGCCGCGCCTTCGTCGCGATGGCGCGGGCGATCTCCAAGCGCTTTTGGTCGCCGTACGGGAGGTTGGTCGCGTAGCTGTCGATCTTGGATTCAAGGCCGATGGATCGGAGGATCTCGATGGCCTCCGTGTGAAGTTCACGCTCCTCCTTCCGGTAGCGGGGCGTACGCAGCAGCGTATCAAGGAAACCGTATTTGACCTTGGTGTGAAAGCCGAGAAGGACGTTCTCAATGACGCGCATGTCCGCGAACAACCGGAGATTCTGAAAGGTGCGGGCCATGCCCCGTTCCACGATCTCCTGCGGCGTCAGATTGTGCAGCGCCTTTCCGTCAAAGATGATTTCTCCGGTGGTAACCGGGTAGATGCCGGTGAGCATATTAAAGAACGTGGTCTTCCCCGCTCCGTTTGGACCGATAACGCTGACGATCTCGCCTTCGTCCACCCGTATCGATACGTCGTCAACCGCGACCAAGCCGTCGAAGCGCTTGGTGATGTTGTTTACCGTCAACAGGGACATGTTAGTTCTCCCTTCCCGACACGGGGCGTACGACATGCTTGGGCAGGCGGTAAGAGGTCAGCTGCTGGCCGCCGAGGAATCCTTGCGGCCGGAAACGCATCATGATCACCAAAATGGCGCCGTAGACGACGAAGCGGTATTCCGCCATGAAGCGCAGGATCTCGGGAAACGAGATCAGGAGTACGGAGCCCAGGAACGGACCGGTCATGGTTCCCATGCCGCCCATGATGACGATGCTGAGGATGACGATGGAGGTATCAAAGGTGAAGGTGTTCGGATCGATGTAGTTGATCATGTGGGCGTAGAACGCGCCGGCCAAGCCACTGAAAAAGGCGGACACGACGAACGCGAGCACTTTATGCCGCATCGCCCGTACGCCCATCATGGTGGCGGCAAGCTCGTCGTCGCGGATGGCGGTGAGCGCCCGGCCCGTATTGGACCGGACTATCGCGTGGATGCAGTAGGCCGTTATACCGACCATGGCCAGCATAAGGTAGTAGAGGCCTCGGTTGGCCAAGTTGAGCGGCGTACCGAAAAACATCGGCTTGGGAATCTTCTGGATGCCCAGCGGACCGTTGGTAAGGGATTCCCAATTGAGGAGCACCATGCGGACGACTTCACAGAAGCCCATGGTGGTGATGGAAAGGTAGGAACCGGTCAGGCGCAGCGTCGGTAGGCCGAGCATCAGGCCGCAAATACCCGCGAACACGGCGGCAAGGGGGGCGGTCACGAAAAAATTGAGTCCCAACTTCGTACTCAACAGAGCCGAAGTGTACGCCCCGATCGCGTAGAACGCGGCGTGGCCGAGGGACACCTGGCCCGTATAACCGGTGACAAGATTCAAAGAAAGCGCGAGAACCGAATACACCCCGATCATGACCATGATCCGCAAGATATATTGCGACTGGATGATCAGCGGGAGAACCAATAATACGGCGATGGCCACGGGCAGCATGATCGCGCGACGCGAATCGATGAATAACCTGACCCGCGAAAAAACACCTAACGTATTGCGCATCGCATTACACCTTTGTGATGGTCTTCTTGCCGAAGAGACCGGACGGTTTGAAGAGAAGGACGATGATGAGAATCAGGAACGCGATGGCGTCGCGGTAGGAACCGCCGAGATAGGTGGCGGCGAACGTTTCGGAAAGCCCGATGAAAAGGCCGCCGATGATCGAACCGTACAAGATACCGATACCGCCGAGCACCGCCGCGGCGAAGGCCTTCAAACCGACCATGAAACCCATGACCGGGTAGACCATCTGGTAATAACCGGCGATAAGCGTGCCGGCGATCGCGGCGGAAGAACCGCCGAGAAAAAAGGTAAAGGTAATAACTGAATTGACGTTGATACCCATGAGGTGGGCTGCCTTTTGGTTCTGCTCAATCGCCTTCATCGCCAGGCCGACTTTCGTATGGTTGACTACAAAGGTGAGCACGGCCAGCAAAAGAAGCGCGATCGCGAAGATGACGATTTGCCTTATGCCGACGACGGTACCGGCAACCGTGAAATTGCCGTAATCGAAGAGTTTCGGGAAAAACTTGGTCTGACTGCCGAAGACAATCATCAGGAGATTCTGGATGATATAGGAAATGCCGATCGTCGTGATCAGCGCTGAAATGCCTTTTGATTTCTTTTTCCGCAGCGGTTCAAGTCCGGTTTTATCGATGAACACACCGAGGAGACCTGTTATCACCACGCTCGCGGTTATCGCCGGCACAAGGCCGAAATTGAAGCCGATGAACAACATGGAAATATGAGCGCCGAAAGCGTACACCGAACCATGGGAAAAATTTATCAGGCGCAATATGCCGAAAACCAGTGAATAGCCGACGGCGACCAGCGCGTAGATTATCCCCAGAGTCAAACCGTTAATTATCTGCTGCAGTACCATGTCCATGTGTTCCCCCGAAACCGGCCCGACGGCGATGATTCGCCCCCGGGCCGGTCGCTCCAAGCTTTGAGCTTATTTGACGAGAACGAACTTCCCGCCTTTGATGGTGACGGTATTGAAGACCTTCTGGGCGTCGCCGATGCTGTTGAACGACGTCATGCCGGTTACGCCGGGATACTGGATCTTGTAAAGATAGTCGCGAAGGGCTTTCCGGTCGGCTTTCCCGACGGCCTTGATGGACTCAAAGATGATTCCGGCGCTGTCGTACGCCTGGGCCGTGAGGCTGGACGGGGTGGTGTTGTACTTCGCCTTGTAGGAGTCCACGAACTTGCGAACTTGCGGATCGTCGCCTGAATGGAAGAAGGCGGCCGGGAAGTGGATACCCTCGGCGGAGTCCTTGGCCAGGGCGATCAGCTGCTCGGAGTACGCGTTGGAGAATCCCACAAGTTTGATGGCGGGATTCACCGCTTTGTACTGGGAAGCGAACGGCGCGAGCACATTATACATTGCGACGACGATGACGCAGTCAACGCCGGCCGCCTGCATTTTTGAGATGGCGGGAGCGAAGTCCACCGTGCCGTCGACAAGCTCTTCGTGGGCCACGACCTTGCCGCCCTTATCGGCAACGATTTTTTTCGTGATGCCGGCGGTCGAGGTGCCCCAGTCGGTCTTAACCGAGAGGATGCCGATATTTTTTGCCTGCAGCGTATTGAGCGCGATGTTGACTCCCGCGGCGGACTCAATGCTGATGACCGTGTTGTTGCGGAAAATATAGTCGCCGACTTCCGAATACTTCGGATGCGAGGCGGAGGGGGAAATCTCGGGGACTCCGGATTCCTGGTATTTCGGCGCCGCGGCAAGACAGACGCCGCTGGCGAAGTGACCGATGACGGCGACGATGCCCTTATCGGAAACGATTTTTTCCGCCACGGTCGCGCCTTCTTCGCCGTTGTTCTTGTCGTCGTACACGATGACCTTGATCTGCTTACCCAGAAGGCCGCCCTTGGCGTTCCAGTCGTCGGCCATTAATTGGACGGCATTCTTGAAACCTATGCCGTACTCCGCGAAATCGCCGGTCATGGGAGCCGCGACCGCGATTTTGATTTCTTTTCCATCGCTCGCGCCGCCCGCGAACGAGGAGAAGACCGCTCCGCCGATCAAGGCAAACGCGAGTAGAACTTTCTTTCCCTTCATCATTTCGACCCTCCGAAAAACTTTAATCCCACGCCCATACGAGCTGTGGGAGAACTGACTATCCGTAGCCCCGCGCTTACGGCGCGAGCATGATCCGCAGGACTTCGTTATCCGTTTCCCGCATGCCGATCCGACCAAGCCGACCCACGGCCGCAACCGTTTCCTCTATCGATTTCTTGACGATCCCGCTGTCCGACTCGTAAACCCTTCCGTTCATCGCCATGTGGTGGGCGATGATGGCGGCGTCCAAGCCGGTCGCGATCTTGGCGGCGCAGGACGCCTTGGCGCCGTCGCAGACGATGCCGGAAACGTCGGCGAGCGTGTTGGTTATGGAATCCTCGATCTGGCGCAGCGTCCCCCCCGCCAAAAAGGTAATGCCGCAGCCCGCGCCGGCCGACGCGCTCATGGCTCCGCAGTAGGCGGAAAGACGCCCGATACCCGTCTTCAAATGGATGGTAATCAAATTTGAAAGAACCAGGGCACGATACAAGGTTTCCAGATCCACCGCTTTTGCCTCGGCGTACATGATCACCGGCAGAGAGGTTGTCATCCCCTGGTTTCCGCTGCCGGAATTGACCACAACAGGCATGCTGCACCCGTTCATACGGGCGTCCGAACCCGCTGCAGCGTATGCGCGAACCCTGGACCACAGCGAATCACCGTAGACTTCCAGGAGCGCGTTCCCGACATTCAGACCGTGCCGGTTGCGCAGACCTTCTTCCGCGATAGCTCGGTTATTCGCAACCTGCAAAGCCAAGAGCCCTTCGATCGACTCAAGTTCCACGGTCCGGGCAAAATCATAAATGTCGCCGACATTGAGCACGCTCCTATCCGTGAGGGCACTCGTATAATCCACACCCGCGAAATCGCGGAAAAATAAACGTTCTCCATTCTTCTCAATGCGGGAGATATTGGTGTGGGTATGAATGATCTCAACAAGAGCGGTCTCGCCCGAAGCGGTACTCAGCTCCACCGTGAGATGAAGCCCGGCGTCCGTTTCCAACTTTTCCACGCGACAGAACTCGCTGGATAGCAACTTTGTTACGAGTTCCCGATCGGCGTCGGTAAGATACTCCAGAACCCGCATTTCAAGGGATGAATCGCCCGCGATCATTCCCGCGATCGCGCTTGCCGCTATCCCTTTAAGACCGCCGGTATTGGGGACATACACGGCCTTTGCGTTCTTTATGATATTTCCGCTGCAGCGAACAACCATGGAGGACGGTTCACAGCCCAGCGTTTCGCGTGTCTTGGCAGCCGCATAGGCTATCGCGATAGGCTCAGTGCAGCCGAGCGCGGGGATCAATTCTTCCTTCAAAATCTCGATATACGCATTTTCGATACTGTCTATCATTAAAAAGAACTCCGAACAAGTCAGCTAAGTATCATATTGATACTATCATCAAGATCGATTACCCATTATTTTCCGCTTTTGAAATTATGTCAACATAATTCAGGAAAAACAAACATGCATTTATATACTTTATTTTCATATTTTATGCATTTATATACTGAATTATTGCATATTTTTTAATAAAACTAGATTTGTGTTCAGCGACATACAATCCTATTGACAGATTTTTGAATTGGCCGGATAGTAGTAACGTCGCTTTATGATATTATTATCATTTTGAGACAATTATACTGCTCGATAAACTATGAAGGAGACGAAGCATGTCGAAGATCAACAACAAGCCCCTGACTACGGATAACGAAAAAGTCAACATCAATAGGAGCGCGATTGAACACCGCGCGACCTGGATGGGACTGATCATGGATGAAGCGAAGAAGGCGGGTATGGATCTCGTGCCGGTCGCCCGCAAAGCCGTCGGCCGCTGCGGCTGTTTCCACGGCTTGAACGCCTACAAGAATAATATGAAAAAAGCCGAAGATCTCAAAGCCTTCTCCGACGTATTCTCAAGCGAGCTGACCCTCAAGTCCTTCGATATGGAAATCATCGAGCGCACCGATGAAAAGTTCCTCATCCATTTCCACTACTGCCCGCTCGTGAGCGCTTGGCAGAAGCAAGGCTTCTCCGATGAGGACATCGACCTCTACTGCGACATCGCCATGGACGGTGACCGCAAGATCGCCGCGTCCTTTGACACCTTCGGCTTTGAGCTCGGAAAGACCATCGCCAAAGGCGACAAGATTTGCGAAGTCTGTTTCTTTAAGAAGAAATAAGGTTTGGCGATGAGGGCGGTCCGAAAAGCGAATGCTGATGGGACCGCCGAGAATCCGTACCGATTATTCCGCGAACAATTCCGCCATCGGTATCGTCCGGCCAGGATTCGTAATCCCGATACGTAAACGGAATCTCTTGTCTCTTAACCACCACCGACACACTCATACCTTCTAGTATATCCCCACTAGCCACGATTTGATAACGCCGCTTTACTCTACCCACAGCAGATCCAGCGCTTTGGATGCGAATATGTGTGGGTGTCGGATAAAAATCGACCCGAACGAACCCGCAGGCCGCGGACCAAAGGTCCGAACCGGCCGAGGACTAGTGAGGGACGATTTTTATCCGACAGGCCCCACAAATTTGACTATGCAAAATCCTAAGAGGTGACATCTGATTATCGATATTCTGTGTAAAGTAGTCGATAACTTCGGCGATATCGGCGTCGTCTACCGCCTTGCGAAAGCCTTGTCCGAGCTGGATCCGGAACTCAGGCTCAGGCTTGTCGTGAACGACTTGGTCGCGTTTAGCAAGCTCTGTCCCGCCATCAAAATCGGACACGCCGTCCAATACGCGGAAGGCTGGACAGTCGCGAGCGGCCCGGAAGCGAGCGGTATATTCCGCGCGGAACGACCTCGGTTCATCATCGAATGTTTTGCCTGCGGAAGGCCCGACTGGTACGAAGAAATTCTGTTTGATCCGGATGATCCGGACGATCGCCTTATCGTGAATCTGGAATATCTGACCGCCGAAGACTACGCGATCGACCTGCACAAAGCGCCCTCCCTGACCCGGTCGGCAAAAGTTAAAAAAGCCATGTTCCTACCCGGCTTCGCCCAAGGAACCGGCGGCCTCATCATAGACCGGCGTTTCGCGTTCCTGCGGGATGCCTACCGTGACGAAAACCGCAAGGAGGGGCTCCGCCAAAACCTGCTGGCCGCGATTGCCGCCGGCATTCCGGCCGCTGCCGAGAGCCGCGTCTTGGCCGGCCCGATACCGGCGGACGCCCCGGAACGGTTTTGGGTATCGATTTTCAGTTACGAGCGCGATTACCAGCCTGTCGTACAAGACCTCGCCGCTTTTCACCGGGACCGTCCTCTCCTGGCGCTCATCGCCGCGGGAAAAAGCTCCGAACCGTTTCTTGACGCGTGGAAGCGCGCGGACCGTCCATTCCCGGCGATCGCCCTCCCCTTCTTGACTCAGGAAACCTGGGATGAAGTCATTTTGGCCTCGGATTTCGCGATAGTTCGCGGCGAGGAATCGCTCGCGCGCGCGGCGCTTTCGGGTAGACCCTTCCTCTGGCACGCATATCGATTGGAAGATGACTACCAACTGGTGAAAGTACGCGCTCTAATCGATCGAATGCGTCCGTTCTTCGGCTCGGAGGACTTCAGCGCCATTGAACGGGCGTTTATCACCTTCAACGACCGGCGTATCGACTCAAACAACGCAAAAGGAGCGGACGAAGGGCTCGACGTCTTCCTTGAACGCCTTTCAAAACCAAAACGTAAGCAAGGGAGCCTGGAAACGGGTTTTGAGGCCTGGTCGCAGAGTCTTTTTGATCTGGGAAACCTTGCGCGGGGGCTACTGACTTTTATACGCGACTTCGAGTAAGATATGAACCCGCCGCTTCAGCGGCTATCGAAGCGCATTCTTTATTCGCAAGAGGATATCATGTTAGTTACTTCCCAACTCAAAGTCGGCGTCGTGTTCAAATCCGGCAACGACATCCTGGTCGTCCAACGCATGCTCGGCCAAAAAGGCGGCCGCGGCGCGCTTGTCACCAAGCTCCGCGTCAAGAACCTTCTGACCGGCCAGACGGCCGATCTCGGACTGGACGCCGGCGAAAAATTCGCCGATGTAGACCTGGATCACCTCAAGATGAAGCTGTCCTACGTCGACGGCGACAATTATGTATTCCTGGAGCAGACCTCGTACGAGCAGTACGAGATCTCCAAGGACGACATGGGCGATAACGTCAACTACATCACTCCCGACGACGACGTCGAAGTGGAAGTCACCTTCTACGAAGGCAAACCCGTCGGCATCGAACTCCCGATCTCCGTCGACCGCGTCATCACCTACTGCGAGCCCGGCGTCAAGGGCGACACTTCAGGCAAAACGACGAAACCCGCCACCCTGGACACCGGCTTCGTCGTCAACGTGCCCCTCTTCTGCGACATCGGCACCAAGATCAAGCTTGATACCCGCGACGGTTCGTTCATCGAGCGGGCGAACAAATAAATCGACCTCCTGTCGATTTATTTGTTCGGAGTTTCGCGGTAGCGAAACTCCACGCATCATTGGGCGCATCCATGCGCCTGGGATCAGCATTGTTAACGTGAGAGCCCCGGGCCGGAAGGTTGCGGGGCTTCTTTGTTGAGGCCGGCCCTAAATCCAACTGCGAGCGTTTTCTTTTGCCTTTTCCACGTCAACGGCGAACATCCGCAGCAATCGCTGAACCTTTTCCAATAAATCGACCGAGTTACCCAAGTCGGCAATCATTCCTGGTTTGGATATGCTTAAGGTTCCGGCATTTTGGAGCAAAACCGGGTTGCGCGCATTCATATCGATTTGAATTTTCATCAGGGATGTGTACAACAAGGCAAGGCGTGAGAAAAACCTCTGAATTATTCTATCCGCTTCTTCATTGATATCATCGATGGTTCTTTTCGCCCTCTGCTTGGCTGTTTGGTCGATAAACCCGTTCGCGGCCCTTTCGATAATCGAATTGATCTTTGAGAAGGAGGCACCCACAAAATCTTCCTCAAATTTTACAATAGTCTTGGCCAATCCGTCCAATTCCTCTGCCGCGTCACGCAGGGTGACTTTAGACTCGGGATTCACGAATTCCGCCTCCAAAAAAAAAGAATTGAGCGCCGGATATACTTGGCGTTGGAAAAAATATTCAATAAAACTCTTTACGATTCTTAAGGGCCGAATATACAGAAAATCGGGTAATCCGCCGTTGAATAGGCGCGTACCGATCTCTTGAGTATAGCCGCCCAAAGCCAATAACTCCCTATCGCCGAATAAGGATTTTTGATGGATCAGAAAATCTTGTTCTGTCCGTTTCCGGAGGAACTCGCGCCTTTCAAGCTGATAGTCTTCAGTCAAAACGCGAACGGCATCTCCAAAAATATCGGCGCCTGAGTTTGTTGTTTTCATTTCCCAAGCGGGATCTTCTTTGATGCAACGGATGATGTCCGCTAACATATCGCTTGAAAAATCACTGGAGAGCAGATTCCGTAAAGATTCCAAATCTTTGTAGAGGTCTTCCTGACCATAGTCGGATATTGCCACCTGATCGGTGAAAAGCGCAAAAACCGTTTCAACTGAGTCTTCTATTTCCAATCCATTGGTCAAGAAAAAGAGATCCAATAGATGTTCCAACGCCAATTTGCCGTAACAAAAATGATAGATCCCGGGACTGTCCTTGTTGACGACAAAATGATCAAGGAACGAAGCATAGTCGAATGAACAAAGATCCGCCAACCTCAGGTTTATTTCATACCCTCTATTGTATTCTTTAAAAAGATCATTGGTGAAAATCGCCAATACATTACTGAAGGCGGAATCCATTTCGCGGAGACCTCGCCCCTCATTTTGAATAATCGTCTCGCTTAAGACTGAGAACCGAAAGTCGTTGAGGTCGCGATTCAACTTTTTCAAGCCGGTCGCTAGAAGGAAGGCCTCAGTCTTTTGCCTGTTTTCTGTTTCGCCCAAGACGGTTTTCGCGTAAGTTGGGAGCAAACGGTTTGTTATTCGTTGAAGCTTGAGCAGAGATTCAGCGAACGCCGCATCCAGGATATCGCGCACCGGATCATACGACAGTTCTTTTTTATTCCGCAGTTTCTTTATCAACGTCGAAAAAGCCCTTTTTCTTGGCTTCTCCTTTCCCCAAACAGGGAAATATACCAAGAGAAAGCGCTGGACCATTTTAAAATATCTCATATGCTAATATCGCTCTTTATTACCTTCCGGATCAACTTTTTCGTTTCATTATCAAATAGCGCATTCCGCAAGAACGATCAAAACGCTCTTCCGTGAACGGCGTACCATAGGCGTCATCACGGAGGAATATCATGAAATTGTTCGATAAAGGCGTGCTTATGTTAGCCGCTCCCGTATTCGCCGGGCATCTCCTTTCATTTTTGTACGGCGCGGCGGATACCGTATTCATCTCGATGCTGAATAGACAATCGACGGACCTAGTCACCGGGGTCGGGCTGACCATACCGCTGAACCTCCTCGCCCTGGCCGTCGGCTCCGGACTCATGGCGGGCTCGGCGTCGCTGGTATCGCGGGCACTCGGCGCGAAGGACGAATGCGCCGTCGAGCGCGCGGGGCGAGCGGCACTGGGCCTCGGCGCGATCTGCGCGGTCGCCATGGGTGTAGGTTTCTTTGTCGGAGCTGACGCGCTCATCGCCCTGTTCGCCGGCCCGTCGGTCGGCGGCGCCGTACGCGCGGCCGCCAAGGCGTATCTCTTGGGAGCCGCACCCGGCTACGCCATCCTTGCTTTTGAACTCGCGCTGCTGGGACTCCTCATGGGAGAAGGAAAGACTGTCGTTTACGGCGTCGCGATGACCTTGGGCACCGTCCTCAACCTCTTGCTGGATCCTCTCTTTATGTTCGCCTTCGGATGGGGCGTCTGGGGCGCGGCGATCGCGACTTCGGCGGCAACCCTACTGAGCGCGGTTTTCATCCTCTATTCGGTCGCCAAAGAAGCGGACCGTTTCGGTTTCGGGAAAAAACGCCGCGAGAACGACGGATCTATGAAAAACGTGAACGCGGCCGTAGAAATCGTTCGCGTGGGACTCCCGCAAGCTCTGTCCCTTTTAGTCGTTTCCCTCTCGTTCATGTTTCTCAACCGCGTGATCGGCGTCTTCGGCCCGGTACGGCTCAACGCGTGGATCGTGGTCGGACGAATCGAAGAATGCGTACTGATGATCGGTTACGCGATCGGGAGCGCCTGCATGATCATGTCGGGAACCTTCTGGGGAGCGGGTAATAAAAAAGAACTTGAAGAGGCGATCGGGCGGTGCCTGAAAACGGCGCTCGCCGTCTGCGCCGTCGTCGTGGTCCCCTACATGCTTGCCGCCCCGCTCATCTTCCGCGCGTTCTCCGGCAACTCCTCGGTCGTGGACGCCTGCGCTGCGCAAGTGCGCTCGATTTCCTGGTCCACCGCGGGCGTAGTCGTGTCCCTTGTCGCTGTTTCGGGCCTTCAAGGAATGGGTAAAGCGTTTTCATCTTTCGCTCTTATCCTTATCAGACTAGGACTCTTTCTTATCCTGCCCGTAGCCCTTCTTACCGCCGCCGAAATGCTTACGTTTCCGCTTTTTCTGGCAATATTCGCCGCTTCCAGCGTCGCGGGCGGCGTCGTTTCGGCTCTGTCCCTGATACGGAACGCGGAAACCCTTACGGAACAAGCCGAATCGGCGGTATTATCGGTCTCGGAATGAACGACAACCGCTCCAGGATGGCGCAAGCCATCGCCTACATCGAGCAAAACCTATTCGAGGATCTCAGCGTCGCCACCGTCGCGCTGGCGTCGGGGCTGTCCCCGTTTCACTTCCACCGGACCTTCCAGGCCATGGCCGGGGAGCCGGTCGCGGAGTACGTGAAGAAGCGGAGACTCGACGCGGCCGCGGATTTCCTGTCCAGCACCGACCGGCGCATCATCGACATTGCCGTGGAGTGCGGTTTTTCTTCC
This sequence comes from Treponemataceae bacterium, assembly GCA_041666155.1. Classification (GTDB taxonomy): domain Bacteria; phylum Spirochaetota; class Spirochaetia; order Treponematales; family Breznakiellaceae; genus SZUA-426. Next base: position 14,860 of record JBAYHM010000067.1, read on the forward strand.
CAGGAAGCCTTTGCCCGCGCGTTCGCCAAGGCTTTCGGCTGGCCGCCGGGCATATTCCGCAAACTCCGCCCGCCTCGGAAGCGTTATCGCCGCATCGATTCCCTCGGCGGCGACATGAGCGCGTTCCCGCCGGCGCCGCCGAGCTTTGAAACCCTAGAGGAGCGGCGCGTATTCGGGATCGGAAAAACCGTGGTGATGGAAGGCTATTCGGGAGCTCGGACGATTCTCGGCCTATGGAAGGATTTCTGCGATCGATGGTCCGCCGATCTCACGCCGGCTCAAGAGCTCTACGGGCTGGGACTGTACGAGCTGGACGGACTGATACCCGAGGGCGCGAGCTTTGAGTATTTTGCCTGCGCGCCGCTAGAGCCGGACGTACCGCTTCCCTCGGGCTTCGAGGAACGCCGCATACCCGGCGGCCTCTACGCGGTTTTCGAGTACGACGGCCCGGCCCGAAGGACGCGCGACGCCTTCAACTACATTTTCGGCGTCTGGTTCCCCCAGACCCCGTACCGGCTGCGGACGGACGAAACCGGCTCGATAGGTTTTGAGCGCTACAGGCCTGAAAACATGAAAGGGACCGTGAACCGGGTAATGAGCATCTACGTACCGGTGGAGCTCAACTGAGGTTCACCCACCGCCCCGCGGTCGCGCTGGCAAGGAGCGCGTCGCAATACGTCATTTCCCGATGACCGTCCTCGAAGGTCGGAAAGTCGCGGGGGGCGGAGAAGTCGCCTTCGGCGATATACGCGTAGACGGCGGCGAAGAAGTGGCGAAAAGTGTCGGGGTAGCCTTCCTGGTGGCCGCCAGGATACGCGGCGGCCTTACGGGCGAAAGAGGACAACAACGACGGATCCTTGTCCAGGATTTCGTTCGGCCCTCCTCGGTGTCCCAGCCAAAGTCGGTTCGGATCCTCGGAATTCCAGGCGAGGGAACCGGCGCCTCCGTCCGCTTGCAGGGAGAGAAGGTTCTTGCGCCCCGCGCTCGTTTGTGACACCATGAGGGATCCGAGGGCGCCGTTCGAGAAACGCAGAAGAATTGCCGCCTGGTCCTCGGTAGTCATGTGCACGTCTTCCGTTTCCTCGCTTTTTGCGCCTGAAAAGGTCAACACGTTCCCCTTGGGTCGTTTGCGGAACGGATGCACCGTGGAAAAATCCGCCAATACTTTCTCGATTTTGAGGCCGGTTACGTACGTGGCCATATCGAGCCAATGCGTTCCGATATCTGCCACGGCGCGTAGAACACCCCCGCGCGAGGGATCGAGCCGCCAATTCCAGTCCGTGTCGTAGAGGAGCCAATCCTGGAGGTAGGAACCGTGCACCGCGTGGATCTTTCCGAGCGTGCCGGAAGCGATCCGTTCACGGGCTTCCCGGACCATGGGATAGAAGCGGAGATTGTACGATACCGCCGCGACCTTTCCGGAGGCGGCGGCAGAGTCGACGAGTTCGGCGGATTCAGCGCTTGAAAGCGCGAGGGGCTTTTCACAGATAACGTGGTGCCCCGCGGCCAAGACTTCCCGCGCATAGGGCGCGTGCAGGGCGTTCGGTACGGCCAGGTGGAAGACGTCCGCCCCTGATTTTTCAAGCGCTTCGCGAAGGGATCCGAAGGCCCGCGGGATGTTCAGGTCCTCCGCCCGTCTACTCGCCTCTTCCAAGCCGTCGGCGGCTAGGGCAAGCACTTCTATACCGTTTCGGCGCAGCGCTTCCACGTGGGCGGGACCGGCGAAACCGGCGCCGACGACGCAGGCGGTCGGTTTACGGTTTTGCGACATTCGAATTTCCTCCGACGATTTTCGATACGTTCCGGTGCGACAGGATTTCGTCGAGTACGAGCACGGCCGCGCCCACGACGCCGCCTTCCTGGCCAAGCTGGGATTTCTTGACCACCAGGTCGCTGGTCGCCAGGGGCGTGGAGCGCCGGTACACGGCCTCGCGGATGGAGGCGATGTAGCGCTCCCCGATTATCGCCAAGCCGCCGCCGACGACGATCAGCGACGGGTTCACGAAGTTGACGAGCTTGGCCAGCACGTTCCCCACGGCGCGGCCCGATTCCATGAGAAGGGCGACGCAGACTTCGTCTCCGGCCGTCGCGCCGAGCGCGAGCGCGGCGGAATCGATCGTGTC
>JBAYHM010000068.1:0-16540 GCA_041666155.1 Treponemataceae bacterium
CGATGCCGCGGGAAAGGTGCTGGAGGCGGAAAGGGCGGCGGAAAAACTGCTCGCCGACGCGCGGGAATCCCTATCGATTGAAATAGCGGACGCGAAACGGAAACGTTCGGATGCCGTATCGGACGCGAAACTCGCCCGAACGGACCAAGATCGTTCCGGCGCGCGGCAGCTCGTGCTTGAGGCTCGGACACGCCTGCCGAAAGCGGTCGATACGCTGATCGGACTAGTTTTCGATGGAAGGGATCAGTATTGATCAGCGCGATGCAGCGGGTGGAGATCGTCGGGCCGATCCCGCTCCTTACGCCGCTCCTGGATACCGTGCAGGCCCAAGGCACGCTCCACATCGTCGAAATACCTTTATCCGACAGCTCCGGCGCGACGGTTCTGCACCGTGTGCGGCTAAGTGAAGAACAGCTGCAGGAAAAAACCGCGGTGAGCGATCTGATCGATGCGCTGACCGAAGCGGTCGCCTTCATTCCGGAAAGCGCGCGCGCGGCGGCCGCGGGGTCGGAAGCCTATATCGCCCACTACGAAAACTGGAAGAACGCCGACATCGGCGCGATCGGGGTAACGGCGCGGAGCATGCACGCTACTGCGCGTTCTCTGGCAAGGCGAAAAAACAATCTTTCGGATGATATCCAGGCAATCGCGGCCTACGAGGAAGCGGTGGAAAGCCTGGCTCCGCTGGCGGCCGGCCGCGATCTTCCTGAGGATTATGAATTTACCGGTTTGATCCTGGAAACCAAGTCCAGGCTTCCTATAGATTTGCTTAAGCAGGAACTTGAAAAGTTGACGAACGGGGAATTTCTGTATAAAGAAGCGCCTCTTTCGGGAAAGCGGGTAGCTGCCCTTATCGGCTACGACACGCGCTGCTCCCATTCCGTCCTCGGCCTGATCCTGGACAAAGGGGTCGGCAGGATGTCGGTGCCCCGCTACCTGCGCGACAAGCCTTTCCGGGAAGCGATCTCGCGGATGAAAGAGGATATTCTCGCCCTCCGGAAAAAGCGCGATGCCCTGGCGGAACAGGCCGAGACTTTCTATTCGAAAAAAGGCGCCGAGCTGGCCGCCCTCCTGGACGTCTGCCTGGACCGCCGCGCCCGGGCCGAAGCGCTGCAGGCTATCGCGGCGACCGACCACGGCTTCGTGCTCCGCGGCTGGGTCCCCGAGCGCGACTTCGAGTCGCTGCGCTCAAGCGCGCAAGCCGCGACGGGCGGCGTCGCGGTCGTACGCGCTTTGCGCTCAAGCGGCGAGGAAACACCGCCGGTCATGCTGGACAATTCCCGCGCGGTGAGTCAGTTCGAACCCTTGCTCAAGCTTTTCCCCCTGCCGCGCTACGGCACCATCGACCCGACCATCTACCTCGCCTCGGTGTTTCCTCCGATATTCGGCCTTATGCTGGCCGACATCGGGTACGGACTCATCCTCGGCTTGGGCGCGGCCGCCGCCGCGATATTTTCCCGCAAACGCACGCTGTTGAAGAAGCTTTCGTTCATCGCGGGAGCCTGCGCCTTCTTCTCTATCCTCTTCGGCGCCGTGTTCGGTGAGTTCTTCGGCGAGTTGGGCAAGCACGCGTTCGGGCTTGAACCGCTCTGGCAGGAACGCTTCGCCTTCACCGGAGAGAATCGGGTGAAAACCTTGATCGGATATATGGCGATCACCCTCATCATCGGCATCGTCCACGTCCTTTTAGGCCTGGTGCTCGCCTTCATCAATTCGCGGCGCACGGGAGACCGCGGAAAGACGGTGGACAGCTTGGCCAAGATCGCCGGGGTATTCGTCATGCTCTTCGCCGTCGGCCGGATGACAAGTCTCCTGCCGCCCGTATTCACCACGATAGGAGCGGCCTCGCTCGTCGCCTTCGCCGCGCTCATGCTGTACCAGACTTTACACAATCCGGCCCACGGGCTCCTCTTGCCCTTGGAAGTCCTGGGGACGGTCGGCAACATCCTCTCCTACGTCCGCATCATGGCGGTCGGCCTCGTCTCCGTGGTTCTAGCCTTCCTCGCCAACCTTTTCGGCGAAATGATCGACAACGTCGCGCTCGCCGTCATCGTTTCGCTGCTCATCCACGTCTTGAACCTCGCCCTCGGCATCATCGACCCGACGATCCAGGGCTTGCGCCTTCATTATGTCGAGTTCTCGTCCAAATTTTTCCTGGGCGGGGGCTCTCCCTATACGCCGTTCCGTAAGTTAGGAGGACGTCCATGACCCGAAAATTCCGTCTAGCCGCCTTCGTTTTCATGTTTATGCTTCTAGCCACAGCCGCGCTCTTCGCCGCGGAGGCAGAGACGGCCGCGAAACCCGAGCGGAGCGGCTTGGCGACGGGACTCATCGCGATCGCTGCGGCCCTGGCCATCGGCATCACCGCGATAGCCACGGGCATCGCGCAGAGCCGGATCGGCGCGGCTGGAGCCGGATCGATCGCCGAGCGGCCCGAAACGAGCGGCACCATCATCGTCATGCTCGCGATACCGGAGACCATGGTCATCCTGGGCTTCATCGTCTCCGTGATAGTGCTCTTTACCTTATGAACGATTCCGGGAACGCCTTGCGCGATTCCCTTTCCGCGACGGCCGCCGCCGAGCGGAACCTGGTCGCGCGGGAAGCGGACGCGAAAGCCGCCGCGCTTTTGGCGCGCGCCGAAGCCGAGGCGGCAGCTCTGCGGACGAAGGCCCTGGCGCTCCTTGAGCGGGAGCTTGCGGAAGAGGAAGCGAGAACTTTGGGCGACGCGGCGCTGGCCGAACGGTCCGCGCTGCTTTCCGCCAAACGCGTTTTGATCGATGAGGTTTACGCGGCCGCGAAAGCGCGCATCGACCTTTCTTCCGCCGACGCGCGCTACGGCGAAACGATCTCCCGTCTAGCCGTTGAAGCGGCGGAGGTCCTTTTGCGCGCTTCATCTTCTCTGGAAACGGCTGCGGGACCCGCCGGTGAGATCCGCGTGCGGAAAGCGGATCAAGAGCTGGTCCGAGCCGCGCTGAAACGGGCGGGACTGGATGGCCGGATATCCGTCGACGCCGGATCAGGCGGTCCAGACCTGCCTCCCGGGAGCGTCGCGGCCTTTGGACCGGAAGGGCGTCTACACGTGGACAACGGTTTCGCGACGCGGCTGGAGCGTTCGCGCGAACGCCTGGCTTCGACGATCGCCGCTATCCTTTTCGGCGGGAAATCCGATTGAGCGATTACGACTACCTGAACGCGCGGGTCAGGGCGATGGCCGGCAGCCTCATCTCCAACGAGCTGCTGGACCAGATTTCCCGCGCCGAAGGCGAGGATATCTTCATCGACCTGCTGATGGACAGCGCGTACGCGCAAGCCTTGACCGAAGTCCTTGAATCGTCGCATGAAAGCGACGCGGCCGAATCCGCGCTCAGGCGGAATCTTTTTTCGTGCCTGGATAAACTCCGCAGCATCGCTCCCCCCGGACCGCTCCGGCTTATCGACATCCAGCTGAACCGCTGGGACCTGGCGAACATCATCACGATAATCAGAGGCAAGCGCCGTTCGGCCTCCGCCGAAGACATCATCAGCGCCTTAGTCCCGGCCGGCCAATTCCACCCTAAACAGCTGGCAAGCCTGGCCGCGGAAACGGACGAGATCGCGGTCGCCGACGCCCTGGCTACCTGGGGCTACCAATTCGCGTCCGTGCTGCGCCAGGCGATCCGCGCTTCGGTTTCGGATCCTTCCCTTGCCGCGCTCGAACGCTGCCTCTACGGCGAATACTTCGCGTGGGCCTTGTCCGTCCTTGACCCGCGCGAAAGCGACGAAGCGATCCTGCGCGGCCACCTGGCTATGCAGATCGACCTTGCGAATATCCTTGTCCTGCTCAAGGGAGCGGACAATCGATCGCGCGGCGTACGGGCGGCGCCTTCCGCCATGATTCCCGGAGGCTCGCTCGGCAATCTAGCGCTTGAAAACCTGGGGAAAGCTCCCGACGTGGAGCGGGCGCTCGAACTGCTCGACCTGACCTCCTTCGCTCCCGCCGTCGAGCGCGGCGTTCTGTCGTACGGACGGGACAAGCGCCTGGGCGTCATCGAGCGCTTCCTTGAGGCTGTGGTGATAGAGGCGGGGATACGGCTCTTCAGGCGGGATCCGCTGTCCGCCGGCGTGCCGCTCGGCTACCTCTGGAAGAAAGTCTCGGAATACCTGAACCTCCGCATCCTCTTGCGGGGGAAACGCTACCGAATGCCCGCGAACGCCGTGCGGGAGGAGCTGATCCTTGCCTAAAGTAATCGCCGTCGCGCACAGCGATCTTTGCCTGGGCTTCTCTCTTGCGGGAGTGGAATGCGTTCCCTGCGTCAACCGCGACGGCGCGCTTGAGGCGATCGGGAACGCGATAGCCTCAAGCGATACCGGAATCGTGATCGTAGAGGAAGAGCTCCTTGAGGGGACGGATCCGCACCTTCGCCGGGAATTCCTGAAGCGCGCGAGGCCTTTGATCGTGCCGTTGCCGGGCGCGCTCATATGGAAGGATACGGAAGAGAGGCCGAGCGATGATCTGGTCGCGCGGCTTGTCCGGCAGGCCGTCGGTTATCGTCTCAATATCAAGCTCTGAAACGGAGGACATAGATGACACAGGCCGCAAGCGGTCGCATTCACCGAATCGCCGGTCCCACCGTTATCGCCCGAGGGATGCGGGGCGCACGCATGTACGAAGTCGTCCGGGTCGGAGACGCTGGCCTCTTGGGCGAAGTCATCAGGCTGGACGGGGAGGAGGCCTTCATCCAGGCCTACGAGGACACGTCCGGCCTCACCGTCGGCGAGAGCGTACAGCGCAGCGGCCAACCGCTTACGATAGAACTCGGGCCGGGGCTTCTCGGAGGCATTTTCGACGGCGTACAAAGACCGCTCCGTGTCCTTGAGGCTTCCGCCGGCCCCTTCATCGGAAAGGGGCTTCGCGCGCCCACGCTGGACGGCGATCGCAAGTGGGATTTCACCGCATCGCGGAAAGCGGGCGAAACGGCGGAAAGCGGGGACGTGATCGGCTCCGTAAGCGAAGGCTCCGGTTTCGAACACCTGATCATGGTTCCGCCGGGGACGGCGGGCAGGATCGCGCGCCTGGAATCCGGTAAGTTCACCGTCCATGAAAACATCGGCGAGCTGGACGACGGCAGGGCGCTCCGGCTCTCGCAGCGCTGGCCGGCGAAGGTCCCCCGGCCGTACGGGAAGAAGCTGGATTCGTCTGTCCCTTTCGTGACTGGACAGCGCATACTCGACTGCCTTTTCCCTATTGCCTTGGGAGGCGCCGCCTGTCTGCCGGGAGGCTTCGGAACGGGCAAAACGGTGCTTGAGCAATCGCTGGCCAAGTATTCGGCGGCCGACGTCATCGTGTACGTAGGCTGCGGTGAACGCGGCAACGAGATGACCGACGTCCTCACCGAATTCCCCGAGCTTTCCGATCCGCGCACGGGCGGAAGCCTTATGGACCGAACCGTGCTCGTCGTGAATACGTCCAACATGCCCGTCGCCGCGCGCGAGGCTTCCATCTACGTCGGCGCGACGATAGCCGAGTATTTCCGCGATATGGGCAAGGCGGTTGCGGTGATGGTGGATTCGACGAGCCGCTGGGCCGAAGCCCTTCGGGAAATCTCCTCCCGCCTGGAGGAGATGCCCGGCGAAGAGGGCTATCCCACCTACCTCGCCTCCAGGCTCGCTTCCTTCTACGAACGGGCGGGCATCGCCCAAGCCTCCGGCTCCCCGCCCCGCAGCGGCTCGGTCACGATAGTCGGGGCGGTATCTCCACCCGGCGGCGATTTTTCCGAACCCGTGACGCAGAGCACGATGCGCGTCACCGGGGCCTTGTGGGCCCTCGACTCATCCCTAGCCCAACGCCGCCATTACCCTTCGCTGAATTGGCACCGCAGCTATTCCCTCTACCAGGACGCGCTAGTCGGGTGGCAGCAGGAGAACATCCGCGCGGATTGGCCTGAAATGCGCCGACGCGCGGCGGAACTGCTTGCCAAGGAAGCGGAGCTTCAGGAAGTCGTCCAGCTGGTGGGACCCGACGCGCTCCAAGATTCCGATCGCCTTATCCTGGAATCCAGCAGGCTTATCCGCGACGGCTTCCTCCAGCAGAACGCGATGTCGGCGAACGACGCCAGCTGTTCGCTGCCCAAACAGGCGGGCATGCTGTCCCTGCTCCTCCTGTTCCACGAACTGGGATCCCGCGCGCTGGCCGCGAAGGCGCGCTTCGACCGCATCCTCGCGATGGGCGAACGCGAAGACCTGCTCAGGCTGGGTGAAATTCCGGAAAAGGATTTCGGGGCGAAAGCCGCCGAACTGCGGTCCCGGATGGAAGCCGGCTTTGCCGCTCTGAGCGATGAAGGGGGTAGACGATGAGCGAGGGAACGGCACGCTTCGACCCGCTGATGAAGCGCGAATACCTCGGCGCGCACAGAATCGCCGGTCCCCTGCTCGTCGTGGAGCGGGCGAAAGACCTGCCCTTCGGCGCGATCGTAGCCATATCGTCGGAAGACGGGACTTCCCGGACAGGCCAGGTGATCGACGTTTCCGACGACCGCGCCGTCGTCCAGATCCTTGAGGAAACGATAGGCCTGGATATCGTAAGCGCCAAAATCTCCCTGGAGGACCGCGAAGCGCGCCTGCCGGTTTCCGAGGACCTCATCGGACGCGCGTTCGACGGGGCGGGAAGACCCATGGACGGCCTTCCGCCCATCATCCCGGACGCGTACGTCCCGATCTCCGGCCTCCCGATCAACCCCATCTCCCGGGCGAGGCCCGACGATTTCATCCAGACGGGAATTTCGGCAATCGACGGCTTCAACACCCTGCTGCGCGGGCAGAAGCTTCCGATATTCTCGGGAGCGGGCTTGCCCGGCAACGAAATCGCGGCCCAGATCCTAAAGAAGGCGCGGGTTCCCGGAGACGGTTCGCAATTCGTCGTCGTGTTCGCCGCCATCGGCATCACCAACCGCGAGCGTTCTTTCTTCATCGGGGAATTCGAGCGCAGCGGATCGCGGAGCAGGACGCTCATGTTCGTGAACACGGCAGACGATCCTACGATTGAGCGCATCATGACGCCGCGCTACGCCCTAGCCGCGGCGGAGTACCTCGCCTTCGAAAAGGGGCGGGACGTGCTGGTCCTGATAACGGACATGACGAACTACTGCGAAGCCTTGCGGGAAATAGGCACGGCCCGCGAAGAAATCCCGGGACGGCGCGGCTACCCCGGCTATATGTACACCGACCTAGCGAGCCTCTACGAACGCGCCGGGCGCTTACGCGGTAGGCCCGGATCGGTGACGCTCCTCCCCATCCTCACGATGCCGGACGACGACATAGCGCACCCCATACCCGACCTGACCGGCTATATTACCGAAGGACAGATTTTCCTATCCCGCCAACTCCATCGGAGAGGAGTCTTTCCTCCGATCGACGTCCTCAAATCCCTTTCCCGGCTCATGAACAACGGCATCGGGGCGGGCGTTACGCGGGAAGACCATCGCGGCGTCGCCAACCAGCTGTACGCCTGCTACGCCGAAGGACAGGACATCAGGCGCTTGACCGCCATCGTCGGCGAGGACGCCTTGAGCGACCTCGACCGGCGCTACCTCCGCTTCGCGGAGCTGTTCGAGCTGGAGCTGCTCAACCAGGGATACACGGAACGGTCTATCGAAGAGACGCTCGATGAAGGATGGCGGCTGCTCGGACTTATCCCGAAATCCGAACTCCGCCGCCTGAACAAGGACCTCGTGACCCGCTACTACACGGTATTCATGGAGGACGGCGTCAAGTCGCCGTACGCCTGATATGGAACAAGTCAGCCCGACCCGGACCGAACTGCTCGCCCGCAAAGCCCAGATAAGGCTGGCCCAGACGGGCGCGAAACTCCTGAAGGGGAAGCGTGAAGCGCTGGTGCGCGAGTTCATCCTGGAAATTCGCAAACTCGGGGCGGACCGGGAAGGAATGATGCGGAACCTCGGCGAAGCCCTGCAATCCCTTCTCCTCTCGCTGTCGATCGACGGTCCGCAGGCGATCAGGTCGGTAGCTCTCGCGAGTCGGAAAGGAGTCGATATCGAGTTGACCGAGCACAACATCTGGGGGCTGGAAGTCGTCGACGTCCAAAGCGGCTACCATGCGCCGCAAAGCGACGAACCCTCCTATTCGCCCTTTGCCTCCAGCGCCCGCATAGATGAGACGACGGCGCGTTTCGAGCGTACGGTGGAGAGCGTCGTCAGCGTCGCCCCCAGGCTCCACAAGCTCGGACGACTCGCCGAGGAGATCAGGTCCACGTCGCGCCGCGTCAACGCCCTGGAGCAACGGCTTCTTCCTTCGCTCTCGGCGCAGGTTTCTTATATACGGTCGATCCTCGATCAGCGCGAACGGGAGGACGTTTTCCGCCTCAAGCGCATCAAACGAAAACTGAGCGGCGGCAGCTAAGGCCCCGACCGCGGGAGGACGCATGCTTCTATCGGAACTCATCCAGCGCGATATGATAAAGTGCGACCTGGAAGCCGTCGACAAATGGGCCGCCATAGAGGAGCTCGTCGACCATCTCATCGCCGTCCACGAACTCAGGATAGGCGACCGCCAGGACGTGATCGACGCCGTGTTCGAACGCGAGAGGTCCCTGAGCACGGGGCTGGAGCATTCCCTCGCCGTGCCCCACGGAGCGGGCGACTTCGTTTCCGACATCCTCGGCTGCATCGGCATATCGAAAAAGGGTATCCCCTTCGATTCCCTGGACGGGAAAGACGCGCGCCTGATCGTTCTATTGCTCATCCCGAAAGACGCTTTCCAGCACCACGTCCGGACCCTGGCCGGCATCGCCCGGCTTGCCCGCAACCCGAAATTCCGCGAACGTATACTCGCGGCGGAAGACGCCGATCAGGCGATGGACGCCATCATCGAACTGGAAACCTACGAGGAATCGCGCAGCGCGGAAAAAGACGACGCCTGAGGCCGGTCGCTTCCCGGCGCGCTTCGCGAAAAAATCTTCCAAGCGCCGAGTCGTGTACCCTTTCGGATAATCACGGCGCCAATTCCTCAAGAGTCTCATCGGAGAGACGCTCTATCATCAGCATGCTCGCGTCGTCGAGTATGACCTCGGGGCCGACGGTCCTTAACGCCGCGGCCTTGACGGAAGCGACGAAAACACGGGATTCAAGCGTCCGACCATTCTGTGCGACTTGGATGAAGGCGTCGATTCCACTTTCAACATCCCGACGCTCTCCTTCGAGCAAACCGTCCGAACAGATGACGATCCGATCGCCGGGCTGCAAAATGCCCGTCCCTTCCCGGAAAGCCGCGTCGGAAAACACGCCGAGAGCCGGGCCTCCGGCCATTTCGGCGTGGACAAAGCCTGTTCTCGGCACATGGATCAAAGGCGGATGCCCGGCGCGAACGTATCGATAGGCTCCGCTCCTCCGGTCGACGTCTCCGTACACCATTGAAAAAAAGAGAGACGAGACAGTGTTCGCCGCGTACCGGCGGTTGACGGTTTCAACAAGTTCGGCGGGGCTCGGCAGCCGACCATCGGACTGCTTCAATGCAAGCAGACGCACGACGTCGTGCAGAGAAAAAGCGAATAAAGACGGCAATATGCCGTGGCCCATAACGTCAAGAGCGTAAAAAGCAAAGTGATCGTCGTCCAGAGGGAAAACGTCGTACAAATCCCCGCTTCCGGTGGGACTGGAGAGCAGAAAGCCCGAGACGGAATACCCCTCCCCGGCCGCGTCGAATTCCGGCAACCGAGAATGAAGAGCCTCGTTCGCCGCGACGACGGAACTTTCCAGGTGGAGGCGTTCCTTTATGTCCATGCTGTCGATGATCACCAACGAACCGAGTATCCGTCCGCCCACCGACTCAATCGGCTCAATGCGCACGACGACTTCTTTTTCACCCCCGTCAGATGCAACGAGCATGCGCCGGTCACCGCCGGCTCGCGTCAAGCGCGCGACCTGGGAAAATGGAGTGCCGCTTATTAGCGCAAAATTATTTATTCCGAGGAGAGAAAGCGCGCGAGTATTCGCGAAATGGATTCGCCCCTCTGCGTTAAGCAGAAAGCCGGGAAGATTGAGAACCGATAGAAACGGCTCCGATCTTCTCAATTCAGAGTCGGCGGCCCTCGGCTTGGATAGACACATCGATACGTTCGCCATCAACTCCCTCTGGCTGAACGGCTTGAGCAGGTAAGCCTCGGGTTCGGTATCGGCCGCGCGGGCGAGCGTTTCCTGGTCGGAATACGCGGTCAGGTAGATGATGGGGATATCTTCGGTCGCCTTGACCTGCGCGGCCGCTTCGATGCCGTCCATCTGCCCGCCGATACGGATATCCATCAATATTAGCGACGGGTGAATCCGGGCTATCGCCGACGAAACGGCTTCACCCGTCTCGACAATCTCCGGGACCCGATACCCGAACCTTTCCAGTTCCTCGCGTATTTCCTCTCCGACCAGAACCTCGTCTTCAACGACGAGAATTGTTTCATTCGCCACTGTAAACCTCCTTGCTATTTTGTTTAAAGGGAATAATGAGTTCGACTAGACCGCCGTTTTCAGACCGGATCCGCACCTCTCCGCCGCGGCGGCGAACAACACTCGTCACGATTTTGAATCCCAAAGAAGCGCATGCGTATGCGTCGAAGCCGCTCGGGAATCCAGCCCCCGCGTCTCGAACGGAAACCGAAAAAGTCCCATTCAGACGTCGCAACGACACCAATGTCGGCCTCCCGGCGTATTTGTATGCATTGATGAGCAACTCTGTCAAAGATAAACCGAGATCGACGCAAAATTCAATCGGAGCGGAACCGATTCCCTCGTCAAAATCGACTGTCGGATTTTCCGAAACGTCATGAGGACCATATGAGGCCCCGACCTGCCGAACCAGATCGCGCACGTATTCCACCAAATCGACGTCGTTTCCGGTCAAGGAGGCATGCAGTTTTTCATGGACCAGAGCTACCGAGCGGACGCGTTCCCGCATCATGGCGAACAGAGCCTTCGTCGCCGAGTCCTTCACCCGGTTTGCCTGAAGCGACATGACGCTCGCGACGATCTGCAGACTGTTCTTCACCCGATGGTGCATTTCCTTCAGGTACGTGTCCTTCTCGGAGAGCAGGAGTTCAATCTGGGCGAAGGACGATACGTACCGACGCGAAAGGGAGAGCGTCATCAGTACCGTGAATATTACGAGCGCTCCGGGAAGCAGATTTCCGGTATGCACTTTAAAGGAAGCGAAAAGAATGTCGTTAATCGCTGCCGATATACAGCAGACGCCCCCTATGAAGATAGGCATCATCCCGTTTTGTTTCTGGCGAAAGGCGTTCGTAATCATCATAACGGCCACGTAAGCTATTGAGGCGAAAGCGAACGGATAGTAGACGAGGATGCTCCTGGTCAGTAGCGGCAGCGGAGCGAACGGAATGAGCAATATAAAAGGAGTCAGGGCGAACAGCACGGGGTACGGCGGTTTATGGTGGAACTCCACATTGAAGAAATGCGCCGCGAGCGGAATGGGGAGGTACGCGCTGACGTATTCCAGACGAATGAGCGCGTCAAAGGAGATGCGGGGGAAAAAGCCGGTCAACAAGTATTCGCCGGTGACCAGGGAGCGCAAAGCGATCGACAAGATGAATACGAAAAAGAACCAGGAGGAAAGCGCCTCTCTCCGGTAAAGGAAGACGACCAGATGTTGGAGAGAGATCCCAAGGAGTATTCCCAAAAAAAGCAGCGTCGAAAGATCCGAGGCGCGCTTGGACGCCTGCAGCGCCTCGGCGTCGCCTATCAAGAACGGGCGCCATATTCCGCCCACGCGGTATTCGTGGTTCGATACCCGGATCACGACGATCGCCTCGCCGTCCGAAATCAATTGGTCGGGAATGGCCGCGACGCCGGGACGGTACGCGGCGACCGCGACGGCGGGATCGGTTGACGGGCTTCCTGCGGAAGCGACGGGCGTTCCGTTGATTGAAGCCTCAAATGAAGTGGATACCGTGGTCCAGCGCAAGGCCAATCGTTCAGTTCCGGGACGCAAACGGACCCGAAGCCGGTACGTTCCCGCGCCCCGCCCCGAGTTCCCCCCGGCATCCGACTCCCTCCATTGGTCCGGAACCCGACGAAGCGCGCCATCCGTCCGCCCGGCGGCGGTCGCGGTATCGAGCAGTTCCCCAGGGAAAAAAGTCCACTCGCCAATCAACGGGACAAGTCCGTCGGTCCGTAGGCTCCAGGAACTGAGGTCGATCATACCGTTTACGGCAACCGGCGCGAGATACGAAGCGGAATCGTAGCTGATAAAAGTCAGGAGGAAGGGCAGAAGCGAAGCCGCGGCAACGGCCAACGCCCAAAGAGAGCCTCTAAGGATACGGGATTTTCGAACATCGATCGCCATGAGTACATAGTATACACTCCATGTTATACTAAAAACCAAATGCGGTGGATCGGTCTATCTAAATCAAGTTATTCCGGGCTGTACGGCAAAATAATGCCATTCATTTTCGCCTGTATTGCGTGCATTAGTTTGATGGCTTGTTCCTCTCGGCCTACGGACCAACCGCGGTCGGTTGCCGGTCTGTTCGACCTCCGACATTGGGATTTCTCGCAACACAAAACTATTGAACTATCCGGTGAATGGATTTTCTATCCGGGAGTTTTGCTTAGGGAAACGTCAATAGCGGCCGCCGGACCCGGAAAGATCCGAACGGTTCCCGACTTCTGGGAGGGCGCCGATGCCGCGGGGAAAGACGGACAAGGGTCCGGGACCTACCGATTGCGGATACTCCTCCCCCATACCCGCCCGAAACTGGATATTCGGTATACTACCGCCTCAACCGCCTTCGAAATGGACATCAATGGGATTCAGCTGGCGAATGCGGGGAAACCGGCCGTTGATCCCGGCCAAGCCCTTCCCGGCTGCCGCCCCGGCGTCATAATCGTATATGATCAAAGCGATGAATTGACTCTGGTCGTCCGTATTTCCAATCATGAGTATCGAAACGGCGGGATGTGGCGGGCCTTCCAGCTTGGTGAACGGCAGGAAATTGAAAACGCGAAAATGAAGGATACCGTCATATCGATCATCCTGTTCGCTTTTTTCACCGCGATCGCTTTCAACTCAGCTACCGTGTACCTATTCCGAAAAAAAGAACGCAGCCAGCTCTATTTTGCCTTTTTTACGCTGATCCTGGCGCTCAGGCCTTTGGTTACCGGCGATTATCCGTTAGTGGAAGCGTTGCCGCAATTACCGTTCACCGCTCTGATCAGGTTGGTCTATTTGACTTCCTTTTTGCCGATTCCTTTAGCGTTATTATTTGCTTCTCACTTATTTCCCGATCTACTCTCCCTGAAGCTGAAACGTTGGTTAGTCCTGCCCACGGTACCGTTCATACCATTCGCGATCGTCGCGCCTCTCCCCATTTTGACACGTATCATTTTTGTTTTTTATGGGGTCGCGTTTCTGTCCTTTGCCGGATTGTATTTCGGCGTTCTCATCCGCGCCGTCGTATTGAAGCGGCCGGGCGCCTTGGCATTTTCGCTCAGTGGCGCGGTAATAATACTTACGGGCATCAATGACGTTTTATACGCGTCATTCGTGATCAACACCGGCTATTTTTTGCCGTATGGGTTGGCCGCGATGGTCATGGTTCAGGCCACGGTGCTTTCCCGGCGATTCACCCAGGCTTTTGATATGGTTGAAGAGTTGGCGGAGAAAATTTCACACGCCAACAAAGACTTGGAAACGGAGATAGAACACCGAAAAGTCATTCAGAGTGAACTTGAAGATTCGCTGATTGAAAAAAACGACCTGCTGAAAAATGTCCACCATTGGGTACGGAACAGTCTACAAATGGTATCAAGCCTCATTTCACTTGAAGCGAACCGAACCAAAGATTCGCTTCAAGTTGAAAGATACGCGACCATCAAAACCCGTATTCAGTCGATCAGTCTGGTTCATGATCAGCTATACCAATCAGGGTCCACCGATAGACTTGAGTTGCGCTCTTTTGTTCATGAGCTGCTGGATGTTCTGATCACCTGCTACGGTAAGGAATACGATTGCGATTTGAAAATCGATATTCACTCCGTGTATGTTCCCGCGAAAGTATGCGTTGATTTTGGTCTGATTCTGACTGAGCTTATTTCCAATTCCTTTAAGTTCGCGATACTGCCACGTGGAATAGGTCAAATTCGGATCGATGTCATACATGAAGGCAACGAACTGATCCTAAACTTTGCCGATGACGGTCCCGGATTTCCTTCGGATTTCACCCCGGAAAAACCTCTTTCAATGGGATACCGCATGCTGATGCGCATAGTTGCTTCGTATTCCGGCACCTGCAAGATAATCCCGGAAGAATCAGCCCATGTTGAAATTCGCTTGCGTCTGCCCGTCGTGCCGTAAATCGCTGGTCCGGCATTTCTTCCATACTTTTTCTTTCAAATACACGACGTTCCCTATTTTCCCGTCCAAGCGCCTGAAGGATCCATCCATCGGTTTCGCAAGCAAAACCTTCGTTCCGAAGCGATCTATTTCCACCCCGGTATTTTTTCCCGCAAGAATCTCATCGCATATCTCGAGAACATCGTCGACGCAACTCAAGGGAATCGGGCTCGGCCCGTGGAAAGTGAAGTAGTAATCGTATTCGCTTTGCAATTTTTTGAGCTTCAGAACGGATATTCTGAATTCTTCGATGCTGGTCGAATGTTCAAAAAAAACCAAAGTAAACTGGTTACACGCATCTCCGGAAAACAAGAGCCGGTTTTTTCTATCCAACAAACAGATAGTGCCGCGCGTGTGCCCCGGCGTATGAATTACCTCAAAAGTCCTGTCGCCGAGATCGAAGCAATATCCTTCCTCTATCGGATGGGTGACGATTTTCCGCGGCGGGGCGATATCTTCCCCGTCCCTGATTACCGCGTTAGGGTCTCGTTTGATGAAGCCGATCCGCCGATCCACCGCGCCATGTTCGTACAGCAAATCCGCGTCCGCGGGGTGAATGAACACTTCATCGAAAACGAACGCTCCGCCGCCGTGATCCATGTGACCATGGGTAATGACGACGATGATCGGCAAAGAGGTGAGGCTTTCACAGAACGATCGGATATCGCCGATTCCGGCCGTGGTATCGATGAGTAAAGCCCGCGCCTTTCCCTCAATGAGAAAACAGCACACGTTGCCGCGCCCGTTTATTCGGGTTACCGAGGCATCGATTTTTTCCGACGTGTACGATGGGGCGCTAGCCATGTATTTTCTCCCACAAGGGGATCAACGGCTTTTCTCCGCCGATCCCCTTAACTTTATTTCTTTATCCCTAAACTATCCAACCATGCGTCCCACTGTTTTTTGTACGCCGCGAAAACGATCTCTCGTCCAGCCGCGGCCATTTTCTTGTTCAACGTGGCGATGCCTTCCTCCACGTTCGGCACATAGCCGTTCATGAGCGGAACACCGTACTGTTCCCAGGTCTGCATGATCGCGGCGGATTCCGCGCTGTAGGAGCTGGGATCTTCGGGGAAGCCCTGGTAGTAGTTGGGAACAGCCAGCGCTTTCTGGATATTCTCCTGTTTCAACTCAAAGTCGTACGACTCAGGATATACCGCAAGTGCCGGATTCATGAGCGTATTGAGCCCCAGCGCGTTTGATAGGAACCCCGGATTTTTCGGATCGTTCAGGGAAACGTACTTGCCTTTTTCGTCTATCTTGTAGTGAGTACCTTCGATACCGTAAGCGACTAGACGGCTCAAGTCCTTGTCCGTCAACAGCAGCTCTAAAAACATCATCGCTCGTTCCGGATTCGGACAGGCTTTAGACAAAGCGACTGACAGGAAACTAGGGCAGTTAGCGTACGCGATCTTGAACATTTCAGCCCAGGTCATGAAGCCGAAATCCCAATCGGGATGCAATTTCTTTCCCGGAACGATGATTGTGGAATTGGCGCTTTGCGGAGTGATCTGGCGTACCGCGCTCGCATAGCGTCCGGAAAGCACCCCATCCCCCGTGTTTACATTACGCGAGGCATAGTCCGCTTCGAAGTATTTCTTCTCTACCCATCTGCGGGCGATTTGCGCGTACTTCTTGAAATAGTCGGTCTCCGTGTGCACGAATAGATTGCGCGGATTGCGCATGTCGGCGGCGAAACCGTAGCGGAATTCTCCGGCGCCGAGTCCTGAATAGATGCCGAACATGTAAGTGTACGTATGCCACAAGCCGCCGTACGAAGCATCGACCGTTGGAATCATATCCGGTTCATTTTTGATGATAGCGTCGTAATACGCTTCCAGGGACGCAAGATCCTTGATCTCCGGACATTTATATTTTTTCCGCAGATCTTCGCGCCAGACGACTCCCCAGGACGAGTTCGTCTGATTCATATCTGGTACGCAGTAGGATTTGTTTCCTACTTTCGATACTTTCCAGTCCATCTCGGGAATGGCTTGTTTGAGTTTCGGCGCGTAGGCATCGACAAGGTGATCGATGGGAAGGAAGGCCCCGCTGGCCGCCCGCTGGGCGTAACCGAACCAAGTCGCCGTCCAAATGATATCGATGGGTTCTCCGGAAACCAAGTACAGATTATACTTGTTACGCC
>JBAYHM010000069.1:0-16508 GCA_041666155.1 Treponemataceae bacterium
AACCTGGATTCGCTTCTGGCGGCGAGCGGCGCGCAGAAACAGAAAAGCTCAAGCGTGGTGAATAAAATGGGACGCTTGGTTGGAAAGCAGGGACCTCGTTCGACAGTAGTCGCCGGTGTGCGCGGGGATTTCGAGGGCGCTCCGGAAAAGACCAATTGGGCGGTTGACGATGACGATCCGGCGGCGGTGGCTGAAGAAGCTGAGCAGTTGGTTTCTCAGAAACGTTTCGCGGATGCGGCGAAAAAATACGACAAGGCCGCCACCGATGCGCTCGGTGACAAACGCGAGGAGTATCGTTACGCCCAAGCGTGGTGCTTGGCTTCTTCCGAAAATTCTATCGGCGCGATCAAGATCCTTAGGCCGATGAGCGCGAGCGGTTCGTTCTCTATCGCCCGTGCGATTCTTCTTGCCCGTTTGAGCCTGGATACCGGCGCGCCTAAAGACGCGGCCGCGGTGCTGGATGAAATCTCCCGCAATCCGACGCTCTCAGGCGATGATGCCGTGATGGTCAAAGAATTGCGCGAGGAAGCGCGGCAAGCGCTCGTTAAGAAATAATTTTCGGCTAAGGGGTTCAATATGGAAATGCTGCCTGAAATCGCCGTTCGGCGCGCGTTTCGTTCGCTTTCCGGTGAACCCCTTCCCGAAGAATCCGTCGTCCGAATGTTAGAGGCGGCGACTTTTGCGCCTTCTTGTTTCAATAACCAGCCGTGGCGTTTTATCGCCGTGTCCGATCCCGTTGTGCTCGAAAAGGTTCGCGCGCAATTGCCCGACGGCAACGCGTGGGCCCGTTCCGCGCCGATGGTGATACTGGCCGTAACCAAGCCTTCGCTCGATTGCCGTTTGGACGAGGGGCGTGATTATGCCTTCTTCGATCTGGGTATGTCGACTATGAATCTTATGCTCCAAGCGGTTCGTGAAGGGATAGTCGTTCATCCTATCGCCGGATTCAATCCCAAAAAAGTAAAAGCTGCCTGTGCCGTTCCCGATGATTTCGTTTTAGTCACGCTCCTGATTTGCGGGAAGCAGGGAGAAAATCCCTCGCTTTCCGATTGGCAGCTTGAACGTGAAAAAGGTCCTCGCCAACGCAAACCCCTTTCCGAAGTCGTCTCCTTCAATTCTTTCCCTGTCTGAAGCCTGCTGATTGAATAGAAAGCCCCGATTCGCTACTATTCTCGTCACTAACGCGGAAGAATCACGGTCCTGCGGGAACGCCCGAACCTCCGGTTCGAAGATTCGGCGGCATCTTGGTTGAGGAGTGAGCATGAAAGCGGTGGAGCTTGAGAAAGCCTACGATCCAAAAGGATTCGAGGATCGTGTGTATGCCATGTGGCAGGAACAGAGGGCTTTTCAGCCTTCAGGAGAGAAAGGCAAGAAGTCTTTCGTAGTCGTCATTCCACCGCCCAATGTTACCGGGGTTCTCCACATGGGCCACGGCCTCAACAATACTTTGCAAGACATTGTCGTTCGGTTCCATCGTATGCTTGGTGAAAGTACGCTCTGGGTGCCGGGCACCGATCACGCGGGCATCGCGACGCAGAACGTTGTTGAAAGGCGTTTAAAAAAAGAAGGAAAGACCCGTCATGATCTTGGCCGCGAAAAATTCGTGGAAGAGACGTGGAAGGTTAAAAACGAACACCATGAAATAATTTCACGCCAGCTGCGTAAGATCGGAGCGTCGGTGGACTGGACGCGTGAACGTTTCACGATGGACGCAGGACTTTCCGGCGCGGTGCGCGAAGTCTTCGTAACTCTGTACGAACGCGGTCTGGTGTATAAGGGCAACTATCTGGTCAACTGGTGCACTTCCTGCGGCACCGCGCTCTCCGACGATGAGGTCGAACACGAGGACCTTCCCGGCGGCATGTACCATATCCGGTATCCGTACGCCAACGCGGACGGTTCGGCGGGATCAGGATTCATCGAGCTTGCGACAACTCGACCGGAAACTCTTCTAGGCGATACGGCTGTTGCCGTGCACCCCGAGGACGAACGCTACGCTTCTCTTATCGGTAAGAACGTCGTGCTGCCGCTTACCGGGCGGACTATTCCGGTTATCGCTGATACCTATGTCGATAGGGCGTTCGGTACCGGAGTCGTCAAGATAACTCCCGCCCACGATCCGAACGATTGGGAAGTGGCCAAACGGCACGATCTCCCAGTCATGAATATTCTCACTCCCGACGGGAAACTCAACGAAGCGGTGCCCGAAAAGTACCGCGGCATGACGGTGAAAGCCGCGCGGGCAGCCGTTATCGCCGATCTTGAAGCGGCGGGTCTCTTTGTCCGCGAGGAAAAGATCACTCACGCGGTCGGCCGCTGTTACCGCTGCAATACCGTGATCGAACCCTACCTGTCCGAGCAATGGTTCGTGAGAATGAAGCCTCTCGCCGAAAAAGCGCTGAAAGCCTGGCGGGATGGTGATATCATTTTTTACCCGAAGAAATGGGAAAATACCTACGAACATTGGCTTGAAAATATCAGGGACTGGTGTATCAGCCGTCAGCTCTGGTGGGGGCATCGTATCCCGGCTTGGTTCTGTAAGCATTGCGGAAAGACCGTAGTCGCCCGCGAGGAACCGCTCGAATGTCCCTTCTGTAAATCGACCGAACTGAAACAGGATGAAGATGTCCTTGATACCTGGTTCTCCAGCTGGCTCTGGCCGTTCAGCACTCTCGGCTGGCCGAGAGACACTGCCGATTTTCGTAAGTTCTATCCCACCAGCGCTCTGGTTACCGCTTACGACATCATTTTCTTTTGGGTGTCCCGTATGATCATGGCCGGCCTTGAGTTTACCGGTAAGGCGCCCTTCCGCGATATCTACATTCACGGTCTGGTGCGCGACAAGCAGGGCCGCAAGATGTCCAAGAGCCTGGGGAACGGGCTTGATCCCTTGGAGCTCGTGGACGAGTACGGCGCCGACGCGCTCAAATTCACTCTCGCCTTCCTCTGCGCGCAGGGTCAGGATATTCTGATCGATAAAGAAAGTTTCAAACTCGGTTCAAAGTTCGCGAACAAGGTGTGGAACGCGAGCCGCTATATTCTGATGAATCTGGAAGGTCGTGAGCTAGTCGAAAAACCCGAACTTATTCCCGTCGATGAGTGGATTTATGCCCGCTTGGACACTGCCGCTCGGACGATGTCGGAAGCGTTCATGGCGTATCGCTTCAATGATGCCGCGCAGACCGCGTATGAGTTCTTCTGGAACGATTTCTGTGACTGGTACGTGGAAGCTACCAAGATATCCTTGCGTTCCGGCTCCGATGCGGAAAAGGATCGCGCGACTACCGTGCTTTTGTCCGTCTTGGAGGAATCGCTCCGGCTCTTGCATCCGCTTCTTCCTTTCGTCACCGAGGAAATCTACGGGAAGCTCCCGAACGCGAAAGGTCTCTTGGCGACCGCCCGTTTCCCCGTGCCGACGGACGCACGGAAAAACCCTTCCTTGGAGGCCGATTTCGGCGTTCTTCAGGATCTCATTCGCCAAATTCGCACGCTGCGCTCCGAGTGTCAGATCACGAGCGACAAAAAACTCCGCGTCGAGGTCCGTGCCGAAGCGGGATTCGCTTCCGCCGATTTCTTCAAAAAGAGTTCGGCCTTAGTTGAACTCCTGGCGGGTGTCGGGACTCTGGAATTCGTCGCCGCCGGAAATGCCGAGCGGCCCGCCGCTTCCATCGGCTTAGTGGGGAAGGGCTGGGAAGCCTTTGTGTTTATCCGTGAAGCTGTGGACGCGGCCCAACTTGCCGCGAAGTTCTCCAAGGATTTGGAGAAAGATACGAAGTTCCTCACCGTTCTGGAGGGCAAACTGTCAAATGAAAACTTCGTCAAGAACGCCCCTCCCGAACTTGTCGCGGGAGAGCGGGAAAAGATCGATGACGTTAAGCGCCGAATTGAGAAATTAACGACTTACGTTCGGGATTTGGCGTAGGTGGGCCCGACATGACTACGGAGGAGATGCTCCGACTTAAAGGGATGCACATCGCGCCCTACATGCAGCTGGCTACCGCCCTCATCGGTAAAATCCGTGAGGGCGGCGGCAATATGTTCCGTCATCAGCTGGATACGATGGCGGTCCTACTTGATTACGGCTACATCGATTCTGTTCTATTGAAAGCTTCGGTTGTCCACGATCTGATCGAGGACGTCCCGGACTTCAATCATAACTTGCTGATTTCTATCGATTATGAAAGTCCCGCGGTGTACGACCTGGTTATGGAAGTATCGCGCCGGTCGGATGAAACGAAACCTGAATTCCTGACCCGTATCAAGGAAAAAGGTTCCCGGCAGGCCAAAGTACTCAAGGTTGCGGACCGCATCTCCAATATGATTTCCCTCGGCTTCGTTACCAACGCCGAGTTTGTCTCCCGCTATACCGACGAAACCGCCCGCTACATCTACCCTATCGCCCAAGAAGTCGATAAGTCGATGCTGCGCGAACTTGAGTCGTTGGTCGCTTCACGGCGGGCGTATTTGGACCGGTGCAGGTTTTAGGCTCTCACTCGAACGGGTTCTCATAGTGCATCCCGCAATAGTTCTGCCCCCGTTCTTAGCGGAAGACACTTGGATAGCTGCCGTTTTTCCGTTAGATTGACAACAGACGAGTAATTTTGTAGTCTTTCACTATAAAATTACCGATTCACAGGGGGTTCATGATGAAGATAGCTATTAACGGATTCGGCCGTATTGGCCGCCTTGTGTTCCAAGCGATCGTTGATCAGGGTCTGCTCGGAAAAGACAAACTTGATGTTGTCGCCGTAGTCGACGTCTCCACCGATGCCAAGTACTTTGCATACCAGCTCAAGTACGATTCCGTTCAGGGTCAGATGAAAGCCGCTATTTCTTCCAAGAAAAGCGACGCCGCCCTTCCTGAAGACGACATCCTGGTCGTCAACGGTCACGAGGTAAAATGCGTGATGGCTGAAAAGGAATTGAAGAACCTCCCCTGGAAGAAGCTCGGCGTCGAATATGTCGTTGAATCCACGGGTCTGTTCTGCAACGAAAAAGCTTGGGGCCACCTTGAAGCCGGCGCCAAGAAGGTCATCATCTCCGCGCCCGCCAAGAGCGCCGACGAGACCAAAAAAATCCCGACTTTCGTCATGGGCGTCAACCATGAAAAATACGACGCGGCCAAGAACGACGTCGTGTCCAACGCTTCCTGCACCACCAACTGCCTGGCTCCCGTCGTCCACGTCCTCCTCAAGGAAGGCGTCGGCATCGAGAAGGGCCTGATGACCACGATCCATTCCTACACCGCGACCCAGAAGACCAACGACGGCGTGTCCAAGAAAGATTGGCGCGGCGGCCGCGCGGCGGCTATCAATATCATTCCGTCCACCACCGGCGCCGCGAAAGCGGTCGGCGAAGTGCTCCCGGAGACCAAGGGCAAGCTCACCGGCATGTCCTTCCGCGTCCCGACCCCGACGGTTTCCGTCGTGGACCTTACCTTCACCGCCGCCAAAGACACCTCCATCGAGCAGATCGACGGTCTTTTGAAGAAAGCTTCCGAGACCTACCTGAAGGGCATCCTCGGCTACGCCAACGAAGAACTGGTTTCCACTGACTTCATCCACGATCCCCGTTCCTCGATCTACGACAGCCTGGCGACCATGCAGAACAATCTCCCCGGAGAGAAGCGCTTCTTCAAAGTCGTCTCCTGGTACGACAACGAGTGGGGCTATTCCAACCGAGTAGTAAACTTGCTTAGCCACATGGGGAAGAAGTAAGATTTATCGTTTCTAGCTTGAAGCGATGTGGGGGTGCCTGTGGGGAATACCCGGTTCCGCTAGTCCTCGGCGCGGTAGCGCCTGCGGGTTCGCGGTCCCGGGTATTCTCCTCGGCACCCCCGCTTTATTTTCCAGGTTAAACGATGATTCAACTTCCCCTGCGGCAAGCCGCAAGGGGAAGTTTCTAATCCGGTTCATGTGTGTGTATCTGTGGGTAATAATTATTCTTCTTCATAAAGGAGACCTGGTATGATCAAGACGGTGAAGGATGTTGCTCTGAAAGGGAAGCGCGTCATAATGCGCGTGGATTTTAATGTGCCGATGAAGGACGGGAAGGTTCAGGACGATACGCGTATCACCGCGGCCATTCCGACCATCAAATATGTGATGGAAAAGGGCGCCAAGAGTCTGGTGCTCATGAGCCACCTGGGCGATCCTAAGAAAGATATGAAGAAGGCGAAGGAAAAGGCGGAGAAGGACGGAAAAACCTTTGACGAAGCTAAATACATCGCCGGTAAGCATCGCATGGCGCCTGTGGCCGCGTACTTGGCCGAGAAGCTCGGGGTTCCCGTCGTTTTCGCTGGAGAGGACTCCTGCTTCGGGAAGAAGGCGTTTATCGAGGGTCAGAAAGACGGCACGATCGTGATGCTGGAGAATACCCGCTTCCACAAGGAAGAGACGAGCGAAGATTCCGCCGAGCGCGACAAGCTAGCCAAAGAATTGGCGACCTACGGCGAGATTTTTGTGAACGATGCTTTCGGTACCGCTCATCGCGACCATGCTTCTACAGCTTCCGTGGCGAAATTTCTAAAGACTTCGGTCGGCGGTTTTCTCATGGACAAAGAGGTCAAGTATTTGGAGCCGATCGTCACAAATCCGACTAAACCACTGGTTGCCATTATCGGCGGCGCAAAGGTTTCCTCAAAGATCGCCGTGCTGGAAAGCCTCCTCAAGAACGCATCCGCGCTTGTGATCGGCGGCGGCATGGCGTACACCTTCCTCAAGGCCCAGGGCCATACGATAGGAAAATCGCTGGTTGAAGATGATCAGATCGATACGGCAAAAAGCATCCTGACCGCGGCGAAAAAGCTCGGCGCCGAGATCGTGCTGCCTGTGGACCACGTATGTTCCGAAAAGTTCGACGCGGCGGCCGCGGCCAAGCCGATCGATGGCCTCGATATTCCCGCGGACCTCATGGGTATGGACGTTGGACCGAAGACGGTGGCTAAATATAAGGAAGTTCTGGCGAAGGCCAAGACCATCGTGTGGAACGGCCCGGTCGGCGTGTTCGAGTTCGATAATTTCGCCAAGGGAACCGAGGCGGTCGCCAAGCTTGTGGCGGAAGCCACCGGCCGCGGCGCGACCACGGTCGTCGGCGGCGGCGATTCCGTCGCTGCGGTCAATAAGTTCGGTCTCGCGTCCAAGATGAGCCATGTCTCCACCGGCGGCGGCGCTTCCCTGGAACTCCTCGAAGGCAAGAAACTCCCCGGCATCGAGGTCTGCCGCTAGCGAAGCGAGCGGCTAGCCGAGATGCGATGCATCGAAGTCTGCCGCTAATATTAAGCACCCGGCAATGCGCCCCTGGATGCTGCCGAGCCGGGGACGCGCGGCGCTTTCAACCCATCCCCCTCGACAAACGGCCACGCGCCCATGGATGGGCGCGCAGTCGCATGTTACAGAACGCCTAATGGCGTTCTGTAGAGGCATGGATGCCGAGTTGACTGGAACTGTTGGACAACTTATTCTGGGTTAGTGAGAAAAAGGCAAAAACGCATACTGATTATTTTCGTCGCGGCGGCCATTCTTTATGTCGCAGTGGTTGCCGGCGTCGCTTTCTTTTCAGTGGAAAACGGTAAAAATTTAGTTCTGGATTCTGTTGATGAACGTTTGAGAGCGGCAGCTTCCACTTTGAAATATCTTCTCGCTGATGATTTTCATGATAGGGCGATTGATTCCTTTTCCATCACCGTTGTGGAAGAAATGAGGAATCGGCAGCGGATGAACGCTTTCACGGCGTCGACCGGGTTTGCGTGGACCTACACGCTGGTAGAGCGGAACGGCAACTTCTTTTTTTCCGCTCCGACGGTGACCGAGAAGGAAGCGAAAGAGCAAGAACGGTGGTATTTTCATCCCTATAAGGACATACCTGAAGGATTCCGCCAAGCCTTCAAGAGCGGAAAAACGGCATTTGTCAGTTATCAGGATCAGTGGGGTTCCTACCGGTCCATAGCGTTTCCTGAACGATCTCCCGGCGGTAGATTGTATCTATCTTGTATTGATATCGAATTGAAGAATCTGGGAGCTTTACTCCGGTCTCAATTTATCAATTCGCTTGCGGCGTCTTTCTTTTTGCTTCTTGCCGGATTCCCTTTTATTTTTCTCTATGTCGGAGAGATTAAGGCTCACAATCGTCTGCTTGAAAAAATGAATGAACGCCTAGGGCTTGATAAGTCTGCCGCCGAAAACCGATTCCGTTCTCTTTTCGACCATTCCGTCGATGCCGTTGTCGTTTTTAACGCGGAAGATCAGGTTTCATATGTGAATCCGGCCTTCGTTTCCTTGTTTGGGTGGAGCATGAGCGAGTTGGCTGGTGTCTCCCGTCCGTTCATTCCACCCGAGTTTGAGAGAGAAGCAGCCGAGCGCTTGGAATCTTTACGCAAGACGGGCGTGGCGTATCGGGACTATGAAACTCGACGTATCACAAAGGACGGGACTCTGCTCGATGTATCGATGTCGGGAGCACCCCTTTTTGATGGACACGGAGTGATCAACGGTTCGCTTTTTATCTATCAGGACCGAACGCAACGAAAACGCTTGGAAGCGCAACTGGCGCGCGAAGAAAAATATCGAGCTGTCGCGACGCTTGCGGCCGGCGCCGCGCACGATTTTAACAACGCATTATCAGTGATCCAAGGAAATGTGAGTCTTCTCCGGATGGAGACAACGTTCAACGCGGAGGCAGCCAAGCTCGTTCAGGGCATTGAGGATTCCGTAAAAAGCGCTGCCGTGTTAACCGACGAATTACTTGGATTTGCGCATCCGGATTCTTCAGTGCGGACGCGGGTCGATCTTGGTGCGCTCTGCGGGCAAGTTTCCCGTTCCTTTGTGAAAACCCGTCCAGCTTTGCGTCTGTTCCTAAATATTCCCTCTGAAGCGGTTTTCGCCCATGTGGAAAGAAATGGTCTTGAACGGGTTTTGCTGAATCTTTTGGTAAATGCCGATCACGCGATGAACGGTGAGGGAGAACTTTCGATTTCAGTTTCTTCAAAAGTCCTTTCCTCCGATCAAGCTTCACGTCTTTCTCTGGAAAACCACGAATACGGGATCGTCAAAATTTCTGATTCCGGGATAGGAATGGACGAGGCCACTTTATCGCGCATATTTGAACCGTTTTATACGACAAAAAAAAAGGGAAAGGGGACTGGACTCGGGCTTGCTTCCTCCTATTCAATGTTGCGTACGTTCGGCGGCATGATTGAGGCTGAAAGTGAGGCGGGGAAGGGGTCCGTCTTTACGGTCTTTCTTCCCGTTGCCGACTTTACAGCTTCTTCCCATCCCGATACTATGCAATCTACGTAAATCAAATCGAGCGCGGAGGTCCCCATATGCGCAGCTATTTCATCGCCGGTAACTGGAAAATGCACAAGACTCGGTCAGAGTCCGCGGAACTCGCTACGGCTCTCGTTGCCCAACTGAAGGACGGAAAGCATAAATATCTTGTCGCGCCGTCATTCACTTCCCTTGAAACCGTGGGCAAGATCGTCTCCGGTTCCAACATCCTGCTCGGCGCTCAGGATATGGCTGCCGAAGAGCAAGGAGCGCATACGGGTGAAGTTTCCGTGCTTCAGCTCAAGGATCTCGGCGTTAAAGTCGTAATCCTCGGCCACAGCGAACGACGCCACGTCTATAAAGAAGATGACTCTCTCATCAACAAAAAAGTTAAGCTCGCGCTCAAGCACGGCTTGGACGTCATCCTTTGTGTCGGTGAGCTTTTGGAAGAGCGCGAAGGTGACAAAGCTGAAGCTGTTTGCGAACGACAGACCGTGAAAGGACTGGAAGGCGTGAGCGTCGATGAGCTTAAAAAAGTCACCATAGCCTACGAACCGGTATGGGCCATCGGCACCGGCAAGACCGCCACTCCTGAAGACGCCGACGCGATCCACGCGTACGTTCGAAAGGTTGTCGATAAGCTCTACGGCGCCGCGGCCGCAAAGGCTATCTGCATACAGTACGGCGGATCGGTGAAAGCCGACAACGTCGCGCAGCTTATGGCTAAGGCCAATATCGACGGCGCTCTGGTTGGCGGCGCGGCTCTCAAAGCCGAAACCTTTGTCCCGATCGCGAAGTTCGCGTAAAATCAATGCTCCCGATATGCGCCCACGGATGGGCGCATGGAATAATACTGCGGAACCGGTAAGGTTCCGCACCAGCATGGATGACGCCGCGCCGCGGACGCGCGGCGCCTTGATCCTTACCTATCGGAAAACGACCGAAGGTCGTATGCCGCAGTATTGATCAATTCGGGTACGTTCGCTACAATAACTTTTAGCCATCGATTATAGAACGGAGTGCGCGCACATGGGTCTTATCGGAATATTGCTTTTGGTAGTTTTCGTTATCGTTTCCGTCCTTCTCGTGCTGCTTGTTTTGGTGCAAGGCGAGGAAGGGGATAGCCTTGGCGGTATTTTCGCCGGCGGCAGCGGTTCCGCCTTCGGATCTCGTTCGGGCAATGTCCTGACGAAAACCACGTACATACTCGGCGGCCTTTTCCTCGCGACGAGTTTCTGCCTCGCGCTGGCAAATCGGACACCGAGCGGCAGCGGCGTTGAAGCCGCCGCAAAAAAAATCGAAGGTAAAACTTCGGGCGAGTGGTGGAATCAGGCTCCCGCGGCGGCTCCTGCCGCGACTGTTCCCTCAGATCAGGCTACGCTTCCGGCTGCTCCCTCCGCAGCCGCTCCCGTCACGCCTACGCCGACTAAATAAGCGTTAGGGCGACACGAATGCTGTTGCACGAAACCTTTCCGGTCAACTTGATTAAGGTTGACTTGGAGGCTGAGGACAAAGAAGAAGTTTTTGAGGAACTGGTGGACTTGTTCTGCAGATCGACCGGTAATGGCTCTAGGGAGGAAATCCTAAGCGCCGTTCGTGATCGTGAATTAAAAATGTCCACAGGTATAAAAAAAGGAATTGCTCTTCCGCACGGGAAAACCAACGCGGTTGACCGGGTGTACGGTGTCATCGGGGTTTCTCGCAAAGGTATCGATTATGACGCTTTGGACGGAGAACCGGTGTACCTCCTTTTTATGATGCTTGCCCCGCAGAACGATTCCGAAAAGCATTTGCGATTATTGAAACGACTTGCTGAACTGTTGGACAACCCCTCTTTTTACGACGACGCGATTGTGCAAAAAGATGCGCAGTCTGTGAATAATATCATTAAGAAATACGAGGACGTTTTGATCGCCCTAGATTGATCGTCTGCGGAGCTGCACATGGAAGAGCGCGACGTACTGCAACATCTGCTCCATGTAGAGAACGAAGCCGCGACACTCGCTGAGGATGCTCAATCGGAAGCGGATAAGCGAATAGCCGAACGCGAACGGTTTTCCAGAGAAACGTATACTGCCCGTTATGGGGCCCGGGTCTCTGAATTAGATGCTGAGTTTTTGAATGAATCTTCCGCCATATCAGATGAATATCGAAAGAACCTAGAGGTCTATCGTACTGACCTAGAGCTGAAAACCGTTGATGAAAGACGTTTCGCTGCGCTGGTACACGAGACGTTATTCGAGGCGAATTAATATGCGCGGCGCGGGGCAACGTGCCTACGTATGGGCTAAAGCCTGCGGAATCATCGGTAAAACCTACCTTGGCGCACGCACTTCTCAGCTTTTTCCCATTACGCGTCTTGCTGAACTTGATCGTTTGTTATTTCCCTCCTCCCCGTTGGAATTGCCCGAGCGTGAATTGTCTGCGCGTCTTGAACGCCGCGTGTCGGATCGCGCGGCTTCACGCACTGTGGGTATCGTTTCTTCCTTCAAAAAACCGGCTGCGGCGCTTGTTCGTTTGATTTCCGCGTACGAGTATGCCGATCTTGCAAGAACACTTGCAGCTGTCGCTGCCGGGGAACGAAATCCGCCCGAGGTAACCGATATCGGTTCTTTTCGGACTGTCCATTTTGAGGCGTATCCTGATGTCGCCAAAATGACGTTCAGGACTGAGTTTTCTTGGTTGGCGGAAAAAAAGGTTTCTCCTGAGTCATTGGTGGAAATTGAGACCGATCTTGACCGCCGGTATTACTATGCCCTCTGGAGCGAAATTGTGGATCTCCCCCGCTCTGATCGTAATGTTTTTCAGGAACTTGTCTCGGAAGAAATTTCGCTGAAAAATATCGTCTGGGCGCTGCGCTTGCGAGTCTACTATGGAATCGAGGGAGAAGATCTCGCGCGACGCTTAGTGGATGTGAAATACAAAGGTCATTCTTTAGCCGATGATGCCATACGAATAGGCGATTTTGCTCTTGACCGGAAAGAAGACTGGAAAAACTGGAAGAGGCGTTATCTCCTTAACGAAGAAAAGCCTGGGGAATTTTGGAAAATTGATCCAAGGCGAGTTCAGAACGCGGCTTCCCGCCGTTTGTATTCTCGTGCCCGTTGCCTTTTTCGTATGAACCCATCCTCCCTCGGCGCTGTCGCCTGCTTCGCAAAACTCGTACAATTCGAAGAAGATCTCCTGACCAGCGTCGCAGAAGGGCTTTGTCTTGGCTTAAGCCCCCGGGATGTCGTCGCGGCATTGGAGGTGAGCGCATGATCAGGCCCCGTAAGATGAAGCGGATCGAGCTTACCGTATTGCGCCGCGATGTCGACGGTGTCCTGGAATATCTTGGTATGCGCGGAGTCTTGCAGCTATCTTCCCCGGAACACGAAAACGTTGTGCCTAAAAATGGTGAGTCCTTGGATGCTTTGGTTAAGGATGCCTTTGCCAAGAAAATCGCGACTTCCGTTCTTTTGGCTCGCCTCCACGACGCGGCGACGTATTTGAAAATTTCTTTACCGAATGAACCGAGTGAGGAAAGTCGTTTGCCGATTCCGGAAGATGACGACGCGGTTCGTGCCGTCGCGGATGGCGCCGATCTTCTGCGAATACGGGAAACCGCACTTACCGATGAATTGAGAAAACTCACCGGCACCCTTGAAGAAGCGAAGGCTTTTTCAAATTTGAACGCTCCTTTTTCCGATCTTGATAAATTGTCGTATCTGACGCTGCGCGTCGGCCGAATGGATCCTCATCGCATGGATAGCCTATCAGAATCTCTGGGGGACCGGGCCGCTATTATTCCGCTCGGGGAGGATGGTCGAGTTCTTGCCGCCGCGTCCCGAAAAGGGCGTTTCGCGCTTGATACGGAACTGGCTAAAGCGGCGTTCGTTCCGATTGCGGTCCCCGAGGGCTTCACGGGCGTACCCCGGGAACTTTTTTCCGGCCTGGAAAAACGCATCACGGAAATAGAAGTAGAACGTTCCGCGCTTTTGTTGGAAAAAGCCGATTTCGCCGCAAAAACCGCCCCCGCCCTCATCCGTCTGTCGCAATCGTATCAAATCGCCGTTACTGTTGAGAGCTTGAAGGCGAGTCTCGAATCCACAAGGAGCACGTACCGATTGCGGGGCTGGATCGCGGCGGAACGAGTCGCCGCGACCGTGGCCGATTTGGAGCGCTTCGCCGATGGGCGCGTCGCCGTCTTGGCCTACGACCCAAGTGAAATCGATTCAGTGCGCGAAGGCTTGGAAAAAGTCCCCGTATCCCTGGACCACGGTAAGTTTGTGCAAGGTTTCGAGCCGCTGATTTTCTCATACGGTGCTCCCTTGTATGGGACTATCGATCCGACGCCTTTTGTCGCCTTTTTCTTTACTCTTCTTTTCGGTCTCATGTTCGGCGATGTGGGTCAGGGCGCCGTGTTGTTTTTGCTCGGATTTCTGGTCGATCGCGGACGGGTGAAAGCACTGTCGGGTTTTTCGCATTTATCGTCCGCGTTGACCGCGGTCGGCCTTTCCTCCATGGTGATCGGTTTCTTGGACGGAGAAGTGTTCGCGAGCGATTCACTTTTGGTCTCTCCAACCCGAGCCATTACCGGTTTTATTACCGGAGTTCCTGTGGACCGGGTGTTACACTTCATGCCGGAAAAAGGGAGCATGGAAAAGTTGTTCATGTTTTTCGCCTTTACGGTTGGGGTGGGTGTTGTCATCAACTCCGTCGGACTGGTTATAAATATCGTAAACCAAATATCGTTAGGACATTGGGAAAAAGCCGTGTTTTCCAAAACAGGGATATGCGGCACGCTTTTCTTCTGGTATGCCCTTTCCATCGGCGTACGCGCTGGGCTGGGTAATTCCCCTGCCTGGTTCGATGCGATCGGCATCGGTGCGCCGCTGGTGTTCCTCATTTTGGGTCCGGTTTTCTTGCGCTGGTCTTCCGGAAAGCGGCCGGTCCTGGAACATGGCCTCATATCGTTCGTGGTTGAAGGATTTGTCGAACTTCTTGAATCGACATCGTATTACATATCGAATACGGTCAGTTTTCTCCGCGTTGGAGCGTTCGCGCTTTCTCACGCGGTGTTGGCTTTCATTGTGTTTGCCTTGAGCGATATGGTTGTCCGAGCTCCCGCGGGTCCTCTCTTTTCCGCGATTGTCATTGTAATCGGAAATCTGATCATCATATGTTTGGAAGGTTTAATCGTGGCTATTCAGGTCGTACGTCTGCAATACTACGAATTTTTTAGCAAATTTTTCACTGAGACCGGCGTGAAATTCGCGCCGTTCCGATTTCGTAGGGAGGTCAAATAATGAAAGCTAAATTTTTTCTGATAGCGATGCAGGTCTCGACTGCCGCCCTCGCGTTCGCGGCCGAAACCGTTCCGCCGGCTGCCGCCGCCGCTCCTCAATCGCCTTGGCGTTATATCGCCGCCGCGCTTGCCGTCGGCTTTGCGTGTATCGCCGGAGGTATCGCCGTCGGTCAGGTCGGCTCTGCCGCTATGGGCGCAATGAGCGAGAATCCTGAACTTTCCGGAAAGGCTTTGCCGTACGTCGGACTTGCCGAAGGCATTTGCCTCTGGGGCTTTTTGGTCGCGCTCTTCATTCTGCTGATATAAGACGTGGACTACTTTTTCATAGGCGACGCGGAGCTTGCAACAGCTTTCCGTTTCGTCGGGATAGGCGGAATTTCGGTATCCGAGCCGAAAGCGGCCCGTGATGCTTTCAGGCGTCTAACGCTCGGAGCTCTTGAGCTGTCGGGGACCGTTCTTCCCGACGCGGAATATGGAACGGGCACCCGGGTTCTTATCCTAACTGAAGAAGTTGCCGACTCGCTCGGAGAAGAATTGTCCGAATGGCAGATTTCGGGGAAATATCCGCTTATTGTGGAACTTCCCGGTCTCCAGGGACGCCTAAAAGGACGGAAAACGCTCGTGGATGCCATTCGCGACGCGATCGGTATACGAGTGTAGGCGGAAAAAGTAATGGAAGAACTACGATCGACTGAAGCCCTTGATCGGGAAATATTGGAAGATGCGCGCAAGAAGGCTGACCGGGCGCTTCGAAACGCTGATCAAACCGCGAAAGCGCTTGAAATCGAATGGGGTAAAAAAATTGAGGCGGATTTGTCCGCGCTTCAAACAAAGCACGCGCAGCGGATGGTCGCCAAACGCGATGAAATAAACGCCCGCCAACCTCTGGATAAACGGCGCTTGCGTGCCGAACGGGCAGAACGACTGCTTCGTTTGTCGATGGAAAAAACGCTGCGCGCTTTACCTCGCGAACGCGTACTTGCTCTTCTGGAACGAGACCTGATTCCTCGCGCGCGGGAGTTGGGTTCCGCCACCCTGGTTGTCCACTCAAACGGCTTGAGCGAAGCAGAAACAAAAACGCTACTTTCGCACGTTCTCCCCGGCTCTTCTTTGTCTTTTGCCGCCCGCGTTGTTTCCGAGGACACGGATCCTCTTCCTTCTCTCGTGATCGAAGGCGATAGGATAACCGTTCGCGTCGGATTAGCGGAAGCGGGAGAGGACATCCTACGGGAAAAACGGGCGGAATTGGCGACAGCTCTGCTTGGTCTGGAGGCCCTCGATGATTGATGGTAAAATCGTTCGGGTTTCAGGCCCAATCGTTCGCGCGACCGGTCTTGGTTCGGCCGGACTCTATGACGTAGTGGAAGTCGGCGACAAACGCCTTATTGGAGAAATCGTACGTTTAGAGGGCAATGACGCTATCGTCCAGGTCTATGAGGACGATACGGGACTACCCGTCGGCGCCTCCGCCCGTTCCATCGGGCGGCCCCTTTCAGCCTTATTGGGCCCCGGTCTTATCGGTACTATCTATGACGGTATCCAGCGGCCGCTCAAAGCTTTGTTCGATTCTTGCGGCTCCTTTCTCGCTCCCGGGGTTCGCGGTGATCCCCTAGACAGCCAAAAGAAGTGGCGCTTCGTTCCCTCCGCGGACCTTCTCGCCTCCCTTTCCCGCGGAGACAAAGTAGCCGCCAAGCCGGGGTTGTCTCTCGGTTCCGTGCAGGAAACACCGCTCGTCACTTGCAAAATAATGGTACCTCCTAATTTTCCCGGAAAGACTATCGAGTGGATTGCCGGCGAAGGCGACTATACGATTGAAGATGTCGTCGCGCGCGCGATCGGGGGCGCGGAGATCCGCCTGGCGCAGTGGTGGCCGGTTCGCGTGGCCCGTCCCTACGCGCGGAAGTTGACGGTGGACGAGCCTTTGATAACCGGCCAGCGGGTCATCGACATATTCT
>JBAYHM010000070.1:0-16503 GCA_041666155.1 Treponemataceae bacterium
CCTCGCCGATCTTGTTGATCGCTTCCATGATCCAGACGAAACCAAGGAAGAAGCGGAGCGGAACCAGCCAGTATCCGCGGGTCTTGTACGCGCCGAAACCGCGAACAATCGACTTACCCTCGTCGTTATTCAGGAACTCGTGCTTTATGTATTCCCAGCACTGATTAACGCCGGCTACGCCGAGCAGGTAGTGCAGATTGATCAGGTGCTTCATCGCCATGGCGAAGAAACCGGAAAGCTTCATGCCGCCGGCGTTTGAAACGGCGTACTTGCCGCCGACGGAGACCATGAATCCGTGGTAGTTGGACTTGAACTTCTTCGCCTCGGTCCCGTCAATGACCGCGGCGATATTGTGCGCGGCGACTTCGCCGGTCTGGAGGGCGGTCTCGACAATCTGGGGCAGCGGTTTGTTGTTCTCAAGGAACCAAATATTGTCGCCGACCAGGTACACGTTGTCGTAGTCGACCGACTTCATTTCGTCGGTCACAAGGATACGGCCCTTCTTGCCGGAAATATCGCGATTCTCTTTCTTGAACTTACAGTCAGGCGATCCGCAGGAGCCGTTAGCACGCATGATTTCGCAATCGCGGTTGCCGCAGCGGCCTTTGGTCAGATCCAGCATACCGGCGAAATGGCAACCCTGGACGCCGCAGGTCCAGATGAAGGTGTCGGTTTCAATGGTGGAGCCGTCTTTCAGTTTGACGATTCCCGGTTCGGCGCCGACGATCGGCGTATTGGCACGGATATTCGCGCCCTTCTTGCGCATATAACCGTCAACCTTCGCGCGCAGGTCCTCTTCCAGAATCGGGAGGATGTTCGGCATCGCCTCAACAACGGTAACCTTAACTTCGGACGGATCGATCAGCCATTTGGCGCACATAGAGTCGCGCCATTCGATGAGCTCACCGGCTAATTCAATGCCGGTAAACCCGGCGCCGGCGACCACGAAATTGAGCATGGAAGCGCGGCGCGCGGGATTCTTCTCCGCGACGGCTTTCTCAAAAGTTTTCTCAATATGATGCCGGATCTTCATCGCGTCGTCGAAAGACCAGAGCGTAAAGGAGTTTTCCTTGATGCCTGGAACGCCGAAGAACTCGGGCTCCGCGCCTGAACCGATAACCAAGTAATCGTATTCGTAGGCAGCTTCAGCGGAAACGAGCTTCTTGGCCTTAAAATCGACAGACTGGATGCTGTCCAGAACGACATTCACCTTGGAGGCGCCGAACACTTTCGCGAACGAAATACGCACTGAATCCGGCTCAACGCGATGACCGGCGACTTCGTGCAGCTCAGTCATGAGCGTGTGGAAGGGATTCCGATCAATGATCGTAATGGAAACTTTATCGTTCTTCTTGTAATGCTTAGCGAGTTTTTTCGCTGCTTCGATACCGCCGTAACCGCCGCCTAAGACGACGATTTTCTTTGAATCGGCCATACGGAATTCTCCTTGAAGATCATCGCGGATGAGATGCCGCGAGGGAATGTGGTGCTGGACAGGGGAAAAATCAGAATACAGTGTAGGTTATTTGTCCACTATGTCAAGTAACAGAGCAATAACGGCCGAACCGATTCTGCGCATATTCTCTTTCAATAAAATCGATACGGAACGATTTCCTTTACGGTCACCCGAAAACGCGCGGCGCACTGGTATTGCCCCGCATCCACCCAATAACGGGGAACCTCCATCAGCACCACCGTGCCGAAGGCTTCTTTAGGACGGTTTCGTTCCGTACCGCCCAAAACCAAACGCACAGCCGCCCGGGCGGCGTCCTTCAAGGCTGCCGCCTTCCCGACTGGCCCCCCGGAAAGCGGCCCCGAACCGGTCCCTTGAGAATATCTGGCCGCGCCTTCCCTGCCCACGGTAAACGCCCTTGTTTGGGCTTCATTTAAACGATACTCCGCCCACATTCTCAGTGTCGAAGGTTCCCTTTCCGCGTCCGTTACGGTCAAACGGGGATCCCCGGAAGGAATAGAACCGAGCTCTTCAAAGTCAAAATGCTCGGGGATCGATCTGGATCGATCCCCGATCGCATATTCAAATTTCCAGCCATAGATCATAGCGGCAAACACCCGCACGGCTTCGTCCAACACCCGTCGATGAGCGGACTCCTGGTCTAAAGGATAGGGAACGCCGCTCTCCATCGCGGAAACCGGTTCAAGATCGACCTCAAACATTCCCCGGAGCGTTTCCTGGGTCCCCGCGGAAAAAGCGAACAAAAAAAGCGGGATAAGGAAAGCGAACCGAGCCGGTTTCATCGACGGCTGAAAAATGAATGCCAGGGA
Source organism: Treponemataceae bacterium (assembly GCA_041666155.1). GTDB lineage: Bacteria > Spirochaetota > Spirochaetia > Treponematales > Breznakiellaceae > SZUA-426. Next base: position 2,284 of record JBAYHM010000070.1, read on the forward strand.
TTGGCGCCGTAGCGTACCAGAAAATAGAGGTACGCAAACAGAAATCCGGCAAGGTGCGTCAGGTGAGCGACGCCTTGCTGATAACCGAAAATCGTCGACCCGAGTTCGATTGCCGTATAACCGAGAACCATCACCGGAGCGCGGACGGGCAGCAGTCCCCAAATATAAATGACCGAGGTCGGGAAAAAGACGGCGTACGCCATCATGACCGCGAAAAGGGCGCCGGAAGCGCCGAGCAAATACACCCGATAAGAACCGAAAGCCACATAAATGCCGAAGGACAACAGCCCCGCAAGTATGCCCGTCACAAGATAGTATAAAAGGAATTCCTTCGTGCCGGTATGCCGTTCAACCGAAGACCCGAAAACGAAAAGGCCGAACATATTGAAGAAAAGATGCGACGTGTCCCCATGCGCGAACATGTAGGTAACGAATTGCCAATAGGCGTGACCGCGAATGACGTTTATCGGGTTGAGCGCGAGGTAGGCGGTCGCGTTCGGGATTGCGTTCTGGGCGATGAAAGCGAGTATGTTCAAACCTATAATGATGAACGTCGCGTTCCCGAAGGAGTAGCGGAAAGGCTTTCGGAGAAAGTTCATAATCAGAAGATACGGACCGAAGGCGTTACGGTCAATCCGTTCTCACCCGAACTTCGTACGGTGCCAGGCTGAGTCTATTCCCGTCGACGATAAGAGAAACTTCTCTCGAGGTAAAGTTTAGAGCGATGAGGACACGATCGCTTCCGGAACTCCGTTCGTAAACGACGGCGTCGGCATGGTCACCGTCAAGGAACCGGATATCCCCGGAACTTAATGCCGGCGACTTTTTTCTGAGCGCCATCAGCCGATGATGGAACGACAAGAGACTTTCCGGATCATCGCTTTGTTGTGCGACGTTGCGTTCGGGAAAATCGGGGTTGATCGGAAGCCAGGACTTGCGGGCTGAAAAACCCGCCCCCAGCGCGGCCGTCCACTGCATCGGCGTCCTTTCTCCGTCCCTTCCCAGGAAGCCGAACGGCCAGGTTTTGATGCCCAGAGGGTCGCGGAGATCCTTCCGCCGAATCTTCCCCTGACGCATGCCGATTTCCTCCCCGTAGTAGATGAACGGCGTTCCCCGCAGGGTCAGAAGCAGCGCCGCGGCGACCCGCAGGCGAGCATCCGTCTCCTCGTCGTCCTTCCCGGCAAAACGCGCCGCGGGGCGCCGCTGGTCGTGGTTGGAAAACGTCATGTTGGGCCAGGCGCCCGCGGGCAACGCCGCGTACCAATTCTTGATCGATTCCCGAATTTTTCGCGCGTCCCAAGGCTGATAAATCAGCTCGAAGTTAAACGCCATGTGGAGTTCTTCGGTGTTCAGTCCGTGGTAGGAGGCAGCCTGGGCCGGATCACGGCAAAATACTTCGCCCACAAGAACCCGATTCCCTTCGTATTCATCGGCGAGCTTACGCATTTCACGGCAGATTTCGTGTGTCTCAGGACGATTTCTATCGTATACGTGATTCTGAAAGATATCGGGGACGGCGCGGAGGCTCGGGGGATTGGATCTGAACTCCGTGTCTTTCACGAACCAGTTCACCACATCCAGGCGGAAGCCGTCGACGCCGCGGTCAAGCCACCAGCGCATTGTCTCGTACATCTCCGCGCGGAGATTCGGATTGCGCCAATCGAACTCGGGCTGGTGGCGCGTGAAGGTGCCCAGATACCATTCGCCTGTCGCTGCGTTCGGCCACCATGCGCTTGAAAGCTCAAACTGGGAAATCCAGTTGTTCGGTTTTTTTAATCGTCCGAAAAGGTTCCGCTCCCTCGGTCGCCAAATGAACCAATCGTGCTTCGGATTGTCCCGGGATGACCGGGCTTCCCTGAACCATGGGTGTTCTTCCGAACAATGATTCAAAACCAGGTCGATGATTACGCGGAGACCGCGAGCCTTCGCCGCTTTCAGCAAGCTATCGAATCCGTCGAGGTCGCCGAACAGAGGATGCACGCCCCGATAGTCGGAAACGTCGTAGCCGAAATCCTTCATCGGCGAAGGATAGAACGGCGATATCCACAAGGCGCCCACGCCGAGCTCCACCAGGTAATCCATTCGGGATTCAATGCCGGCCAGATCGCCTACTCCGTCACCGTCGGAGTCTTGGAAACTCCGCGGATATATCTGATAGAAAACGGCCGTCTTCCACCATTCCGTGTTCGCTTCATACATCATCATATTCCGGAATTTCTATTTCCACGTCGCGGAACGCATACGTTTGGCAAGCGAGGCGTTCATCTTCCGACGCGCCGACGGCCGTAAGCCGCACGCGCTCCCGTTCACCGATGGGACTCAGGCTCGATGCGCCCGATACGATACGCACGCGGCAGGTACCGCACAGAGTTTTACCTCCGCAATCGTGCCGAAGCTTAACGCCCTCCCGAGTCAGGGAGTTGAGGATCGACACGACCGGCGTCGTTTCCACCACTTGAGGAACACGTGAAAGGATCCGGATTCGCGCCACGGTTACTCCGCTATGGAGACGCGGTTGCGTCCCTCGTTTTTCGATCGGTAGAGCGCGCGGTCCGCCCGATCAATAAAATTCTTCGCCTCGATGTCCCTTCGGGGATCCAACATGGCGACGCCGACCGAGACGGTCACTTGCAGATTTCCGACGTCGCAGGCGGTCTTCGCGGACGCGACTGAGGCTCTCATCCGATCCGCGATTCGGGACACAGTGCCGAGTTTCGTATCGGAAAGAAGCACAACGAACTCTTCCCCTCCATAACGGGCCGCCAGATCCTCGTCGCGGATACTTTCCCGAATAGCCAGTGAAACATTTTTGAGAACCGCGTCGCCGCAGGTATGGCCGTACGTATCGTTGAATCTCTTAAAATGGTCGATGTCCAACATAATCAGCCCCAGGGAAGAACCGGAAACGGCAGCGCGCTCAAAACGTTCCTGCAACACGGTATGAAAATAGTGCTTCATTTTCAGCTTCGTCATCATATCGGTCGTGGTCATTTCAAATAGATACGCGTTGTGTATAGCGATGGAAGCAAAAACAGCGATATTGAGAGCATATTCGCGTTCGTATCGATCGAAAGACCCTTTATTGATCCGTTCGCCCAGGACGATGACACCGATGACGGCGCCTTTCGCTTTCAAGGGAATGACGAGCGTAGGCGCCAGGCGAACCAAGGCCTCCAAGCCCGCAAATGTTCCCAGACGCGAACGAAGATCCTCCATCGTGTGACACACATAGTCGCGGCTCAGAACTTTTACAAATTCGTGGTCTTCGGAAATAAAATATTCGTCATGATGGTCCAACTCAAAACCCAAGTAATTACGACGGAGACTGAAGCCGGCCGCATCCATGGATTTCTTCGCGAAAAGCGCCACCCTGAACACTTTCATCTGCGCCATGCAGGTATAGAGTATTGAATCGATCAGTGCCGGGTAATCCAAGGTTGAATTGAGGCTTTTTGAAATCTCCAATAGTTGTTTAAGATCCGATAGTTGTTTTTCGTATTCAACGTCGATCGTCCCGATGTCGTTTTCGTCATCGATCGTCATCGTCTTTCCTCGATGACGCCTACTGTAACACGCGTAGACCGAGCTCGCAAGGAGCCCCGCGCGTATTTATTCTATCGGAGTCACCAGAATATAAACCTTCATGATTTTCAAAAAACGGGCAACGGCATTGTATCCGTTAGCAAGCGTAGGAATCATGTCTTTCGATTTTGACGCCGCCAAAGTCTTGATATTGGAAACCAGCTCGGGAGTCGGTTTGCGAAAATCGCCGATAACTTCGAACACCGCTTCGGCCAAAGAGCGGCATGCGACGACATCCCGTTCCACTAAGTCCTTTGCGCGATCGTCCATGTTCTTCACGATTCGGTCCACCTGGTCGGAAACGTCCTTACCCGCGACTCCTTCGTCCAAGAATTTGCGAAGCGCGACCGATCCGGAACGTCCCGGCGCGTCTGCCGCATCCTCAAAGGCGGCGATGCGGACTCCGCATTTTTCCAGTCGGGTGATTGAATCGGTAAGCCGTGAGCGCAACGCGCCGTTATTGAAGAATCCCTCAACGGCGAGCCGCCGCGCTGTATCAATAAATCCTTGTGACAGATATTTTTGATCAAACGTTTTTAAAATACTGAGGGGAGTCATCCAAGCGAACGATCGGGAAACTTCCGCTTTCAGACGCGCGTCAAGCGCCGGGTCATATCCGGACACGGAAAGCAAAGTTACCGCCTGGGTGTCAGTTTTTCCGTCGGTCGGACCGAATAGGGCGGCAAGCTCAGAACCCAGCGCTTGTTCGCGGGATTCCCGAAGCAGACGGTCCCGGTCTTCGCGGAAACGCTTCTCAATTTTTTCCTTGTAGTCTTTCAACTGAGAAGAAGACTCTTCCGCTTCCGGCGGAACGTAGCGCGGTTCTTCCCTGACGGCTCGCAGAAGCGCGGTCAAAATTGCCGGCGACACGTTTGCGCTTAACGCGCGGGAAACCATGGTCAAAGACTTGGAAAACCGGCGCTTGGCGTCGGTACCGTCACTGCCCCCAAGCCGTTCGGCAATCGCGACAAGATCGTCCAGAACCGAAGGAGGAAACGCGGGTATAGATACGACCGAATACAGATCGGCAATTTCATCGACTACCAGCGACCCGGAAACCGCGGCAAACTTAGGTTTATAAGAAGTAGATTCCAATTTGACCGACGGATCGAAGTGCACGAGCATACAAGAAAAATCGTAGCGGCAGAGGTCCGCCAGGCGTTCGAATTCGGCAAGTTCGGCTTCCACCTGTTCGGCCGCACTGTCGAACCCTTTCAAAAATACCCTATAATCTTCCGAAGCCGCCGTCGTGACCGAGTCTACCAACTTTTGATCGTTCCCGGACCGGGCTTTCATGGATTCGAAGGCGCAGGATTCCAGCAGTTTCAGCGATCCCGGGCCCAGTCGCCTTTCGATCAGAAGATCCCGGAAACGGCGAGCGATGCGCTGATCGGACGAAAGACAAGTACGCTCCAGCAGTTCCTTCACCGGACGGATGGCGGCGACAACACCGTACAAGGAAGACGCAAAACCGGGCAACACCATGTTGCCTGAAACCTTGAATATCGCCGGTTTGACGGATTTAAGAAAGTTGCAGATCTCCCGCAATTCGCGCTTCGTACGCGCCGCAACCGGATCTTTCGCAAAAAGAAGAGTGAAAAAATCGCTGAACGCGTCGAAGAATGCCATAAACGATTCTACCGCGATACTGAGGAATCGGGAAGCATGTTCGCCAAAGCCAATATTTCTCGATATTCGGAAATAGTAGCCGCGCGCACCAGTTTATTGCGTACCGCCGCGCCTCCGGGAATTCCCTTTGAGTAAGCGCAAAATTGTTTACGCATTTCGCGGCAGGCAAATTCCTCTCCGGCATCGTCGGTGAGCAGTTCCAGTTGGCGTATCGCCGTCCGCATTCGTTCTACCGACGGGACCGGCTCATAGGACCCACGCAAAAGCAGGTCCTTGGTTTCGGCGAAGATGAATGGATTTCCCATCGCCCCGCGCGCGAACATAAGACCCGCGCAGAGAGTTTCGCGCAGCATCCGCTCGGCCGCTTCCGGACTGAACAGATCTCCCGAACCGATGACCGGCACCTGAATGCGCGTAACAAGATCCGCGATATGCGACCAATCGGCTTTGCCCGCGTAGCCCTGCACCCGAGTGCGAGCGTGCAGAGCCACCAGCACAGCCCCCGCCTCAACGGCGATGCGCGCGCTTTCACAGTAATTTATGGAATTCCCATCCCAGCCGGACCTAATTTTCACGGTTACCGGCACGCCGCCGAGATGCTGGGTCGACGCGCGGACCATCGCCTCGACGATACGACCAAGCCGAGCGGGATCGCGGGACAAGGCCGCGCCGGCGCCCGTCTTTATCACCTTAGGTACCGGGCAGCCGCAGTTGAGATCCACGACTTCCGGCCGAAAGGGAGCAAGAAGCGCGGTAGCCTTGGCCATGGTATCGGGATCGGAACCGAAAAGTTGGACCGCATAAATCTTTTCGTTGTCCGCGCGACGGATCAAGGCCTCGGTCTTCCTGGAATCGCGGGTTAAAGCTTCGGAGGAGACAAGTTCGGTGCACGTAAAATCCGCACCCTGCTCTACGCAGACGGAACGAAACGCCCGGTCCGAATAACCGGCGACGGGCGCTAAAAAGATATTACCGGGAAGGGAAACCTTCCCGATTTCTACCGGACGATACAAGCTCACGAGCGATCGGCTACCCCGATTAGACGGGGAGGTCGAAGAAACGGTTGGAGTTGTCCCAAAGCTGCACGGACATATCCTGTTCGCTCATTTGCAGCATTTCCGCCAGGAAACGACCGGTGGTCGGGAGATAAGAGGGCATATTGCGCTTGCCGCGGTAATCGGCTGGCACCATGAAGGGGCTCTCCGACTCAATGAGGATGCGATCCACAGGAACCACACTGATGGTTTCGTGGAGGTTGCGCGCGTTACGGTAGGTCAAATTTCCCGCGAACGAGAAGTACAAGTTCAGTTCAAGCGCGCGTTCGGCATAGGCCGCGTCTTCCGAATAGCAGTGGAGCACGCCACCTCGGGGAGGAAGCCGTTCACGCAGGATGTCCAGCACATCGTGACCGGCGTCACGGTTATGGATTATGACGGGCAGATCGAGTTTCGCGGCGATCTCAAGTTGGTTGATAAACAGCTCTATCTGCGACTTGCGATCTCCAAATTTACGAAAATAGTCTAAGCCGATTTCGCCTATCGCGACGACGCGGGGAAGCTTTGCGCCGTGCTCAACCGTCTGAATCCAATCCTTTCCGGGGTGTTGGACTTCGGACGGAGAAACGCCTACGGCATGGTATACGTTCGTCGCGGACTTCAGGTTTTCATATACCTGGGTAAAATCATGGAGACTGTTACAAATAGACACTATTCGGGCGACTCCCGCCTGGCGGGCTTCCTGCGTGACGATGAGCTGCTCTATAGGATCATCGTAGATGAGCCCTATGTGGGCGTGAGTATCAAAATACTGCATGGTTTAGTCCGAAAAAAATGTGTCGAGATCGGGGGAGTCCAAACTGGATTAGGGTGAATATAGCACAGTGAAGGGCAATCGTCAACGAATATACTGCAGGCAAGATGTGATACTACCGTAAATTGAGGTATAGTGATGCTTGTCCATTTGACAGTTGTTGGAACGGTTTGGTATAATTAGGCGAGTAAATATCGTCCAGCCTATAAAGCAAGGAGCAGACCGTGTCATCGGTCCACCAATTTAAAAGAATAGAAAACAGCGTAGTCAAACGCGGCAAAAAAGCCGCGCTCGGCGCTGCTCGCTCTTTTAGAACTTTAATCGAGCAAGGTATGACGGTCGGTCGCAGACGTTACACCGTTATGCTCGTGCCCCACTCTGAAAAGAAAGTCTACAACCTTCACGTTACTCTCTTCTCCATGCTTTTCGTTCTGCTCGTCCTCGGGGCAGTTGTCGGTTCCATGGCTTGGTACGGCGCGACCTATGCGAATACCGCCGGTGCGTTGGCGGACAAAGACGGTAAACTGAAAGACGCTCAAGCCAGCCTGGACCAACTTCGTGATGAAACCTCAAGACTTTTGAAGGCGGCGCGTGGTTTTGAATCCGCCTTAGGCGCCACCCTTGGAACGCTGGGATTGGATCGAGCCGTAAAGAACGATTCTCCGAACGCCAATAAGGGTGATTTGTCCTCATTTTTTGAAATCAAAGAAACCGCGGAAGGGTCCCTGAAAGAAGTAGCTGAAGTCAGAAGGCTTGCCGGCTATCTGTCCAGCGCCGCGGAACCCGTGAAAGAAATTGGGGATCTCCTCAATTCGCAAAGTTCTCTGCTTACCGACATCCCGAATCTGTGGCCCGTAAAGGGCGGAATCGGTCATATTTCCATGTTCTTCGGCCAAAACGAGAACCCGTTCACCGGTCAATGGTACATCCACAAGGGTGTCGATATCTCAACCTACCGTTCGGGCGACCCGGTACTCGCGACGGCGGACGGTCAGGTGGTCACCGTCGACTACGATATCGGCGGTTTCGGAAACTACATCATCATCAAGCATAAACACGGTTTTTATACCCGTTACGCTCACTTGCAGTCCTTCCGCGTCCAAAAAGGGCAGAAAGTACAGCAGGGGCAAGCTATTGGATACATTGGAAACACCGGCCTTTCGACCGGCCCGCATATTCATTACGAGGTTCATATCGGTTCAGACGTAGTTGATCCGATGAAATACCTCAACATCCGCGCCAGTCTTGCCTCGAAGACCCGCTGATCCGGAACAAAGCGCACATGGCGACCGCGAAAAAAGACGACCTCTCAATCAACACCATCGTCGGACCGGGAACCGTTTTCCGCGGCGAAATCGAGTCCGCGGGTTTCGTCCGCGTGGACGGCACTGTGCGCGGTGACGTCGGCGCCCGCGGGCGGGTCGTGATCGGCGAACGGGCCAGAATGGAAAGTGACGTTGTCGGCACGTCGGTTGTCGTCGGTGGAGTGGTCAAAGGCAACATTTTCGCGAGCGAACGGGTTGTCGTCCTCGCGACGGGACTTGTTATCGGCGACATAATCACTCGACGCATAGCCGCCGACGACGGCGTGTTTATCCAGGGGCGCATCATCGTCTGCGGTGAAAACGGCGATTACGAAGCCCGCGTATCCGAATATCGGGACGAACGCGGCGTGCGTGAGCGAGCCCTCGGCCACTCACGTTCCCGGTCGGAACCGGGCAATGGCTAAAGTAGATTTCCCCGACGGACCTAGCCCTTTTTTCACCCCGGCCGCCTATTCCGGAGTGAAGCGCGACGATAAAAAACTAAAAGAACGTTCAAAGGTTTCCCCCTTTTCCCACTTGCTCGATTCAGCGACTACCGAGGCTGAACAGGAAGCGCAAGCCGCCGAAATCGCGCATTCATTCCCGCCTTCGGAAGAAGCCCTGCGCGTGCTCCTGGACGACCTTCACGAGATTGGCGAAGAGCTACAGGCCAAGCCTTTCCCCGACAACATCAAGCGGTATAAGAGCGCCGTACGAAACTTCCTTCACTATATTGTGGAAAACGGTTATACTGCCGAAGAGCGCACGAGCGGTACGAATATCCTCAAGCGCAAGAAATTTACGTTGATACAGGTCGTCGACCGTAAACTGGAGCAACTCGCCGCGGGAATACTCGCCGGCCAGCGTTCACGGCTGGAGATCCTTGCGCGCGTGGACGAGATAAACGGTTTACTCGTTGACCTGATCCGATAAAGGTGCCCCTATGGATCAACAGTACGATGAGGAATACGTCCCCACCGGAGACGAATACGCTTTTGACGAATCGATGGATGAAGTCGTCGATGACCAGGATCACTCGGCATCTTCAGCCCCGGTAGGCGGTCTCGTCACTTTACCGAATCCGCTGTACCGCCTCAGGTTACCGTATTCTCACGAAACTTTTCTTGCCGGATTTGAAGGTAATGAGCTTACGCCGCGTTCACGGGTTGTCGTCACCACCCGGTACGGCCGGGACCTTGCGACCATTATCGGCATTGTGAAAAAACCCGGCTACGTTAACCCCGCGGATGTCGCGATGGTGGAACGCGTCGCTACTCCTGAAGACCTTGCCCAGTCGGATATCGACACTCGGCGTGAAACGGAAGCGTTCAAGGTTTGCCGGGAGAAGATTTCCGCGCATCACTTGGATATGAAGCTAGTCTCGGTTCACTACTTGCTGGACGAACCGAAAATACTGTTCTTTTTCACGGCGGAAAACCGTGTCGACTTCCGGGAACTGGTAAAGGACTTGGTCGGCATCTTCAAGACCCGCATTGAATTACGCCAAATCGGCGTCCGCGATGAATCTCGCGTCGTGGGGGGCCTCGGCGTTTGCGGACGCGGTTATTGTTGCCACGCGGTCTCCGACAAACTGAAACCCGTTTCCATCAAAATGGCGAAAGACCAAAATCTGTCGCTCAATTCGATGAAGATATCAGGTCCTTGCGGCCGGCTTCTCTGCTGTCTCTCTTACGAACACTCTTTCTACCACGAGGAGCGCCGAACAATGCCTCCCGAAGGCTGCAGGGTGATTCACGGAGGAGTGACGTTCAAAGTCACGGAAGTAAATCCGTTGGCCGGAAAGATCAAACTCCATGGTGAAGACGGACGCACAGTAGAGCTGCTCAGAAGCCAGTTTGAGCGAACCGACGGCCGATGGAAACTGCGTGATGACGCGATAATCGACACGGACATGCCCGCGCAAAACCCGGGGCAAGCGCCCGCAAAGTAAGCGCGGAAATCAACATACATCGCGGCACGTAGCGATGTATGTTGGGTACGAACCTCGCTTGCGAATTGCCGTTACTTGATTTTCAGCAGTTCCATTTCAAACACGAGAAAGGAATTCCCGGGTATGGCGCCGTTACCCGCTCCGCGCTCGCCGTACGCGAGTTCGGGCGGGATGATCACTAGTCTTTTTTCTCCGACCGCCATATCCAACACCGCTTCTTCCCAACCGGGAATGATGCGTCTGACGCCCGTCTGAAATTCGATCGCCCCACCGTGGCTGTCGGACGAATCAAAGACTTGACCGCTTAGAAACATACCCTTGTAGCGGACGCTCACCGTATTGCCCGGAACGGGTTTTGCGCCGGAACCTTTTTTCATCAGTACAGAACGAAGTCCCGACGGACTGACCAGGGCACTTGGCCATTTCGCCGCGATTGAGGCGAGATCCGCGTCGCGTTTCGCCTTTACGCGTTTTTGAGCCGATGACGAAACATCCTTGAGCAGAGCGTCGAAAGCAGCTTGATCAGTCTTGAACGAACGGACAGCGGTACCGTTACGGACTATTGAAATGTTCTCTATCAAATCACCCTGTTTAATCGCCTTCACAACATCCTGGCCTTCAACGACGCGACCGAATACCGTGTGCTTGCCGTTCAACCAAGGTGTTTCCTTGTGGGTAATGAAAAACTGGCTGCCGTTTGTCCCCGGTCCCGCGTTGGCCATGGAAAGTACGCCCGGTCCGTCATGGACGAGACTCGGATCAAACTCATCCGAAAATTGATAGCCGGGACCGCCGCTTCCGGTCCCGGTTGGATCTCCGCCCTGGATCATGAAATCAGCAATAACCCGATGGAAGGTAAGGTTGTCGTAAAAAGGCTTTCCGCCCGTCGCCGTCAATGTCCCTTCCGCCAAACCGACAAAATTGCAGACGGTAAGCGGCGTCTTGGCGTATTCCAGACGAACGACGATTTCTCCCCGATTTGTTTTAATGCGGGCAAACAAACCGTCCCCGAAAACGGCATTATTGGGAGCGCCGAATACGGCAGCAGTGAAGACAAGCATCATGGCTCCGCCGATACCGAAAGTTGCTGAACGATTGAACACGAGAACCTCCGAAATTATGTTGAAAAAACAGCGTCGTTATTTCACAATTCTTCGAGCGCTTTCTTAACCAGTTTCCGAATGCCTTCGCATTCGCGCTTGATATCTTCAGCCACTACCGTGGCGAGTTCGCGATTGTCCTCTTTTACAACCTTCCGATATCGCTTGATCAGTTGGAGAGCCCGAAGCGCGCTGAGAGCGGACAAAACGTTGACGACTCCGTGTAATGAAGATTTAGCCCCGTCATAATCCCCCGCCGCGCTATGTTTGACGAAAGCGGAAACACGTTTAGGAAGATCCTGCGATGCGATCATAAGGAGTCGCCGAAATTCGTCAACCGATGCGGCGTATTGTCGTTTCAGGCGCGCTAGGTCGAAGTGCACTTTGCCCAGCACGGTATCGTCTATCAGGGCGATAAGGCTCCGAGGATTTATCGGCTTTGAGGCGTAGGCATCAAAACCGACTTTTTCAATCGCTTCGTCTATCTCGTCCGCGCCGAACGCGGTGAGCGCGATGATCGGCACGTTCGGATCATAATCGACACCGGAATAGGACCGGATAGCTTTTGCTGCCGCGGTTCCGTCCATACCGGGCATTTGGATATCCATGAGGATGATGTCGAAGTCACCGCCGCCGAGAGCGGAAATCGCCCCATATCCGTCCGGAACAAGAGACACGCTGTGTCCGGCTTTTTCCAGGAAGAAACGAAGATAATCCTGATTGACCGGATTGTCCTCCGCGACAAGTATATTGAAAGCACGGGGCGCACGGATCGGCTCATCCGATTCAACGGCGAGAAGATCGATTCTAACTTGTTCAACGGGAACGAAGAACGAAAACGTGCTTCCGACGCCCGGAGAACTCTCTACCCAGATATCTCCACCCAGGCGGAACGCGAGCTCCTTTGCGATAGCCAAACCGAGGCCGGTACCTCCGAACTTTTTGGATCGCGATGCGTCCACTTGGCTGAAATGTTTGAACAATTTTTGCTGATCGACACCGGAAATGCCGATGCCGGTATCACGCACGGACACGAAAAGCGCGGGAACTCCGTCTTTCGCGCGGACGGCAAAACGCACGGTGATGCTGCCCTTCTCCGTAAATTTCACCGCGTTGGATACAAGATTGGTGATTATCTGAGCAAGTCGGCCTCGATCTACTCGGATTACGGGGAATCCGCCGTCTTCTATCAAAAAGCTGAAGGGTAGCTTTTTCTCTTCCGCGATTATGCGGTACGGAGCAAGAGTCACCGAAACAAAATCATTGAGATCGACGTCTTCCGGTGTAAGTTCCAAAGCCCGGGCTTCGATCTTAGACAGATCGAGCAGGTCGTTGAGCATGGAGAGAAGGGACTTAGCCGAAGATCGTATCGTCTGCAAGCGATCCACTTGTCCCGGCGCAGGAGCGTCGGACAAAAGAACCTCAACTATCGATATCACGCCGGATAATGGAGTGCGAAGCTCGTGACTCATGTTTGCCAGGAATTCGCTCTTGGCCCGGCTCGCATCCTCGGCCCCGACCTTCGCCTGTTTCAAAAGGTCATCCAAGGTGCGTTTACGGGTGATGTCCTCTATGAGACAGAGATAATGAGTGATCACGCCCGATGGGGAACGGATAGCCGATACAAAAGTAGAACTCCAGAAGGGGTCCGCGTTAACCCGTGGGCAGCGCATCTCACCGTGCCAATCGATACCTGCGCGAACCGAGGCGACCAAATCGTCAAACACGGTCCGGTCGGAAGCCTCGCCAAGGTAATCGCCGACTTTACGGCCGATCGCCTGGTCGGGGCCCGACCCGGTGATGGCAAAGAACGCGGGGTTCACGTATTCGATCGTCAAGTCACGGGTCAAAATGGCTACCGCGATGGGACTCTGATCGACGGCCTGATACATCTTGCGCAGCATGTCCTCAGATTTTCTTCTGAGCGTGATATCGCGAATGATACCGACGGTCCCGACGAACACTTTTTCCTTCATATCGCCGATAGCTCGATACGCGCCGGCTGAGGCAATTTCTCCATAGGAAATAATAGACGCGATCATGTCGCCGCCCCGAGGGACGCCTTTCTTTTCGGGGCGCTTCAAACGGATTTCAAGGTTTTCAGTTTTGCGGTCAACACCGCGTCTTTCGTCGAAAAGTTTCGGAGCATTCCGAGCTCCGGTTTTGTTCTTCACGAAGTACGGGAGAAGATGATCACGACTGACGTGCGGAACGTCTTCATCAAAAAGGATACAACTGAAATGTTTACCTATTAAATCTTCCGGCCTATAGCCGATAGATTTCACCGATTGATTGATAAAGGTAAAATGGCCCTCGGGATTGAGTTCGTACACGATGTCCGGAAGCGCATCGACCAAATCCTCATAGCGCTTAGCCGCATGGCCAAGCTCGATGGCAAGTCGGCGTCTGATACGCCAAAGGCGATGGATATACGCGCCTAAGTCGGCGGTCCAATTTTTCCCCGTAAGCAAGTAATCAATGACACCCGCGTTAAGGGCGGTGTCCAACGCATCGTCATCAGTTTTGGAACCTACAGCGACGCAGGAAACGATGGGATAACGTACCGCGATTTCGGCCGCACCCCCATCAGGGAGAGTTACCGCGGATATTACTAGGTCAAAGGGTGCGGCAACGAGAGCCGCCAACGCTTCGGTAACACTGCCCGCGATCCCGGAATCAACTGGGTCGGGGGATGCGGCAAGGGAAGTTTTAATGGCAAGAGCTTCGCGCTCATTGGGAAAAACAAGAAGCACGCGAATGAGAGGGGCGCCGTTCATATGATTGTATATCGGAAGATTCCGTACTCCTTTTTACCTTTACATTTTAAAAGAACGAGCGGCCACGA
>JBAYHM010000071.1:0-16489 GCA_041666155.1 Treponemataceae bacterium
ACCTTTCTGAAAAACTCGCGCGAAACGGCCGAAAGCTGCGAGGTCCATGGCCATGCTACGCCTCCAGAGCCTTGAGAGCCTTTTTGGCTTTCATGTGTATCATATCGTCCTCGTCCGTCGTCATCGACAAAATTTTCTTATAGAACGTAGCGGCCCTCTCCTTCTCACCCTTCTTCTCATACGATTGCGCCATGAAATACAGGGCGTCGCCGAGATCCGGATGTTTTGGATATGCCGTGATCATCTGGGTGTAATGTTTTATGCAGGCTTCATGGTTACCGGTCAGGAAGAGACAGCGACCGATTTCGTAAACGCTCTTGGCCACGTATTCGGCGTCTTCTCCCGCATCGACTATCTTCTTGAAACCGGTGAGCGCCAAAGGATATTTTTCCTGAGAAAAGAGGCTCACGGCGTCATAGTAGGATTTTGCTACGGCGGAAAGTTCTTTACCCTTATCAGGTTTCGGCACCGATGCGGGAGCGTCGGCAACGGGCGCGGGGCCCTTCCCGTCTCCATAGCGCACAAGCGATCCTTCGGCGGATTCTACGTATTTGGCCGACTGCGCGGCCATCTTGCCTGCGGGATAATAAGTAAGGTAGCGGCCGAACACGTACTTGGCCTGCGCGTATTGTCGATTTTTAAGATAATACTCACCGACCTTATAAAGGCCCATTTCAGGACTGAGTTGTTCTTCCTTTTCCAGCAAATTCGATACTTGTTTATGTATACGTCTGAGCTGATTGGAAAAAACTTTAAGCATCTTCATCACGATGCGGATGTTCGTCATCGTCAACTGCTCAAATTCCGGTACTGTGAAAGCAACGACGGCAGCGTCCTGGAGGACAAGAGCGTTCTCTTCGCGGGGATACCGACCGAGCGCGGATTTAACACCAAAAAACTCGCCCGGCTGCACAAGATCGTGCACGTCCTGCGCGTTCTCAATATCGGTGTAGTTAAGGCTCACCTTACCCGATTGCAGAATATAGATCTTGTCGGCTGAGTCGCCTTGGAAGTAGATCACCGAACTAGGCCGGTATTGAAGTGCTTTCGGCATGCCGTCCTTCCTATTTTTTGGGTTCGAAGGGCAAATAATCAAGCATTTTTTGGAATCCGACTTTTCTGCGAACCTCGTTGTAAAGGGCATTCGGATCGCCGACGATGAACATAGAACGCTCGCCCACTGAAACGCGAGAATAACCGGCCGGCAGTTTCCCGCCGAATAGGTCCAGAAAACGTTCTTCGCCGTAGATAGGCTTTCCTTCCATCACTAACAACTGCACATCAGTCATCCCGGCAGAAGCGAGATTTTCATAGGGATCGTCGACTCGGGCCTTAAGAAGCAACACGTCCGCAAGTTTCCCTTCCTCAAGAGACCCGATACGGTCGTACATGCGGAAAGCTCGCGCGGGATTCACGGTCACCATGTTCACAATCGTTTTAGCGTCAAGGTCTTCACCGTACAGACGACGATAGGTTTCTCGGGCAAAGCGCATTTCGTTGAACAAATTGGCAGAACCAGTATGCGTGGAATCGGTACCTATCGCGACGTTAACGCCCGCGGAAAGGATCTTCTTAATTTTACAGGTGACGTTGAACATCAGCGTGTTCGACGCCGGACACCAGGATACGCTCGCGCCGGCTTTTGCAACCTTCGCGATATCTTCATCGGAAAAGCCGATGCAGTGGATAAAAAGACAATGATCGTCCAAGCGGCCGAGCCGATCAAGAATACCGATCCCATCCATCGCCTCAGGGTCAAACCCTTCTTCCAGATGGGTGATGAACGGCCAGTTATTCTTTTTGGCGCGCTCATGCTCGATCTCAATCCCATCGCCCCACTTCAAATCGTAGGAAGAGCACTCGTGAGCCAGACAATATTCCCGTATTGCGCGAAGAGGGAGCCGGGGAAGCAACTCACGGTTAAGTTCATGAGGAAAATGATCATTTACCGTCACGACGCCGGAAAAAATATTTTTGTAAGAACTCAAAAAATACTTATTTTCTTCGGATAGATTTTCCCGTTCTGCAAACGCAGCGGACGACTTCAGATCGTTGTCCCAGGGACCCCAATTCAAATAGAAAGAACCCGGCTTTGGGCCGACCCTAGGCAAATAATTTCCGCGCATATGATCGTGCGAATTGATAAGGGCAGGATACGCCACCGACCCCCGGATATCAAAACCGTTCTTTCCTGAGGCGGAAAGTGATGAAATGTGTCCACCGTTGACGTCAAGGCCCCCGGTCTTATAGATGCGATGGGGCGTCACGACAACGCCGCCGATCAATGAATAGCTATCCACGCTGGGTCCGTCCTTCCATAACGTGTTCAATTGTAAGAGCGGACGCAAGAAGCGTCAACGACTCTTAGCATTCTATCTGATTCTCGGCATTTTCGGTCGATAATATCGCTCCTTTCTTAGAAATACTTTTTTATGTTAAGTTGTTACATAGATGATTGACCTCCATACGCACTCAAACGCGTCCGACGGCACGTTTTCTCCCCGCGAATTGATCGCTGAAGCGGCTTCACGCGGCTTAACCGCAATCGCATTGACGGACCACGACACTATAGCCGGAATCCCGGAAGCCGCGGAGGCGGCAAAAGGCTTCGG
This sequence comes from Treponemataceae bacterium, assembly GCA_041666155.1. Lineage (GTDB taxonomy): Bacteria > Spirochaetota > Spirochaetia > Treponematales > Breznakiellaceae > SZUA-426. The sequence goes on from JBAYHM010000071.1 coordinate 2,613, forward strand.
AATAAAATTCATCCCCGGCATCGAAATGGAAATTGCCTTTGAACCGGGAGAATGCCACTTGCTCGGGCTGGGTATTTCCACGCCTTCCGACGAATTCATCGAAACCATCAAAGACCTGGCGGAGCGCCGCGAAGCGCGAAACCTGGCCATTCTGGAACTCATGCGAGAATCCGGCGTGGAAGCCCAATACGCGGAGGTGGAGCGATACGCTGAGGGAAAGGTGATCGGCAGGCCTCACTTTGCGAGTCTATTGATTGAAAGAAAGCTCGTACGCAACCGGGAACAAGCTTTTTCCAGGTATCTAGGCAAAGGGCGTCCTTTTTTTGTCCCGAAAGCGTCCTTGGAATTACGTCGCGCAATCCGGCTCATCAAAGAATCGGGCGGCAAATCGATACTTGCCCATCCGCTTTCACTCTACGTCGCCTGGGGGCGGCTCCCTTCGGTCATCAGCGAATGGAAAGAGTTGGGACTGGACGGCCTTGAAGCTTGGCATCCGGCGGCGAAAGTACGCGCCTGTGAACGACTGGAAAAAATGGCGAAGGATTTCGGTATGCTGGTCACCGCAGGCAGCGATTTTCACGGCGCCAGCCGCCCTGACCGAAAACTGGGAATCACCGCGGGGGGAAAGAAAATTGACGAGCGCTATATGGAATCGCTATAGAGATTTGTACTCCACCGTTCTCTTCTATACCTCAGACGCGGAAAACACATCGAAGGGATCGTCGCCGTAGCGCCGATGCTGCACAGCCTCCAGGACGTGGTCGCGTGCGATACGCTCCGCACCGTCTAAATCGGCGATGGTTAGAGCGACGCGAAGGACCGCGTGACGCGCACGACCGGAAAAACCCAGGCGATCGCAGGCGGTCGAAAACGCGGAAGCCGCCGACTCATCCAACGCGCAGACCTGTTCGATTAAACCCGGTCCGAGCCGCGCGTTCCGTCTGACTGAAAGGCCACGATACCGTTCGCGCTGCGTTTCGATCGCCTTACGGACACGGGAAGCGATGACACGACTTGATTCGTTTTCAGAGGGTTCCACTGCGGGGCGCACATCCGGCGTCGGGGAAAGCGGCACGCGGAGGTCGATCCGGTCGAGCAACGCCGCGCCCAAACGCCGCCAATGCCGCGCGACTTCATCTGAAGAGCAAAAACAGGCACCCTTTTCTTTTCCAAGCCGGCCGCAGGGACAGGGATTGGCCGCCAAAATAAGTTGAAAATCGGCCGGAAGCCGCGCGTTCCCCTCCGCACGCGCAATTGTGATCACGCCGTCCTCAACCGGTTCCCGCAGCGCGCGAAGTACGTTTGAGCGGAATTCGGGCGCCTCGTCCAAAAACAGAACGCCTAGATGAGCCAGACTTATCTCTCCCGGCCGGATTCCGCGCCCGCCGCCGAGCATACCTTCGGCGCTGGCTGAATGATGCGGAGAGCGGAACGGCGGTAGGCAAATCAGGGGAGACGAGGAGCCGAGCGCGCCGGCGAGGCTGTGGATGCGTGTTGCCTCGACCGACTCCTCCACTGTGAGCGGTGTGAGTATTCCCGGAAAACGCCGCGCAAGCATCGTTTTTCCCGCGCCTGGAACCCCGAACGCAAGCAGGTTGTGGCCTCCCGCGGCGGCGATTTCCAAAGCTCGTTTATAACGGTCCTGGCCGCGTGCCTCGTTGAAATCTCCGCAGAAGCCGGCCTCATCCGGTTCCCGCCCACCGGGAATCGTCTGTTGAACGGGAAAATGCCCCGTCCGCGCCCGCGTTTCCAATGCGCTGATCGCATCCGTGAGGGTTTCAACAGCCGCCACACGGCCGGAAGCGAGTATTGAAGCCTCCTGACCGTTTTCAGCGGGAACGATAAACCCTCTCATACCGTTTGATAGACCCGCGGCCGTCGCCGCCAGAACTCCGCGCACAGCTCGAATACGACCTGATAATTCCAGTTCGCCCATCGCCAGGCAATCGACCGAAAGAGGCGCTTGCCCCGAAGCGGCCAGGATCGCGAGCGCGATCGGCAGATCAAGGGATGCGCCTTCCTTCCTGACACCCGCCGGGGCAAGGTTTACGAGTACGCGATCCTGCGGAAAGGCGAAACCCGAATTGCGAAATGCTGCCCGCACCCTTTCGCGAGCCTCCCGGACGGCGCCGTCGGCCAAACCGCTCATATCAACACCGGGAATCCCCCGACGGATATCGACTTCAACGCGGACTATGATACCCTCTGTTCCATAAGGCGTGTACGAAGAAACGTGCATGGCAGCCTCCGCGACGATAGGGTCCGCGAAAGCGTGTCGCTTTATCGACTTCTACATAAAAAGATCGATCTAACTCTTTCCTAACAATTTTCTTATAATTGATACACGGGAACCCGGTATCTTTCTCATATCGGCGCGGGTTATCGCGCAAACAAGGAGCGGTAATGACGGGACGTGCACATTTCGAGGATGAAAAACGATTGCTCAACGAGGATATCCTCCAAATGGGAGTCCGCGTGGAAGAGGATTTGCGCAAGGCGCTTGAAGCCTTCAGAACTCAAAATAAAACGCTTGCTCAAGAAGTTAAAGCCGACGATCCTATCGTCAACGACTTTCAATTGAAGATTGAGGACAGATGCGCGCGACTCCTGGCGACCCAGCAACCGGTCGCGCAGGATCTGCGCTGTCTGGTTTCAGCTATAAAAATCGCGGATGAGCTTGAACGCATAGGCGACCACACGGTGCATTTGGCGAAGGCCGCGATCAAGCTGGAAGGAGAGCCGTACATCAAACCGCTCGCTTCCATCGAAAAAATGGCGGAAACAGGCTGCGTTATGATACGGATGGCGGTCGACTCATTTCTGACGCTGGATGTTGAAAAAGCGCGCGCCACGGCCGCGATGGACGACGAGATTGATCGACTGCACAAGGTTCTGGTGGGGGAATTGCTTGAATACCTGCGGGAGACCCCCGGTAAAGCGCAGCAAGGAACCAAGATCATACAAACGTCCGGTTTTCTTGAACGGCTGGGCGATCACGTTACGAACATCTGCGAAACGGTCGTGTACGCCGTCGACGGTCGGCACGAAGAACTGAACGATTAAAGGGGACACGCGTGGCGAAAGCGACGATTCTCGTTATTGAGGACGATCCGGATATCAGAGAACTGGTTTCCTACAATTTGGGAAAAGAAGGATACACCGTCGTAGGCGCGGAGACCGGGGAGCATGGGCTCTCGGTTCTTTCGACGACAAATCCCGATTTGATCATTCTGGATATCATGCTCCCCGGCTCGGATGGGCTTGAGGTGTTGAGAACCCTTAAACGGTCCTCTTCAAGCGAACGTATACCGGTGATCATGACGACGGCAAAAAGCGAGGACAGCGACATCGTGGCGGGACTGGAATTGGGCGCCGATGATTACGTAACCAAACCTTTCAGCCCGAAAGTACTGATCGCCCGCGTACGCGCGGTTCTCCGCCGCGTCGCCGAAAAATCACAGCCGCGGACGGGAAAGGGTGAACCGATCTCCATCGGCGGCATCACGCTGGACACAGGGCGCCACGAAGTCGCTTGCAACGGGACTCAGGTCGATTTATCGGCCACCGAATTTGCCATTCTCGATCACTTCATGCGCAATCCCGGCTGGGTATTCTCGCGTAACCAGATAATCGACGCTGTTAAAGGAAAAGACTATCCGGTCACCGAACGCGCGGTGGATGTTCAGATTCTTGGGCTGCGGAAAAAATTGGGAACCTTCGGTGAACGGGTCCAGACCGTTCGGGGAGTCGGCTACCGCTTCTTCGACGGCCAAGAAAACGACCTCAGGTCGGAGAACGAATGAGAAAGACCCTGCTCCGCCAAGTATTTCCTACCTATTTCGCGACCGTGGTCGCGTGCCTGATTGCTCTCGCGCTGGTAGCCACGATTCTCATTCGCTCTTTCGTGTACGATTCGGCAAAGATGGAATTGGATGATATGATTTCCCTGACGGAGCAGATTTTCTTTCCTGCGGGGAATGTTGCCGTAAGCGTTGGCGCCGACGATGAAATCGAGCGTCTTTTTGCCGCTCTCCAAGTCAGGATGACTGTCATGGCTCCCGACGGAAAAGTCTTGGCGGATTCTAAAGCCCGGGCGGACCGCTTAGAGAATCATGCGACGAGGCCTGAATTTACGGCTGCTCTTTCCAAGGGAGAAGGCAGCGCGACCCGACGCTCAGAATCGATCGGAAAGGAACTTCTCTATCTGGCGCGAGCGATACTACGAGACGGGAAACCGATCGCGGTTATCCGCGCGTCAATGCCGCTCCCCTTCCTGCGTGAAAAACTCACGTCTCTTTATCTGCAGATAGCCCTCGGCGGAGCCGTGATTCTTCTTGCGGCGGCGGTTCTTGCTTTCTTGTCCGTCAGACGAATCAATCGGCCTCTTGTCGAGCTTGGAAATGCCGCGCGGCGTTTCGGCTCGGGCGATTTGGATTTCCGTTGTCGTATCGCTGAACCTGAGGAAATCGAGGTCCTGGCGAACACGATGAACTCAATGGCCGGAGAACTGCGCGAACGCATCGCCGACGTGGAGCGGCGTAGACGGGAAGCCGAAGCAATCCTTTCGGGCATGGCGGAAGGCGTCATAGTCCTGGACCGGGACTTGCGCGTGGTTAAGACGAACGCCGCCGCGCAGCGCTTGGTACTGACGTCGGGAGAGCAGCAAACCATCGGAAAAAGCCTTTTGGAAACATTCAGGGCCACTGAACTCCAACGTCTGGCAAAAGACGCTCTCGCAGGCGGTAAACCGGTTGAAGGAAGCCTCACGATCTATGCCGAAAGTCCGCGCTATCTACAGGTCTACGCGGCCGAGATTCCTGGACGGGAAGGCGGAGGCTGCCTGCTGGTTTTACACGACGTGACGCGACTTATCCAACTAGAGAACGTCCGCAAAGATTTCGTCGCCAACGTATCGCACGAACTGAAAACTCCGATTACGTCGATCAAAGGCTTCGTGGAAACACTTTCGGACGGCGCCTTGGACGATCCCGTTCAAGCGCGGCGATTCCTGGACATCATTGCCAAACACGCGGATCGGCTGGAGGACATAATTGAAGACCTGCTTGCTCTGGCCCGGCTTGAACAGCGGGAAGGACTACCGCTTGAAACCGAACAGTTGCCTCTCATGCTCATTTTGGATGACGTCAGACTCGTCTGCCGTATCAAGGCGGAAGAAAAGAAGATAACGACGACTATTTTCTGTCCCGATGATCTTATCGTATCGGCCGGCAAGACCCTGCTCGAGCAGGCTTTCGTCAATCTTCTGGATAACGCGATCAAATATTCGGCGGAAGGCACAACAATCCGCATTGAAGTCGTCGTAGAGGGAGAAGATGTCGTCGCTAAAGTGATCGACCAAGGGAGCGGCATTCCGGCGAAGGACTTGCCGCGGATTTTCGAACGGTTTTATCGGGTCGACAAAGGAAGGAGCCGGGATGCCGGCGGGACCGGGCTGGGTCTGGCCATCGTTAAGCATGTCATGACCGCGCACGGAGGCACGGTCACGGTGGAAAGCTGGGAAGGGGCCGGCTCTACCTTTACCCTGCGTTTTCCGATCGACGCGAATCGGACACGCATGAAATAAGGCATCGCAACGGGCTTGGATCGGCCGGCGAACTCGCGTTATTATGCGTGTATGAAGCATCAAATTTCTTCCGCCTTGCTGAAAAACCTGGAAAGCAAGGGCGTGGATGTCCAGCGCACATTATCCGTTCTAGACTTGATCGAGTCCAAGAAAGCAACAATCCCGTCGATTTCATCGAACAAACTGCGCGTTCCCGACGCCTCCGATACACGCATTATCGATCGAACGGTCCCGGCTATTCTTAGGCTTTCCCGAGAAGTAGCGGAGCGACGCCTGTCGGAACTCGGCCTGTCCCGCGACTGTCTCCCGGTGCGGAAGGTGAAATCGGATTTCGTTTTCACTGAAACGGAACTCAAAAGAATCGGCACACTCCTCTATCCGCGCGTCGCCTACGGCGTGCTGAACGGAGGATCGGCGACTACCTATATAGACCGAAAAAAGAATCAGGAATTGGATCCGGCCGCCTTCGCGCTCATGACGCGCGAGTTCGACGCGGCTTCTCTGAAGTCCCGCGACGCGCCTAAGGGCGTGACCCCCGCATACGTCGCCGCCGACGGCAGCATGGGGCCATCCTTCCTTGTCCTCAAAATGCGATCGCTCCTCCTCCGCGCGAACGAATACCGGGTCCTGACCGGTGACGTGAAAACCCCGGTGCTTCCATTTTTTCAGATGACCAGCGAGGGGACTGACCAGAGTCTGCGAGACGCCTACCGCGCGTACGCGGGTGATCCGCTCCTCGCGCCGCTCATAGCGAAGGCCGGTATTGATCCCACAAAAGCCCTCGGTGGGGTCCAACCTCTCCTTGCGGCGCTCACCCATTCGTCGGATGGTATACCGCGACGGATTTTCGACAGGGCATACGGTGAAGAGAACGAGGGCCTCGCCCTCCCCGGCGGCCACGGCGAAAACTTCCGAGTGCTTACGTCCGTATACCGAAAATTACGCGAGAGCGGCATTCGTTGGGCGTACCTGGGTAACGTGGACAATTCCGGCTACACGGTTGATCCGGTGTCCGTGGCCCTCATCGCGCTTAAGGGCGCGAGCGCGGCTTTCGAATTTTCCTGGAAGACTCAGATGGATGTCAAAGGCGGAATTCTCGCGGAACGCGACGACGGAAAGCTTTCCGTCGCTGAAATCGGCCAGAGCATCGACAAAGCGGAGGTCACCGAAGCGGAGCGCTCCGACAAACCCATTCTCTTCAACTGCGCCACCGGACTCTTCGATCTGGACTATCTGGTTCCGCGTTTGGACCGTATCGTCGACGAGCTGCCCATCCGAGTCACCGATCAAGACAAGGAAGCGGGCCGTTACGCCCAGGCGGAGCAGAACACCTGGGATATCGTCGGCCTTTTGGACGATCCGCTTATCTTTGCCGTGGCCAAGGAAAAACGATTCATCGCAGCGAAAATGCTGCTTGAAACGCTGCTGGCAAGTCCCGCCGGCGCAAAAATCGACGGGGCCGCGGATGTCAGTCCCGGCTTGAAAAAAGCCTCCGCGCGGCTACGAACAGGCTTTGCTGGTTTGCTGAAGAGCGAATTCAGCCTGGACCTTTGAAGAAAAAGCAGAACTCAGATAAACGCATTACTGAGAAAGAAAGGGAAAAAGGAGATAATTGTATCTCCTTTTTTTATTCCCATCTGTGTCGCACTCTGATGCGCTCTCTGCGTTAATCTGCGTTTATTTCATAATTTCTAGACCGTATCTTCCAAACCTACACTTTTTGTTTCATGCGGGAGGAAAAAGGCGCCTAATCCGCCGACAGCGTAGGCCAGGGCAAAGACTGCAAGAGGGAGCGCTAGGGAATTGCCCGTGACCAAGGCGCCGACGGATGGGGCTAGAGCTCCCGCAATCCGGGTCATGCCGCTGGCGGCGCCGATGCCGGTTGTGCGGATGGCCGTGGGGTACGCCTCGGGCGTGTACGCATACAGCGCGCCCCAGGCGCCGAGGGCGAAGAAGGACAGAAGGGTGGCCGTGGCCATGACGGCTAAGGGAGAGGCGGCAAGGTAGAAAAGCCAGGCGAAGGCGCCGCTCGCCAAAAGGTAGACACCCAAGGTTGTCCGGCGGCCCCAGCGTTCAACCAGAGCGGCAGCGGAGAAATATCCGGGCAACTGGGCGAGCGCCATGATGAAGGCGTTCGGATACACCGCGGGCAAGGCGAAGCCCTTCGTGCGGAACCAGCTGGGAAGCCAGGTGAAGGCTCCGTAATACCCCAGCGATATCATGAACCAGACGAGCCAGAGAAAAACGGTGGTCCTCCGGTATTTGGGAGCGAAAAGGTCTCGCCAGCGGGAAGCGGCGGGAGCGGCGGGAGCCTCGATCTCCTCTTCCGGAAGCGTCGTGCCGTTCACGTCGGCAACGAGTTTAAGTACCGCGCGAGCGTCGGCGGCACGGCCTTTGGTGATCAGGAAACGCGGAGATTCGGGTACTTGTCGGCGAATGACGAACAGGATGAGTCCCGGCAACGCGGAGACGACAAAGAGAGCGCGCCAGCCGAAATGAGGCACGATGAGCCAGGCCAGGCCCGCGGCCGCGACCGTGCCTATCGCCCAGAAGGATTCAAGAAGGACGAGACGGCTACCCCGCTTTTCGGCAGGCAGGTATTCGGAGAACATGCCGTAATCTACGGGAAGCGTGCCCCCAACGCCGAAGCCGGTGAGCGCGCGCAAAATAAGCAGCACCGTAAAGTTAGGCGCGAAGGCTGAAGCCAGACCGAAGATAGAATCGAAGGCGATAGTGAGGATGAAGCCGGTTTTTCTGCCGATTTTGTCGGATAGCCGACCCCAGAACAGGGCTCCGACGAACATGCCGACGAAAATAGCCGTGCCGAGAAGCCCTTTCTGGGCAGCCGAAAGTTTCCACTCGGCCGCCATCGAGGGCATAGCGAAAGAGATTAGCAAGACCTCCATGGCATCCGCGGCCCAACCGAAGCCGCAAATCCATAAGAGCCGACGCTGGAAGCGGCCGTAACCGACCTTCTCCAGCGCTTTTTCGTATGAAACGAAACGCATGATGTACCCCTGTGAAAGAACGTGTCACCCCGTGCAATCGCGTTGAAAATGCCGTAGCCTCTTCGCGGTCGCGCCGGGCGGGGTACGCGCGGCGTCGCAAACTGAACGTAGCGCGGAAGGGGAAAATCGTCAATAGGTACGAAGTCTCCGCTCTGACAACGACGGTGGGAGTCCTTGTTGGAGTTCCCATCATGATGAGTCTGGTGAAAATCGCGCGCGCTACTCGTAAGAGTTTTCCCGTAAATAATGAGGTAGCCGTTCGGCGCAGACTTGACAGTGAGTTCGGCTACGGCCTAGCGTGCGTAATCCGCGCTAACCGGAGCAACACATGATAAACGTTCTTTCTGTCTTCCTGGGCTGCGGCCTAGGAGGCGTAGCCAGATGGGCTTTAACCCGCTACGTCGCCGAGCAGTTCACCTCGATCTTTCCATGGGGGACCGTCGCCGTCAATGTTATTGGATCGTTCCTAATCGGATTATTTTTCGTTCTATTTAATACCTGGATGGCTCCGCCTTCCGTCAGGCTCTTGGCAACAACCGGTTTCCTCGGCGGCTTCACCACGTTTTCCACGTACGCTCTTGAAACGGTGATGTTGGCGGAAAAAGGCTACGGGAAAGCCGCGGTCCTGAACGTTTTGACGCAGAACGGAATCGGGTGCGTGGCGGTAATCGGCGGGATGTTTGCCGGGAATTTGATCGCATATCTAGTGAAAGGGCGCTAGTAGGAACCGCGTTTGTCAATATTGACGACGCAGAGGTTAAGCGATACTCGTCTTAAAAAAATGCCCCAGCTACTGCTGGGGCACAGAAGGCGCCGAACGGACGCTCCGAAGGAGCGCCCGTCTTGAAAAAAAGGCCCCAGCTAAAGCTGGGGCAAAAGAAGGCGCCGAACGGATTCGAACCGTTGCATAAAGGTTTTGCAGACCTCTCCCTTACCACTTGGGTACGGCGCCGTGGAACGTGAAAGAATATACCAAGATCAGTCGTCTTTGTCCAGCGGAAAGGCTTAGAGGGCTACGGCTTTTTCGGCATGCCGCGCACAGAGCGCGGAAAGCCGGGTCACGCCTTCACGGATCAAGTCCGGCGCGGAATTGGAAAAATTGAGGCGCATGCATTCGTGGCCCGACCCGTCGGGGAAAAAATCGGCGCCGGGGACGAAGGCAACTTTCATCGCCAGCGCTTCCTTCAAGAGCGCCGCGGAATCCAACCCTTCGGGGCCGGTGAGCCAGAGGAACATCCCGCCGTCGGGTTTCGTCCAGCGATACGCGGGAGGCATATTGGCGGCGAGCGCCGCTTCCATCACGGCGTAGCGTTCGCCGTACGCGGTACGCACGCGCTCGACGTGTTTGGGATTATCGAAATCGGAGAGATATCGAGCCAGCACAAGCTGATCAAGGCTTGAGGTATGAAGATCGGCGGCTTGTTTAGCGACGACCAGCTTTTCGCGGATATTTTTGGAGGCGACGGCCCAGCCGGTACGGAAACCGGGCGCTACCGTCTTGGAAAAGGTTGAAAGATAGATGACTCGCCCCTCTTCATCAAAAGACTTGATCGGAGGGACAGTGCTGCCGCGGTAGCGGAGTTTTCCGTAGGGATCGTCTTCCACTATGATGAGGTCTCGTTTACAGGCGACCTCGTACAACGCGCGGCGGCGACTTGCGCTTAGCGTTCGACCCGTCGGGTTTTGGAAATTGGGAATCACGTAGAGGAAACGCGGTTTGACGCGTGAAGCAAGCTCATCCACGGCTTCCGGATCGATGCCGTCGTCGTCGGTCGGGGCTGCGACGAAACGCGCCTCAAAACACTGAAAGGACTGGATAGCGGCAAGATAGGTCGGATTTTCAGTGAGGACGACGCTATCAGGATCAAGAAATATCTTTCCCAGGAGATCAAGCGATTGCTGAGACCCGGTGGTCACCAGAACATCGTCGGCCGCGCACGAAACGCCCCGGACGGCCATCTCCGTTGCTATGTGGTCGCGCAGGGGGGGAATCCCCTCAGTCACGCCGTACTGGAGCGCGCGGGAACCCAGTTCGGACAATACGCGATCCGCCGCATGCCGTATGTCTTCAACCGGGAAAAGTTCGGCGGCGGGAAGACCGCCCGCGAAGGAAATGATGTCTGGGTTTTCCGTGACTTTGAGTATCTCACGGATCGATGAGGGCTGCATTCGGCTCATGCGCCGCGCAAATCGTATTTCCATGGACGAAATGCTAACACGCTGATACAATACAGACAAGAGACTGTGCTACAAGGAATGAATATTCTGTTATGATACAGATTGACAAGAATTCCGACGTTCCGCTGCACGAACAGATCGCCGACACCATCGAAGCCGCCGTCCGCGACGGATCGCTGCGGGCGGAACGCAACCTGCCGTCCGTCAGGGCCTTGGCTGAACGCCTGAACGTGAGTCCCGCAACCGTAAGCGCGGCGTACCGAGACCTCATAGAACGGCGAATAGTGGAAGCTCACGCTCGGTCCGGCCATCGTATCGCGGTTATTCAGAAATCCGCCGCGGGTAAACGAGCACTTCTTCCCCTCCATCGTATTGAGCCTAGGCTGGAATTGCACCCGGTAGCCGAATTCGGGGAACTGGTCGCCGAAGAAGCGCGACGTTCGATCGATACCGGAGGTTACGAGGATTATCGCGGCTACGCGCCGCTCAGGGAACAGTTGGGCCGCCTCAACGAAAACGACGGTATCAGCGCCGACGCGGAAAACGGCATACTCATAAGCAACGGCGCCCAGCACGCGATAGCCCTGGCGGCACGGACCTTTGCCGCGGGTGGAAGAGTAGCTATAGAGGATCCCGTGTATCCCGGCGCGCGTCTGGCTTTTTCCGGCGCCGGCGCGCTGCTCAGCGCGATCCCCATGACGGACGATGGACCGACCGTCGGCGCGCTTGAGGCCGCGGCGAAAGCCGAAGGAATCGACCTTTTTTATTGCTGCCCAACCTACGGCAACCCTTCGGGCCGTTCCTGGTCGATTGAAACGCGCAAACGAGTAATCGGTCTTGCGAGAAAATATGGATTCCTCGTTCTTGAGGACGATTATCTGCGCGACCTTGATTACCTGGGCGAAAAACTGCCGCCGCTGGCCACTCTCGCTAAAGGAACGAACGCGAAAGTGCTTCACGTGAGGACGTTTTCCAAGTGCCTCCTTCCCGCCCTCAGAATGGCGGGTATAAGCGCTGCTCCCGACCTCATCGATCGACTATTGGCGATAAAAACAGCTGACGACGTCTGCGGCTCAGCCTTTCTCCAACGTCCGCTCGCCCGATACCTGGAAGCCGGCCGTTACAAGCGCCATTTGGAACGAGTCCGCCCCGCCTACACGGAAATTCGGCGGGCGATACGGGAACGCGCGAAAAAAGCGAAAAACGGTCTTAGGTTTGAAAACCCAGATGCGGGGCTTTGCCTTTTGGCGACGCTTCCCGAAGGCGTTGACGCGGAACTTTTCGCGGAAGCGTGCAGAAAAGAGGGAACGCTCGTCTCTCCGGGAAACGCGTATTGGGCAAAGCCCTCGGACGGGTCAAAACGGTTTCGAATTGGTTTTGGAAGCATTCGAGTCGACGAAACGGAACAGGCGTTTTCCGGCATGGAACGCGCCGTGGAACGGGCAAGGGATAGATCGATGGAAAACTTTTTTAAACGAGCCCTACTGTAACGAGGACAATTCTACACCGCTACGGCTTTGGAACAGTCCGCGCAGGTACCGTAAAAATCTATGCGGTGACCGGAAATAGTCCCGCCGACGGCTTTAGCGGCGCGCGCCTCCAAATCGCCGAGGGCCGGCATCGGCACATCGGACACCCGACCGCAATCTTGACAGATAAAGTGATAATGCGGGCCAGTGTCGGCGTCAAAACGGTCGAAAGTGCTGCCGGCTTGGAGTACGCGCACCAAACCCTGGTCGCGTAGAATACCGAGGTTCCGGTACACGGTGCCTAGGCTTAAATCAGGGAATTCCCTTTTAAGCTCGTCGTACACCCAAGTCGCCGTAGGGTGCGTGTTTGTCCCGCGAAGAGTGTCCAGGATCCGTTCCCGCTGCCGCGAACGCTTGTATCGAACGACTATATTTTCAGCTTTCATTACTTCTCCAAAAATAACCGTAACCATTATCAGCTTTGACGTCAAGAGTACGTTCAGAACGCTCAACGGAACGTAACGAAACCGCTTATATTCGCCGGAAGACCTTCTATCACTGCGCGAACTCCAAGGCTACTTTAAACATATTCGTCAGCGCCGTCTGTCGTTCGGCTGGACTCATTTCCTTGCGCGTTACGTTTGAATCCGAACAGGTAAGGAGTGTGAGCGCCTTCTTTCCAAGATAGGCGGCGTTGCAGTAGAGCGCGTAGCACTCCATATCGGTGGCGGCGCAACCCATGCGCGCCCATTTTTTCCAGCCGTCTTCACCACGCGCGCTGTAGAGCGAAAAAACATCGGATGAAAAAATATTGCCGACCCAGTGCCGGACGGCGAATTTTCTTGCGTTGGAGACGGCGGCTTCTAAAAGTCCATAATCGGCGCAAGGGGCAAATACGCCCCCAAGGTCATACTGGGACGCATAGGCAGAATCCGTGGAGGCGGACATGGCGATTACGAGATCCCCAACCTCAATCTCGCTCAGGAAGCCGCCGCAGGTCCCGATACGGACAATGCGATCAACACCGTAGTGGGAAAAGAGTTCGTACGAATAGATTCCCATGGAAGGAGCGCCCATACCCGACGCCATAATCGAGATGCGCTTGCCCTTGTACGTACCGGTAAAGCCTAGCATACCGCGAACCTGGTTGAATTGTTTGACGTTTTCCAGGTAATTGTCGGCGATGTGTTTAGCGCGGAGCGGATCACCGGGCATGAGAACGGTGGAAGCAATATCGCCGGGGAGCGCGGCGTTATGAGCCGTTCCGGCGTCTTTCGAGTAGATGTCGTGCATGTTAGCTTTTTCCTTTATCGAACGGCTGTCCCGCGGCGCGGGGCGCGTAGTCCTTTCCGCTGAAGAGGACCAAGGTCACCAAGGTGATGACGTAAGGCATAACGCTGAAAAATTCACTCGGGAGAACGCGCAGGGACTGAATGTTTACCATATAAATGGCAAGCGCGACGGAGGAACCGAACAAAAGGGATGATCCGAGGATGCCCTTGGGTATCCATCGACCGAACGACACGGCCGCAAGCGCGATGAACCCGGCCCCGTTGACCGTGAAAACCGTGTATTGGATGGTCTGGGTAAGCACGAGGCAGGCGCCGGCGAGCCCGGCAAGCGCGCCGGAAACGAGTA
>JBAYHM010000072.1:0-16400 GCA_041666155.1 Treponemataceae bacterium
CTTCTTTCGTGTCCATGCTTCCGCGTTCGGAAAGTCCCGAAGCCACGGATGGTTACTACGGCTACTTTTGTCCCCTTGATATCAAAGGTGATCCGGAAAAAACGGTCGTCGAGGTGTTTTTGCGAGATTTTGAGCAAGCGGGCATGGATCGACGACTCTCTGCCTTGGAGGCTTTTGCGCGCGCGACGGATGCCCAATTTCCAGGTGGCGCGGTGAATGTCGTAAGTTCTCGGCAGTACCTCAACATGAAAAAAAAACTCGACGAACACCCGCTGGTCTTGGACCTGCTTCTAAAAGCGGCGCAGGCGGCGGGGACCGACGCGTTTTTTAAACCGATTCGCGGAGGTACGGATGGTGCCCGTCTGACTCAGATGGGTATCCCAACGCCGAACGTGTTCACCGGCGGCCATAATTACCACAGCCGCTACGAATGGGCAGGATTGGGAGAGATGATCGCGGCTGTGCAGACAATCCTGGAACTGGTGCGTCTGTGGGCGCGCAGAGATGCGACGGCACAGACACCTCGGGGAGGTTTAGGCGTTTGACGCCTCGTTCCGGCCGTATCCGAACGTTTCCGTACGAGGAACGTCTTTTCGTTGAGGCAAACCGGCTGGGGGGCAATCGGGGCAGCTTCAAGGCGGAAGCGGCCGCGCGGGATCTTATCGTCTTGCAGCGCGGACTCACGGGTGGGCGTGATCTCATCGGCTCTTCGTATATGGACGAGCGGCGGCGGCTGGCCTCTTACCTTCTCTTTTACTGGCCCGTATCTTACGCCCAAACCTCAGCGATGCTGAAGATGGCGCGAGTGTCGGGCGCGCGGAGCAAAACGGGCGAACGGTCCTCCGCGCGAGTGCTGGATCTTGGTTCGGGGCCGGGCCCCTGTTCAATCGCCGCGGCCGACTACCTAGGCGCTGAGAGGACGGTCATCGTTGCCTGTGATCAAAGTTCGCTAGCTCTTGAAAGCGCCGGGAGACTCGCCGCTTCGTCCGGCTACCCGTTGGAGCCTATCCCCGGTTGGAACGCCTTGAAATCCCCGCTCCCTGATGGACCTTTCGACCTTATAGTCATCGGTCATATGCTGAACGAGTTGTGGGCTGACGATGATGACCGCTTGGATCGGCGGCACGAGTTGCTTGAGTCGGCCTTGTCTCGTCTTAAGCCTTCCGGCGCGCTCCTTTTTCTGGAACCGGCTCTACTCAAGACCGCTCGGGAAGCGATCGCCTTGCGCGATATGCTCGCCGCAAGCGGCCATGCGATCTTGGCGCCGTGCCTCCGAGCCGGCCCGTGTCCCGCCCTAGTAAGCGAAGGGCAGACTTGTCACAGCGATTTCATCTGGGACGTCCCGCCGGTAGTACGTGAATTGTCGCAACGGACAGGGCTCGGGAAAGATCTGGTAAAAACGACCGCTTTTGTGGTCGGCACATCCGCCCCGCTTTACGCCGTGGATGTAGCCGATAGTTCAAGCTCGGTCGGTCGTAGCTGGGCCGACTCAGTCGGCGGCAAGAGCGAGTATCGCGTCGTTTCCGACCCGATGGTAAACAAAGCCGGACGAATCAGGTATCTCATTTGTGGAGAAGACGGCCGTTTCCCGCTTTCCGGGAAAAGAGGCGAAAGTTTCCCCGCGGAAAAGGCTTTTTTCACACTGAAACGCTCCGATCGGATTGTCATCAACTCACCCATTAGACGGGAGACAGGCTTGGCCCTCGGACCGGATACCGTGATTGAACGGCGATGATTCTTGGGCCCGTTGACGTCTCGCGTCGACGCGGGTAGAGTCAGCACATGGATCAGTATCGGATCGAAGGCGGCACTCCCATAAAGGGAACCGTCCGCGCCAGTGGCAACAAAAATGCCGCTTTGCCGTGCATCGCCGCGGCTCTTCTGACGGATGAAGCCGTCGTTCTCAGCAACGTACCGGAGATTGAAGACGTCCACGTCATGTTTTCCGTTTTCAAGGCGCTCGGCGGTGAGGTCGAAGCCCTCGCTGAAAACGAGTATCGCCTCCATGCCCGCAATATTGTCCGTTCGGATATCCCGGTAGAGGCCGCGAAGAAGATTCGCGCATCCATTCTTTTCGCCGGGCCGCTCATAGCGCGTACGGGAAAGGCTATATTGCCTCCACCGGGGGGAGACGTAATCGGCCGACGGCGCCTGGATACTCACTTTCTGGCGCTCACCGAACTCGGGGCAAAGGTTGATATCGACGGGGTCTTCGCGTTTTCGGCGCCGCGACTGGTCGGTGCCGACATTTTCCTGGATGAGGCATCCGTTACCGCGACCGAAAACGCAATCATGGCCGCCGTCCTCGCGAGCGGAAAGACGTTGCTTACCAACGCCGCGAGCGAGCCCCACGTGCAAGACCTCTGCCGCATGCTGGTTTCCATGGGTGCGCGCATTGTCGGAATCGGCTCAAACGTCCTCAGTATTGAAGGCGTCAAGAAATTGGGCGGCTGCGTATTTGAACTCGGCGCTGATTTTATGGAAGTCGGTTCCTTTATCGGTCTTGCCGCCGCGACCCGGGGTGAGATCATTATCGAACGGGCTCGGCCGCAGGATCTCCGCCCGGCAGCCATCGCCTTCGGAAAATTGGGCATCAAGTGGGAAACGGACGGGACCACAATACGTGTTGGAGCCAATCAGGCGATGAAAGTCGACTGCGACCTCGGCGGCATGATCCCCAAGATCGATGACGCCCCCTGGCCGGGATTCCCGCCGGATCTCACCAGCATAATTACCGTTGTCGCGACACAGGTCGAGGGCACCGTGCTCATCCATGAGAAGATGTTCGAGTCGCGGATGTTTTTCGTCGACAAGCTCATCGCCATGGGGGCGCGCATCGTACTCTGCGATCCGCACCGCGCCGTTATTTCCGGGCGTTCCCGGCTTTCCGGCTCCGAGCTCGTATCCCCCGACGTTCGCGCGGGTATGGCGATGGTTATCGCCGCGCTTTGCGCGGAAGGCTCCAGCATTATTCGGAATGTGTACCAGATAGAACGCGGTTACGAGCGGCTGGTCGCGCGCCTTTCCAGTCTCGGAGCGCGTATAGAGCGGTCGGACAGCTGTTAAACCGTCCGGGACAGCTGCTGAGCCGGCGGCTACGAGCTGTTAGCCGTTCGTTTTGCCTAGAATCTTACGATAAGCGGTGTCGATGCGTATGAACGCTTCGGCGGCGCTTTTTTGTTGTCCCTCATCCAGTCCGGACGTTACGTCGGGGTGAAACTGGGCGGCAAGACGGCGATATACCGCCTTCGTTTCTTCGGCCGTCGCATCGGCGCTGATTCCGAGTATTCGGTAGGGATCGATATCGTCCTGGACTCGTTTTACAACTCTCTCTGGCAAAATCAAAAGCGATACCCTTTCTACCGTTTCGTGCGCGCGCGGCCCGGTCGCAAGGCTTTCCAGGGCGTCGCAGATCGCCGCACGGATACGGTCGTCGTTTCCAAGGCCCTTTCGTCTTGCGAAGAGGCTTTCCGTCAATAGATCCGGATTAAGAGCATCCGAGCGTGACGCGGCGATGCGCGCAAACGTCTCCATTTCAGCGCGGCCGCTTTCTCCCGTCATAAAGATGTCTGATGCGATCCGCGCGATGCGTGAGGCCGTCAGCGGTCCTTCAGGAGCCTCCGCGACGAGTGCCGCGAGCGCGCAAAAAGCGGCCGAACCGGGAATCGTTTCCGTGAAGGAGGAATGTCCGGGGTTTTCCAAATACGCAAGGATGGCCCGATCAGTCCGGCTTTGAGAGAGTATGGCATCAATCATCCAACCGATACCCAATCCGATGAACGCGCCGAACCACCCTCCACTAACGCCGACGACCAGTCCGATCGTCTTGCCCAGGTGAAATTGTTTCAGGCTTTGCCGGAGATTTTCGGCGCGCGGCCGAATCGTCAAGAGCGATGTCCCGCTAAGACGAACAGGGAAATAATGAAAAGGCCGACTTGCATGGCCAGCGTCGCGGTCAGCGCGGCGCCGAAGGGCAACATGACCGCAAACAGCGTAGCCGAAGTCGAAGCGAGCAGCCTATAGCTTTGGACTAAAACATCGAACGCAAACGGCAAAAAGCCGAGAACCAAAAAAGCGCCGATTCCGGTGCCTTTGGGGGCGCGGGTTCTCCATGCAATGCCGAGGACCAATATGCTTAAGGAAAGGAACGCGAACGGCTCGGAGAAACGCCTGAGCATTTCCGCGCGGAACGCTTCCGCTATAAACCCATAGGGCGGCAAAATGGCCGCGGCCGTATCCAACTCAGTGATGGAGAGAGCCCCGACGCCTCGTCGAGCGCGGGCGGCAAGCAAAATGTTTTCGTAAGGCACGTCCAGCATCAGCCGGGTTCCTATTGCCCCAGGGGCGCTACCCTTCGTCCATTGCGGTTTCCACTGGATGGATTCATCTTCGCGATCAAGGGCAAGCATGATCAGCGCGGTGCCGGAAAAAGAACCGTATACAGAATTTTCGATGCGGAAAGGCACCGCCTTGATGTACGAGGCTTCAACGCCGTATCGAAGTGTTCCTCCGGAGTCGAAGGATAAAAGCTCAAGCCCTTCTCCATAAGCCGCGTCCGCGAACGGATGCAGTCGCCGAACGCGCAGGATATCCCTTCCTCCGTCTTTTCGGGGCAAGGATAACACGACGTCAATATCGACGGCGCCGATGGACGCGCCTACTTCGTTAGCGAAAAAGGAAATCGATTTGATGCCTTCCGCGCTGACTTTCAGAAAACGCGAGACGTCCGGATCGTTTTGCTGTGTTAGGGATAGCTCCTCGTAAATGAAATAGGCGCGTATCCAATCTTCGGCGAGCAGGGCCGCGTATCCGTCTCGTTTTCGCTTATATAAGGAAAAGGCGCTTTTATTCGCGTCGCTTGGTTCGGTTGCCGAAATCGCGTTCCACGCATCGGTTGCCAGTCGCGTCGCGGATGCTTTTTCGCTCGCTCCGGGCTTCGCAAGCCGTTCCCCTAAAGTAGCTAGCCAATGAGCGTCGTAATAACGGCCTGCGCTAAATGCCTTCTTTGCCAATTCCAAGGCTTCGGTCGTTGTAGTCGCCGCGTTAACGCCGGGATGAGAACCGCCGGCTTTCCGTCCAGGCGGAGCCGATGACGCTCCGTTTTCCTGTGCCCGCATTCCCGCAAGGCCGACTTGTAGTCGATCCCGGGCATTTTCCGTTTCAGGGCTGTTGGCCCATACCTGTTGGCAAATGTTGAGGTATCCGCCGGCTTCTTTCCAGTTTTCGCGAACGATGGCTATAGAAGCTTTTTCGGCAGATGTTCTGAAAAGGATGCCTTTGGCCGTCATATCCGCGATTGCGTCGAGTGAAACCGGTTGGACAAGCAGAAAAAGTGCCGCATACATAAGCGCTGCTACAAAAGATGTTATGAGCGGTGTACGAATGGAGTTTATAAAATCATGCGTAAAACGTTCATCACCCGAGTGGCCCCAATTGCCGAATCCGAAAGTACCGGCAATCGCGGCTAACGCTACTGCTGGAAATGTGGATGAATAGGTTGCGGCTGCGTGAAAGAATCGCCATTTCAAGAAAAAAGTAGGAAGCGGTTCAAAAGTTTTCGGAAAGATGAATTCCCAAAGCGCGATTAGGGAAAAAGAAGCCGCCGAATAGACGGCCAGGAGCAATGGTGCCGATATGCGCCGTTCATCAGCCATGTTTTTCGATTCTCCCAAGCGCGAAGTGTGATACGAACCCCCCCGCGAAGATTAACAATCCGCTGCTCCCTAAAATTGCCGGGACGATGAACGGCTCGGGAATCCCGATATTGCCGTTCATGACAAAGCGGATGACTGAAGGCGAAGAGACGATGCCTTCAAAAATGAGCGCTCCCCGTAAAGCGAGGGCGCATAGGGCCAGATCCGCTAAAGGCCAACGGGTAGCTCCAGAAAGGACGCCGAAGGATGAAAGGAGCAACGCGAGTGCGCAGGAGTACGCCAGCAGCACTAGTGCGCCGGCATCGAAAGTCGCCGATAAGCGTCGCGCGCCGGCGCTGAAATCGCTCGATATCGAGGCAAGGGAAGGATTCAGTTCAATAAATGAACCTAGTGGATGGACGCGTCCGGACCGTTTGATAAGCTCATCTGCTTTTCCCGTTGGAATAATGCGTAGTTTGCTGTTTGCGGCTATGTCGACGGCGTACTCGTCTTTATTCGTATTGGGCGTACCCGCAAATACGATTGTTGAAGCCCCGAGGTTTATGATTAGCCCCGAGGTTCCCAGTTTTTTTCCGGACATCGATTCCTGGGTTGACTCTGCCGCGTTGGAAAAGGTATGCGTGCCGTAGGTAACGGAAAACAGGACCGCGCTTGTCAACATGAAAACCATCAGCTGAGCCGATAAAGATCCGGATAAACGACGAGAAGCGGCAGGGAGCGTGAGTAGGACACTTCCATAAACCGCCAGGGGCACATTTTCCGATACGGCGCTGAAGAGGGCTCGCATAAAATGGAAAGGCGCGGGAAGAGGAAACGCCTGGGTTGCTTCCAGCCATGTTCGCATAACGGAAATACCCGTCCCCGCAGTAAGGAAGAAGATGAAGGCTGCGGAATAGAGGAGCGTTAGTCGTGCGACGGCTCTCATAGAAGAGAATCGTACCATGCGCCGTACCTGAATGCAAGCCGCGGTAATCCGCAGACTCTTAACAGCTTATCCACAAGTAATCCAATACTCTATTTGAACCCATTTCAAATTCAATAGGCAATTTTGGAGATTTTAAAGGCGATGGAAAAATACTGGAAATGGTTACAGAGTGTTAAGTCTTTATAATACAGTTATATAAATTTCTTGGAATATGCAGGCCACTAAGGTCCGCATATTCCGTGTATACGAAGCGATACATGTGGAAAAACATGTGGAAAACCCATAAAGTTATCCACAACCAGTGCACAATCACTGAGACACTTCCAACCGATAACCAAAACCACGAATCGAACGGATTTCCATATGCAATTTAGAGATCCCTGCGGCGGCCAAGTGTTTCCGGAGTCTGGATACCGTTTCATCAACAATGCGGCTATCTTTCGGCGCTCTCGGCCACAAAATCCGGCGCAGCGCGATACGTGAAACCTTTTCGCCTACCTCACGATAGAGTATTCGGAGTAGGGCCGCTTCATCTCGGGAGAGGTGAAGCGATTGCTTCGGTCCATCCAGACGCGTTCCGCGAAGGATAATACCTACGCCCGGAAATGCGAGCACCGTTTTCGGAAGTAAACGGCCGACCCGCGCCGCCAGTTCTTTTTCCGTCCACGGTTCACAAAGGTAATCAGTAGCGCCTTGGCGAAACGCTTCCGCGATCGAATCAGCCGACCCGCATGCGATGACCGGGATCGTTTTGGGTATATCCCTCAGAAAATCCTGACCGGAAGGGAAGGAGACGAGGACGGCCAGGTCATACCGGTGAAAATCAGGCGCTTCAGCGTGAAAAGTGAAAGAAAAGGGCAAATAAAAAGCGCCGATCCGTCCCGCAAGGGAAGGATCGGCGCCGATTATTACGAGAATAACGAAGCCCCGTTATTTGGAAGTGTTATCGGGGAGGGCTTTCATTTTCGCTTTCAGGTCTTCCAACATTACATCAGTGGTAGTCGATGATTTTTCAAGTTCGGCAAATCGTTTATCAAGGGTCGCGCCGCTGGAGAAGTCTTCCAATTCCTGGTTTGCGTCGGCCTGAGCTTCAAGTTGGTCCACTTTCTGCGCCATCCGATCGAAGGCCTCGAACGAACTCTTGTTGCCGGAGACGCTGGACATGGTTTGTTGTATCTTTTGTTGCGCTTCAGCTCGTTTCGCGCGAGCGACGAGAATGTTTTTTTTACGCGAGGCTTCTTCGATCTTGTTCTGGAGGTCCCGCAGGGATTCCTTCAACTTAGAGACCGAGGCCTTCTGGGCTTCCCATTGCTGTTTGAACTGGACGTGATTGGTATCGTGCTCTTGTTTGCGTAATAGCGCTTCCTTCGCAAGGTCGTCCTGTCCGGCGCGTACCGCGAGCATCGCCTTACGTTCCCATTCCTGAGCCTGTTCCAACTGAGATTGGGTTTCCCGTTCAAGTTTTTTTTCGTCGGCAATCGCCATCGCGACTGCTTTCTTAGACTCGATCAGCTGCTCGTTCATTTCCACGACCAGCTGGTTAAGCATCTTTTCGGGGTTTTCGGCCTTATTGATCATGTCGTTGACGTTCGACGAAACGAGCGTCTTGAGCCGTTGGAAGATTCCCATAGCTCGATTCCTCCTACCTTGGGTCTGGGGTTAGCGTTTTAGGAACGCGGAAAGGATCGGGTAATGCTGCGCGAGTGCCATCCCTATAGCTTCAAGCGCGGACTGTAAATCCCCCAAATCCATCGTTTCATATTCGAGCGTATCGACGAGAACGATTTCATCGCCTTCCAACGCGTACGCGCCGTGCAAGACGTCGTGCGCGTTGAGTTCCAATAATTTTGTAAAAAGTTCCAGGCGACGATCCTCGGGGACCTTCATCACCGCCACTCGAACGATTACGAGGCTATCGGCGTGCATGACGACAATGCCCTCAAGTCCTCGCTCTTCGTCCTCAACGAGCCACATGCCCGAACCAAGCTCACGATAACTCAATTGCAGGTCTATGAGATACCGTTCAATCTTTTTATCGGGCATGGACGCGCCTCCGGAACGCTTTCGACAGTCTTAACCGAGAAATACTTGACCGGCGTTATCGATAGCAAGGATGGTCTTGCATTCGGAGCAACGGAACCGGCCCGCCTTGATCGCCTTGAGCTTTTTTGAACAGATAGGGCAAGAGAAAATCTTCGGGAAAATGTTCGCCTTCTCCGTCGGATTACCCGCACGGAAGAAGTCGGTGGATTCATCCAAGTTGTCCTTGATATTGAAGAACTGGGAAAATCCTAGCAGTTGGAAAACTTCGTAAACCTTCGGTTGGATTTCCAACAGAACCAAATCGCCGCCGCGAGGTTTTACGGATTTAAGAAAAGCGGTGAAGGATCCAATACCAGTCGAAGAAACGTAATTCAGGCCGCCGCACTGAAAAATGAGCCGGACATAACCAGCCTCCACGGCCTTAGCGACGCGTTTTTGGAAGTAATTGGAATTATAAGTATCGATGTATCCCGTCAAATAAAGAACAAGACAACCTTCAATCTCTCCAACCTTCTGGAGTTTGATTTTTAGGCTTTCGTCCTTTTCATCATCAAAGCCGGGTACGATGTCGTTATTAGTCATGACGCTCCTTCCGTCCCGCGAGTCGCCGGATTACTCTTTATCGGTACTATATTACTATCGGCAAAAGCCATTTCAACACAAAGAATATTATTCGTCTACCGTCGCTTTGTCAAACCAAACTCAATATATCGTCTTTCCGCTTCGTTTTGCCAAATTCAAGCCCGCGTCAAGGGATACAATCGCCCCATTTGAGGTTTCCGATTCGATTAATCGGAGGGCCACCCGAGCGACCTCTTCCGTTTCCAATAAGCGACCGCCGGGAGCCCCCTTGCGCAGATCCAAGCGAACCTCATCGTTCAGGTACTCAGTATCGACGAATCCAGGACACACGACAACCGCTGAAACGCCGGTTCCGGCATATTCAAGGGCAATCGACTTAACTAATACGCCGATTCCTGTCTTTGCGGCGGAATAGGCGGCGGTCGTCGTAAAACCGCGAACGGAATCCGTCGTCGTTCCTCCGAAAAAGAGAAAACGACCGTAGCCCTCCTTTGCCATATTTTCGATATACGCGCTTGCCAAAGCTCCCGGGAACGCCAGGTCCAGCAGGGCCGCCCGTTCCCAGTCCTCAGCGGTAGTTCGCGCAAGAGACGATCTTGAAAAGGGTCCCCACGCGCATACTACAATATCGATATTACTTTCTTGTCTGAATAGCATATTCGCCGCTTTCGGTGAATCGATCGGGAGAAGAAACCCGCTTGCGACCGCACCCGTTGAGCGAACCGCGGTGATGGAAGCATCAAGACGCTCCCGAGACGTGCCTCCGTGCACGACGACCGAGGCGCCCATTTCTCCGAGCAACTTGGCTACCGCCGCCCCGATGCCCCCGGAACCGCCGACAACCAGCGCGCGCCGTCCATAAAAAACCGTATTCATGCCGACATCAGTATAGCGCTTGTTCGCGACGTTGACAGCGATCATCGAATGCTTTTACATGCCTTTAACGGAGGTATCCGTGCGTTTGAGTGATATCGTGGTGGTATTGTCCCGGCCCTCAGAGTCGGGAAACGTCGGCGCGGTTTGCCGGGCGATGAAAAATATGGGCCTGACTCGGCTCAGAATCGTAACGCCGGAGACGGAATCGGGCAGATTGGACGATGAAGTAGTCAACGCGCGCGCGGTGCATGCCGTCGACGTCTACGAGAGCGCTCTGTGGTTCGATAGTCTTCGACTTGCGACGGCTGATTGCTCATTGATCGTAGGGACGACCCGCAGACGCGGTAAGAAGCGAAAAGATTTTTCCATGCCGCCGGATGAACTCTCTCGCGCGCTGCGGGAACGTCCGGGGATGGCCGCCATTGTGTTTGGAAACGAGCGGACGGGACTGGAAGAAGAGGAGCTTTCACTTTGCAATATGGCTTCTCATATTCCTGTTGACGATGTTTTTCCGTCGCTCAATCTTTCTCATGCCGTCCAGATCTTCGCGTATGAATTGTACCTGGCGATGGGCCGACCCGAGGAATGGGAAGACCAAACGCGTTGGGTTCCGATCAATGCGGAAGGCCTTGATCAAATCACGACGACGGTTGCCGATTGCCTTGAGTCTGTAGGCTTCTATAAGCAGGCGGGTCGATCCGAGCAGGAGCGTCTTTTCCGCGATATTTTCGCCCGCGCGGGTATAACCTTGGATGAATCGCGCTATCTGGAAGCAATTTTCCGAAAAATGGCGCGGCTCGCGACGAGTTCGGTTGATAATAGCCCAAACAGGGAGCATACTTAAGCGTATGAAACGGCAAGAAAGAGTCCTGGTTCTGTCTTTGGCGATAGGCGTCTGGTTTTCGGCCGTGCCGATATTCGCGGCGAACCAAGCCGCGCCCGGTGTATCGGAAAAAGGTCAGGTCGCTTTTAAAGTGACGATCTCGGATCTGCACCGTGCGGCGCAAAGCGGCGACGATCGGTCCATACCCGGAGACAGAGTGTTGGTCATTGACGCGGAAATCGGTTCGATTACCAATCGAGCTGATGCGGACGATAAATTCACCGCTGAAGTGGAGTTGGTCGGCGGCGCTTGGAACGGGGAAGATCGTGTTGATCTGTTCAGGGCCTACGCCGTGTTCGATTCCCCGAAGTTTCGCGAGGCCTTTTCCCGCCGTTCGGCTACCCGCATGTTGCCGGGAGACCGAATTATCGTTCTATGCCGTTATTTGGGACTTGGGGTCGATTACGACGAAACAACCGCTATAGCGGTGTTGGAAGCGTTCGATTTCCGTCGAACTCAGTAGCCCGTCTCAGGGCCGCAGGTGTTCGGTTCCGATCGGATCATCGGCGGCCAATACCAGCGCCCGTTCTACGCACGCTTTTAATTGACGGACATTGCCGGGCCACGGATGCTGGAATAGGCTATTCATGGCATCGCTTTTTATCGTTTCCATTGATTGCCCGTTCTGCGCAAGAAATAATTCCACTAATTCCGGAATGTCCTCTATTCGTTCCCGCAACGGCGGCATAATCAGCGGTAGCGTATTGATTCGGAAAAGCAGATCTTGCCGGAACTTCTTATGGACAACCATCTCTTCCAAGTCACAATTCGTGGCGAATACGAGCCGACAATCCGCTTTTTTATATTTTGTTGAGCCGAGTCTTCGGACTTGTCCGTCTTCAACTACCCTAAGCAGGGCTGCCTGCAGCGTCGGTCCGGCGTCGGCGATCTCATCCAAAAAGAGCGTGCCGCCGTGCGCGGCCTCAAAACAGCCCTGACTGGCTCTTGCGCCGGTGAAGGCACCGGGTTCGCACCCGAATAATTCACTTTCGACGATGCTTTCAGGAAACGCGCCCACATTCCGTATCTCGAAGGGCCCCGCGGCGCGGGCGGAAAGGGCGTGAATAACATACGCGGCCTTATCCTTACCGGTGCCGCTTTCTCCAAGGATGAGGACCGGGGCATCAGATCTTGCGTATCGGGCGAGTGTCGTTCGAACGGCGCTCATCGCGGCGGAGGAACCGACGAGAATGTGGGCAGCTTCGTTTGGGACCGTTCCAGGTATGGTAATCGGCGATTGGTTGCCGCCGACCAGGATACGTTCAAGCCTATGTCTGATCATCGAGCCGGTGTAGGGTTTTGAAATGAAATCGACGGCGCCTTCCCGCATCGCTCTCCTGACAAAGAAGGGTTCGGGGTGACCGGAAAGCATGAGTACGGGGGGCGGGTCGTCCATCGCCTGAATTTCCGAAAGAACGCGGAATCCGTCGTAATCGGGCATATCGATATCGAGAAGGACCGCGTCTGGTTTTCTTTTTGCTATGAGCGAAGCGGCATATCGGGCTTTGCGGCAAGTGGTGACGCGGTATCGATCGGCGAGCAGGTATCGAAGCTCTTGAAGCTCTTCTTCCCGATCGTCGATGTGCAATACCGCGTTCATAATCACCCCCGGCGGAACAGCCTGTAAAAAAGGATTAGAAGCTTATAGTAGATATACGGAAAAATTCGGATAATTCTCCAGGGAAAACGAGCGCAGAGGATGATTCCCTCGAATCCGCGGTCAAAAACAGCACGCGAAGGGCGTTTTTTGCGTTCAGCGAAAACGTCGAAAAGATCGCTGCACCAGAGCTGGATGCCGGAACCGAACGCGCCTTTGTTTCTTTCAATCCATCGCTCGTCTCCTGGAACGCCGCGTCCGATGAGCAACAATGACGGGGAGGATTTTTTGATGGCCTGGAGGATGTTCGCCTCTTCCTGTCGATGGAACCAACCCGTGCAGCGACCAACGATGCGCGTTCCGGGGAACGTATACCGAATATTACGTTCGGCCGTTTGGAGACTCCGTTTGCGAGCGCCAATTAAATAGACCGAGCGGTTTCTGGTCTCCAGCGCGTTGAGTACTTTGACGACAAAATCAAACGGCATATAACGAATCGGCGTTTTGCCGGTCAGGAAGTGGGCCCCGCCGATGAGACTCTTGGAAATCGGCAGAACGAGCGCGGCGTTCAGCACGTACTGCCTGTATTCGTTGTTTCTCCGCGCTCGCAGCAGATCCCGCAGAGACAAGAGAACTATTTGTTGTTCCGTGTCCGTTTGGAGGATTGCGGCAATGGTGTCCGCTATCTGTTCGGGAGGAAGTATGTCCAGCGGTACTCTCAGAAGATTTATACGTTCGATTCCGGGCAGTACGGGGTTTTGGGAATCCAAAATGTTTTCTCCAATAAAATGACCTGCATAGCCGCCAATGCGAAGATAGCCGCGGTCTCGGTCCTGAGTACGTTTTCTCCCAAAAGGGCCGGCAGGAACCGGGCGGCGGACAGCGTGTTTGCTTCGGAAAGGGAAAAACCTCCCTCGGGTCCGACAGCGACGGCAACCGTATGTGGGTCGTCGCTAAGATATCCGTGCAACGAGCCCTGCGCAAGGGGGGCCTGGTGAAGAAATACCGCGACCGACGTTCCTCGCGGTATGGCGAAATCGCGCCAAGCCTCAATTGCCTCTGTCAAAGATAGCGGTTCCCGAATTTTTGTCGCGATATCTGAACCACTTTGCTGCCGCGCTTCTTTGACGATACGTTCCCAGCGTTCCCTTTTGTGCTCCGCGTCTCGTCCCGCTTCCGGACGCGAAACCGAGTGCTCAGCTATGAAAGGCAGGATGAGTGAGACGCCCGCTTCCGTAGCTTGGCGGACAATAAGGTCCATTTTCTGCGCTTTGGGAAGGGCTTGGATTAGTACGATCAGGGGCAGGGCGCTCACCGCTTGTCGGCGGACCATATCAGCCACTCGCGATTTGTCTTCGGATATGGCGGCGACATCCGGCCGAAGGATCGCCTCGATAGTGTTTTTATCGACCGCGACTATTTTCACTAACTCTTCGCGGCCATCCGGCAAAAGCGCCCGGAAGGTATCACCCGCGGATTTTCGGAGAACTCGGACAAGGTATCGGAAATCTTTACCCCCCAGACGAAGCCTTCCGGCTTCGTCTGGGGGCGTATTCAGTATAAGTCGTCGCATCGATCAGCGGGGTTTCGCTCCATCACTTTGATTTTGAAACGGTTGGTTTATCCGTTACGCTTTCAGTTTTCGCGGCTTCTTCCTGTAAGGTTTTTAGATTTTTTACGCTTTTCATCAGGTCAAAGAACTTTCCGCCCCGGACGACGTTTATCGCCGCTTTCAGCTGTACGTCGTATTCCAAGTCGTAGACCGGAGCGACCAGCGTGCGGTTTTGTTCATCGCGGACCATGCGCCGCAAGAGCGGTTCATTTATCTTGTAAGAGGAGAGCAGCTGTTTCACGAAAACGTCGACTTTAGCCGCCTCAACTTTCGGGTTGGTCTTAACGAACAAGGGGATTTTTTCATCGGCGATGAGCTTGTTGAGCGTTTCCGCTTCATCGTTGCTCAGTTCGGGGAATTTGACCTCAAGATCCGGCGGGATACCGATTTTGTCGATATTGACGTCGCTGGGGGTGTAATAGCGGGAAGTAGTTATTTTGAAGCCCGCGTCGTCAATCGGGTAGACTTGCTGGACGGATCCTTTACCGAACGATTTTTCGCCGATCAGGTACGCCCGCCCGCGGTCCTTGAGAGCTCCGGCGACGATTTCCGATGCGGAGGCCGACCCGCGGTTGATCAGCACGACGACGGGTATGTCCTTGGGAACAGTCGGGCGATTTTTTGCCGTGAAGACGGAGTTTTCATTTGGAATGCGCGACTTGGTCGATACGACCAGGCCCCCTTCCAGGAAGTAGTCGGAAACGCCGATGGCGGCCTGGAGGAGACCGCCGTAGTTGAAGCGCAGGTCCACGATGAGCGATTTGTAGCCGCTCTTCTGGAAGGTGTCCAGCGCCGCTCCGACGCGCTCGGCGGTCATGGGGGTAAAGGTGATGATCTTCACATAACCGATGTCGGCGCCGATCATCGCGCTTTTTACCGTTGGGACTTCAATGATGGCGCGGGTCAGTTTGACGGTGAATTCGAGCTTTTCGCCGCGGCGGATCAATATGGAGACTTCAGTGCCCGGTTTTCCGCGGAGGCGGGCGAGCACTTCATCCATAGTCAGCTTTTCGGTCGATTTTCCGTCAATTTCCAATATGAGATCGCCGGGGCTGATGCCGGCGCGCCAACCGGGTGTGTCCTCAATGGGGGACGCGACTTCGACAAAGGTCGGAGCGCCGGTTTTAGTCGGTGCGGTGGGTTTTGTGATGTACAGCCCGACGCCGCCGAAACTGCCTTGCGTAGTGTCATTGAGGTCCGCCATATCCGACGCGGGAAGGAATACGGAATGGGGATCTCCGAGGGCTTCGAACATACCCTTCATGGCGCCCTCGTACAACTTCTGCGCTTGGACCTCATCGACGTAATGACGCTGAATGAAGTCAAAGACGTTCTGAATGATCAGCGCGTAACGTCGACCGTCCTCGGCGCTTTCCGCTTCGGCACGCGGCGCCGCCGCAACCGAGAAAACCGAACAGAGGGCGATTGTCGACACGATCCAGAGGATCGGAAGGATCGGAAGACGTTTTCGAGGCGATTTTTGAGGTTCGTTCATGGTTTTCATTCTAAAGAGGCCTTGGCCTTTGTCAACCACTTGACCGCACAAGGAGATACTCGTAGAGTTTCGCCCATGACCGGACGTCGACCGCTTCGTTTTGCATTATTCGTCTTGGAAGCTCCCCGCCTTGCTCTCGTGTTGATGGCCGTTTCCGGATTAGGCGGAAGCTCGCGGCCCTCGTTCGCGGCGGCTTTTGCGGCTCCGCAATCGTTATTCATCCTGCTCGCGATGTTCTCTTGGCTTGATCCGGACCCCTACGATGCGTACCGTCCTCTATTCGCGGCCGGAAAACTCATTTCCGCGGTGTGTCTGGGGGTGTGGATGCTCGTCGCGATACCGTCGCTTGTCGGTACCGCCAGCCTCAACGAAGTTCGTTTTTTCATTGCGCTGTCCGCCGTCGCGGCGGTAGCCGTCTATGACCTTCTGAGTGGTCTTCTGGTCGCTCTGTCCTTGCTTTATAACCGTTCCCCCGTCGAGGCTGCCGAGGATTTGCCGACGCTCGTCGTCGACGAGGTTGCGGACGAAGTCGGAGGCTCCTGATGCGGATACTCCCCATCGCGAGCGGAAAAGGCGGTGTCGGAAAATCGCTGGTAGCCGCAAATCTCGCCGTTGCGCTAGCCCAGGCCGGTAAGCGCGTCGTATTGGTGGATCTCGACCTCGGCGCTTCCAACCTGCACCTGATCATCGGTCACCGTTCTCCGCGTACCGGCATCGGTACGTTCCTGAATGA
>JBAYHM010000073.1:0-16367 GCA_041666155.1 Treponemataceae bacterium
ATAATGACCGCCAGCTCGGATTCGTGATCGACCCGAATCTCGGGGAAATTGTATTCGGCAAGGAAGGCGGGAATAACGATCGGCTCGTTCGGCCCGATAAGCACGTTGGGGGTTTTTGCGAACAAAACGGGTTCCGACGGAACATCGAGCAATTTATGGTCAAAGCTCTGGCTTTCTTTGACGTGGTCACGATAGTTAAGGCCGACGGCGACAATTTTAGACGGGGCGATATCGTAGAAACGATCCGTTCCGGAAATGGGAAGGCGTATCATGGGAACCTCCGGTATGGTGAAGAATTTGCCGCATCATACCATGGAGTTCCTTCATGCGTCATCTTTTTGAAGGAAGTACCAACTCTTCTTTTTTTTGATCCGCGTTCTTCACCCCAACGGACTGTGGGACGAAAGAAGCGGTCACCGCGGGTCTGCGACCTTTTTTAGCGCGTAAGGTAATCGCGCCGTCCTTGGCATCGACAACGAATACGCTTCCCGTCGGATATTCATGCTCCAGAACGAGCAACGCCAGCGGGTCTTCAATCTCCCGCTGGATCGCGCGTCGCATCGGCCGAGCGCCGAACTTAGGATCGTAACCATGCTCCACTAAAAGCACGCGAGCGGCGGGTTTCACCTCAACCGAGAACTCGCGTTCGGCCAAACGTTCGGTGAGTTCGGCTACTTGCAGGTCTAGCACCGATTCAACCTGAACGCGACTCAAAGCCTCAAATACGACTATGTCGTCTACTCGGTTGATGAACTCCGGGTTGAACAGTCGACGGAGTTCCGCCATGGCGGAAGATCGAATTTCTTCGGCGCTCATGATGCCGGAAGAAGGATTGAAGCCGAGGCGCGAATCGCGCGAAATTTCCCGAGCCCCGGCGTTGCTGGTCATGATGATCACGGTATTACGGAAACTCACGGAATGACCAAGGTTATCCTTGAGTTCCCCTTCCTCCAACACTTGAAGTAGAAGATTGAATACGTCGTGATGCGCTTTCTCGATTTCGTCAAAGAGGATGACGCGGTAGGGATTGCGCCTGATGCGCTCGGTAAGCACGCCGCCTTCCTCGTAGCCGACATAGCCGGGAGGCGCGCCGACCAAACGGGACGCGTTATGCTTCTCCATATAGTCGGACATATCGATTCGGACCAGGGCTTCCTCGCTGCCGAACAGATATTCGGCCAAGCGTTTGGCCAGGAGCGTTTTCCCGACGCCCGTGGGGCCTAAGAAAATGAACGACCCAAGCGGCCTTCGCAGAGACGACACTCCGGCGCGGGAACGACGGATCGCCGAGGAAACGACGCCGATAGCGGCATCCTGCCCGATGATGGCCCGATGCAGTTCGGCTTCCATGTTGAGGAGCCGCCGGGATTCGCTTTCTTCCAGTCGCGCGAGCGGAATACCAGTCACTTCCGAAACTACTTGCCGAACATCCGCCTCGTTAACGGTGGGGCGCTCTTCACGCGCGGCGCGTTCCCAGGCTGCGCGAACGGAGTCCAACCGGATGCGAAGGTTGCGAACCTCATCCCGAACCTCAGCCGCGCGCTCGTAGTCCTGAGAAGAAACGAGAGAGACTTTCTTTTCAGTGAGCGAGCGTATGTCCGCTTCAATCTCGCCGATTTCAGCGGGACGTGAATCCGATTCGAGCTTGCGTTTTGCGCCGGCTTCGTCTAAAAGGTCTATGGCTTTGTCCGGCATGAAGCGACCGGTTAGGTAGCGCTGCGCGAGGCGTGCCGCGGATTCCACGGCCTTGTCTGTGTACGCCACGCGGTGATGGTCTTCATAACGGCTGCGGATGCCGTGCAGCACTTCTATCGTTTGATCGAGCGACGGCTCCTCAATGAGCACAGCCTGAAAGCGCCGTTCGAGCGCGGCGTCCTTCTCAAAATGTTTGCGGTATTCGGCAAGGGTCGTGGCGCCGATGCACTGGATCTCGCCGCGCGAAAGGGCCGGCTTCAGCATGTTCGACGCGTCGATAGTACCTTCGGCGCCGCCCGCGCCGATTATCGTATGAAGTTCATCGATAAAGAGAATGATGTTCCCCGCCTGTCCGATTTCCTTCATGATCTTCTTGAGGCGTTCCTCGAACTCACCGCGGTACTTGGTGCCCGCGACAACCGAGGCGAGGTCCAAAGCGAGCACGCGCTTACCGGCCAGAACTTCAGGCACGTCCTGCGATACGATGAAGCGCGCAAGGCCTTCCACGACAGCCGTTTTACCGACGCCCGGCTCGCCGATAAGCACCGGGTTGTTTTTTGTACGCCGAGCAAGGATTCGGATGACGCGCGCTATTTCTTTTTCCCGACCGATGACGGGATCTACCTTATCTTCCCGCGCAAGGGCCGTGAGATCACGGGAAAATTCGTCAAGAAGCGGTGTTTTAATCAATACGGGTTGCGCAGCGGCTGTGCTTGAACGCGACCGGAATTCGCCGGGTTCCTCATCGTTCTCAAGATTGGGAGCCGATGCTAACGGCATCGGTTGTGTCTGCCGATTTTCCGGATCGTTAAAATTCGTCGGTGCGGCCGAAGAAAAAACGGCTAGGCGCAAAACTTCCGCGTCAATGGAAAAACGCGCGAGATATCGGCTGACCGAGCCTTCTTCCTCACGGGCGGCCGCGACAATCAAATGCTCGGTTCCTACGTAATCATGCCCCATAGCCCGGGCCTCGTCAGCCGCGGATTCAAGCATCGTTCGCGCGCGACGGGAGGGAGGAACATCGCCGAAAACGAAACCGGTTTTCTTTTTCGGCGTCTCGCGCTCCAGTTCCAAACGAAAATCCAGGAGATCAACTTTGAGCGCGCCGAGCGCTTTACAGGCGACGCCCTCACCGTCCTTGAGGATGGCGACTACGATATGTTCGGGGAGCAATTGATCCGCGTGAGAGTGTCGGGCCTCTTCCTGAGATAAGACTGTAAGAATACGTTGAGCTCGCTGCGTCAATCCCTTGAACACCCTGATGTCCCCCTGTTATATAAGGTAACGCGGAAGCAGCTCGCGAACAAGCTCGCAACGCAAATCATCGGCGATCCGGTCATTTTTTTCCATCGCCCGTACTTTCATGTGTCCCTGCGAAGTAAGGAGAATAGCGGCATCTATCGGAGCGTACGGATCACCTGTTGTTTCCGGAGCGATTCCATACGCAACGCCGGCGCGCAGCCGACCAAGCAACGTGACGGCTTCCTCAGCGCTGAGCAAGCGAGCCGAACGAAGGATTGCCGCAGCGCGGTAGGAAGCGTCTTCCAAACGAAGGCGATCGCTTGTGATCACGCGATCGCGCGTTTTTCGCTCCCCATCGGCCAAGCTCCGCAGTACGCCGTCGAAGCGATCGACAAAAATATTTTCATCCACCCCCAAGGGGGCCCGGGCAGAAAGTGTGACGAAATAGTCGGAGACCGTTCGCGGTTCAACATCCGAAACCAGCAAATCGCGGGTAACCCGATCGAACACTCCCGCTGCCATGATACCCGGAAGAAATACCGACGCATACAAACGCAGCCCGCAGCCGCAATCCTCAGGCCGTGCCGTCAGATAGCCGTAGTCGAAAGAAGCCGCGAAACGCAGCCGGTCATCCAGCAGCAACTCTCGTTCTTTTGCGCGAGAGAAGGCGGCACGGACCTGCAAACCTTGCCGATGGGCGCCGATGCGCAAGTGGTCGCTTCCATTTATAAAATAGGAATCCCCTCCCCCGCCGCACAAGGCAAGAGCACGAAAAAAAACGCCGTTGACGTCGTCCGCTTCTTCACTCTCAATATACGATCGTTCAACGAGCGCCTCGGTTTCGGCAGCCTTCGCTTCTTCTATCGGTAAAATAAGGCAGCCTTCGCCGCCGGACAAGAGGGAGATCGAGTCAAGAATCCGTCTGCGGATCGCTTGCGAATCTTCCCGGGAAGAACGTGAGGGAAAAGACGAACCCTCGAGGTTCCGCACATACCGAACTTTTGTGGAAACAACGACATCCCGATCTGGACCGTCGGCAAGCGAGAACGGAGGAGCGAGCAAAAACTCACGCACGAAGAGGGCCTCTATTTTCAAGTGCTTGTAGGCGATCCCGGCATCGGGCGGCTGTTTCGTAATCCTCGGCTTGCAGGGAGGCCGCAAGTTTTTCTCTCGTTCGAATCAATTCCTGAACAGTTGCGCGATACTCTTCAAGCCGAACCGGCAGCCGTCCGGCATGACGACGCTTTTGAGCATCCTTGTACGTCTTGCGCAAAAGCTCGACGGCAAATTGGTCCCAGCACGATGGACAGCCGGCATACCCGTTTTTACGCGCGTCGACCAGCGTCATGCCGCATATCGCGCAGACTTTCTCTTCGATTTCCTTTTCCGTCTTCTTTGTCCCGCTCACCGTCGCGAGCAATTTTGCCACGGATTGCGCGATATCACCGTCGCCTTTGAGACCGCGCTCTTTAGCGCATTCGGCGCAGAGGCGGATTTCCGAACGGGAATCGCCGTTTATCTGCTGCACGAAAACGACCGCGTTTCGGTTTCCGCATATTTCGCATTTCATGCTTTACTTCCTTTGCGATCCATAATCAGAATTTTCTCAATATTTCGAGCGGTCGAGTTTTTCCCGCGCGATGGGCCGGAGCCCAAGCGGCCAATACCGAACACACCGTCGTGCCTACCGCGATCAGCAGTAGCGCATTCCAATCCACCGAGACGGGGATGGTTTCAAGATAATACGCCGGATCAAGCAATCGGGGAGCCGCGCCCGCCGCGCTTCCGGAAAAAAAGGATCCGGTTCGCGCCAATATCCCGAGTAGAAACTCCACGCCGTGAATGAGCGCGTTCACGTTAAGCGCGGCCAAAAGCCCCGCGGCAAGACCAAGGAACGAGCCGAGCGCGCCGGTAAGGAAGGAGCAGAATAAAAAAATTCGGGTGGTATCCCTCGGATCGGCGCCGTAGCCTTTGAGAATCGCGATATCGCGACGCCGTTCCACCGCGAGCATGGAAGTCGCGGACGCGACGTTTACCGCCGCGACAACGACGACCAGAGCCATGATAAAGAGAAGCAACTGCCTTGTCGATTCATAGGATTGGTATTGCGATCTTTGCAGTTCATACCAAGTATAGGTCGCGAACCCGCGCGGAAGAACGCCGTTCAACGCGGCTGAAACGGTTTCGACGCCCTTATACGGATCATCCAGCTTGATACCGATGAATGCGCGGGACGCTTCGGGACTCAAGGCTTTTTTGCCCGCTTCGTACGGAACAAACAACCAAAGCGCGTCCAATTCACGGTAGCCGGAAGAAACGATGCCCCGCACCGTGAACGCGCTCACGCGGGGAATGGTGCGCCCCTCCAGAGTTGTTCGCGCGGTCATAAGCCGGACCGTATCGCCGACGCCGGCCCCGATTTTCCGCGCCAATTCTTCTCCTAGGAGAGCATCCTTATCGCTTGAAAAATCGGCTGTTCCCGAAACCGCTTTGAGAAACCGGGCAGTCCCCCGATCGCGAAGGAAGTCGGAAGTAACGGCTCTGATATTGGCGCCTGACTTGCCTGAAGAACCCACTAGGATACCCAAGCCCTGCCTCTCGGGCCAGGCACCCCGGACGCCCGGACACGCGACCACGGCGGACAGTTCCGTCGCGGGCTCTCCCCCTACACGCCGATCGGAAGCCTGAATATGGTAGGAGCCGAGTTCCAAATACCGTTCGGTGATGCCGCGGATCATGCCGTCGGCGACTACCAAGGTGACGATGATGGGTACTAGGCTGATCGCTATGCCGAATGCCGCGCCGCGCAAATAGCGTCCGCCTTCCTTTCCGCGACCGAGAAGATATCGAAGTGATATAAAAAAAACTACGCGGCCTTTCATCATCCGACCAAATGTCCCGCTTCAAGTCGGAAACGGATGTCTCCGCGGCAGGCGACCCGTTCGTCGTGGGTGACGACTACCAAGGTTTTTCCGCGCTTTTCGGCTACAGCGAACAAAAGTTCAGCGGCGACGGCGCTGTTGGCGGGGTCCAGGTTGCCGGTCGGTTCGTCGGCAAGAACAAGTTCGGGATCGTTCACCAAAGCGCGAGCCACCGCGACGCGTTGACGTTCGCCTCCGGACAATTGCGATGGATAGTGGGATGCACGCGCTTCCATGTGGACATCCGACAGAAGGGCCTCGGCTCTATCGAGCGCTTCTTTTTTAGTAAAACCGGCGACGTACGCGGGCAGCATCACGTTTTCCAAGGCAGTGAAGTCCTTCAAAAGATAATGGAACTGAAAGACGAAACCCACAAAGCGCCCACGAAAAACGGTCAACGCGCGCTCGTCCAAACCGTCCAGCCGATATGGTCCTACCGACACCGAACCAGAAGTGGCCGAATCGAGCCCGCCGATAATATTGAGGAGCGTACTCTTGCCGCTCCCGCTTTCGCCGGTTATCACGACCTTCGCGCCGCGGGGCAGATCCAGATCAATACCGGAAAGGATGGAAAGGGTTTCATTTCCGGACGGGAAAACTTTTGTGAGTTCGCGAAGTTCAATCAAAGAAGCGTCACTCATAGCGCAAAACCTCCGCGGGCCGTTCGCGGGAGGCCCTCCCCGACGCGAGCGCGGCCGCGATTGTCGCGGAAAGAAGGCCGAACAAAAACACCGCGGCAGCCTCGGCGGGAATCGTCCGGCTGGGAATTTCCTTCAAGTAAAAAACCGCCGGTGAAAAAATACTGAATGACCCGGCACCGACCGCGGGAGCGCCGCTAACGAACGAAACGACCATATTGGCGACACCAAGGGCGGAATTAACGATGAATTCAAGTATCGAAAAGAATAGTGCGATGTTGTTCGAAATCAGAAGCCCCGGAATAAGTCCGGCCGTAGCACCGGTGAGTCCCACCAGAAAACCGTCGCAGGCAAACACAAGGCGCACCGCGAAAGAAGACGCGCCGACCGCGCGTAAAAGACCGATCTCTTCACGCCGTTCAAGAGCGGCGCGGCGCTGGGCTTGAAAGACATTGAGGCCGACGACGATAAAAATAAGACCGACCAGAAGGAACATCATGACCTTTTCCGTCCGCAGCGCCCCGAAAAACGCTCGGTTAAAGGTCCGCCAGGAAACAACTTTAGATCCGGAAACTGACGCAAGGCGGGAAATTGTAGCGACTGCCGCCTCGTCCTTCCATCGGTCGCGAAGTTTCACACCATAGACGAAAGGCGATTCTTTGCCATGCAGGCGCTCTGCCGCTTCCAGAGCGATGAAGCCCCAGCCCAAGTCGTATTCGTAAAATCCGCTGCGAAAAATGCCCGACACTCGAAACGTCGCGTCTTCCGGTGAAAGGGTATCCATCGCGGCGCCGGAAAGCGACAGAAGCGACACTTCATCGCCGAGGCGAAGGGACAGGGACCGGGCAAGCTCCGCGCCCAGAAGCACGGTGCGCGGATCGGATAAGTCGAATGAACCTTCCTCAAAATTGAGTTTTTTTGCCAGTCCGGGATCGCGTGAGGCGGCATCCGCGGGGATTCCGCGAATCAGGCAACCCTGCTGAGTACGACGGCTGCCGCGGGCGATGGTTTGCAGTTCCAGGAACGGAAGAACCGACGCGATGCCGTCAAACGAACGAAGATCGCGAAGAAGCGATTCATTCGGAACAGACTCAGGCGGCGCTTCCACACGAATGTGGTAAGAGGAAATCTCAAGGATGCTTTCGATAAAGCCCATTTGAAAGCCGTTCATAACTGAAAGCACGACGATCAAGGCCATAACGCCGGTCGCGATGCCGGCTATAGGAAGGATGGAAGAGGGAGCCGATTTATCCCGCCGACGCGCGGAGAGATACCGAGACGCGGCGAAAAGAATCCAGGAAGGAAATCGTTTCATCGTTCACCCACTCCGGAAGGTAAGCGTACGCGCTCTTCACGCACCAGGACACCGCCTTCGTACACGGCGCGCAACAAAAGCGCGCCGTTTTTATACAGTTCCTCGGTCTCCATCGTCCCTTCTTTCCGGACAGTCCGTTCTAGTCGACCGTTCAGATAATTCTTTTCGATCACTCTATTCCCGCGACTATCGTAGAAAAACTCGGATTTTCGCGCCTGGTCGCCCCGAATACGAATCACGGAAGAAACTCGGTCTCCCGACCACTCTGTTAGAGTTTCCTCCACGACTTTGTCATCTTTTCCGAATCGGACTTCCCGAACGGCCCGGCCTTTTTCGTCATAGTGAGTTTCAATCGGGTTGTCCGCGACCCCTTCACTACGGCGTGTGGAGCGCTTTTTATCGGATTCTTCAGCCTTTATATAGCTTACGCGCACGTGAGCGTTTACCGTTTTCCCGTCGCTATCGATCGCCGTCGTCTCTTCTTCTCTCCCTAAGTCGTTGAAACTTGTATGGACCACTTTTCCGTCGGCCGCGCGAAATTCTAAAAAGTGGGGAGAACCGTTGCGGGAATCATGGGAGAATTCCGTTCCCTCAGGATCACGGTAAACGGAGCGCAGCGCACCCGACCTATCATACCGGTAGGTATCGGTCCACAGGGGATCGCCGTCCTGCCGATCAAGGGGATACGCCGAAGCGCGCGAAAGGCGTTCGCTCGACCACTTGTATTTCACAATGATGCCCGAGCCGTCGCTTTCCTGCGATGTTTCATCGATCAGTCTCTTTTGCGTATCGTAATGGGAGCGAGTAAGTGATCCGTCGTTCTCTTCCGTTTGGGAAAAACGCGCGAATCCTGTCGGATCCAAAAAAGAAACGGTAGTGCGATGTTTTTGCCCTTGTTTATACACGGTTTTCGTTTCTCGCTGTTCACCCTTCAATAGCGCGCCGGCAGCGGCAGCCGAATCCTCCGTCCTGATTTCAAGAGCCCATTCCGACCGCAGCGCGACAACGCGTGAAACGAACTCATAGGCGATTCCCGCCCCGTCGGAAATGAACCACCGAACCGTTTCGGCCGATACGCCCGGCGGAAAGAAGAGAGAGAAAAATACGATCCAGAGTGCTCCGAAAAGGAGCCGCGCTTTAGGCAAGGCCGACAAACTCCCGTACATATCGATCCGGATCAAAGGGGGCGATATCGCCATACCCTTCCCCGGTGCATACAAAAGCGATTGGCAGTTTGAGCTTTCCGCAAACGGCGAAAGCCACGC
The DNA here is from genome assembly GCA_041666155.1 of Treponemataceae bacterium. Taxonomy (GTDB): domain Bacteria; phylum Spirochaetota; class Spirochaetia; order Treponematales; family Breznakiellaceae; genus SZUA-426. The sequence continues at coordinate 9,077 of JBAYHM010000073.1, forward strand.
CGCCACGTGCGCTCGAATCGTATTTGGTGAGTATGACACCGTCCAGGCGTACCGCCTCAAGGAACGTTTCCGCCTGCGCAAACGCGTTTCTGCCCGTAGTCGAATCAAGGACCAGAAATTTCCGATATCGGGCACCCGACGCCTTAGACTCGACAACGCGGTCGATTTTCTTTAGTTCCTCTATGAGACCGGCCTTCGTGTGCATCCGTCCGGCCGTATCCGCCACGATAAGGTCACAAGACCGCGCACGGGCAGCTTCTATCGAGTCAAATACGACGGCGGCGGGGTCGCCTCCGTGCTTATGGGCTACCACTTGGACTTCAAGCCGTTCGCCGTGGATCTTCAATTGGTCGATGGCCGCCGCGCGAAAAGTGTCGGCCGCGGCAAGAAGCGGTTTTTTGCCGGCCTTGAGACGATAATAAGACGCAAGCTTGGCGGCGGTCGTCGTCTTTCCGACGCCGTTGACGCCCAGGAGCAATACTATGTCAAACGACGAAGAGTTCATGCCGGTTTCCGTCGTCAGAAGATCGGCTCTTAGAAGTTCAGCCAGTTTTTCCTTTACCGCAAGCGGATCATTTATACGATCGGATCGACAAACGGCTTTCAGTCGATCTACTACGGAGAAAGATTCGGACGCGCCCAGGTCGCCCTCAACCAAACTATCGGCCAGGTCATCAAAGAAATCATCGCCATTCCCGCCTCTACCGAAAAGCGCTTTTAGCCGGTCGGCAAACCCCATCTTTCCCATGCATCCTTCCTCTACGAACCGTTGATCGGAGTGCTTTTCGCGGCTCGCGAGCCGGAATTTCGTAAATAGTTCACAAGTCGGATTATCGTCTCGACGGCGAACGCACCCGAAACCGTCCACAATATCGTCGACGCCAGCTTCATCTGACTGGTCACATCCGTGAGCGCGGTCGAATTATATACGATGGCGGCATTCTCGTACGAGGAGGCCATGCCGGAAACGATGAACGCTATCGGCATGCACAAGAAAAAACGTCCTAACGCGCCGTAGAATACTTTCCGCGCATCCTCGGTGGGGGTAGCGTTTTTCGGCAATAACTCGACCAGTTTCAAGGAAATTGACCCGTCTGTTTGAGTATTTACCACCGTTGAGAAAGCGGAACTCTTCTCAGAAGGCCTATTCGCTGTAGTATCGTCGGAGAGTTTTCCGTCGGATACTGGACCGTCGGAGGATAGTTCGTCCGAAGTGAGCCGATCCGAGGATATATGGGTTAGATCCACGGCCCCTTGGTCCCCTGCCCCTTGGTCCTCGGTCCTCTTGTCCGCGAACTTCTGGTCCGCGGACTTCTCGTCCGACGATTCCAGCTGTACAAACGAATACATTCCTTGGGGAATCGTCAGCGTCATCGGCGTTCGTCCGATATACAAGCCGTTCAAACGGACCTTACTTTCCGTTTTTTCACCCGAAACACCAAACGCGTCTACGGCCACACTGCTTGTCTTGAATGCGGGCAGCGTTATAGCCACATCCGTTCGTTCCGCGGGGAAAACGTCAATCATGGTCTCTAGCCGCTCGTATCCGAACCGTTCAGCGGTCACGCGAAGAGGTCCCGGAGCGCGTTCTACCGGACCGACCGAACCGCTGCCTGAGAAAACACCATTTAAATGCACATCCGCTTCGGGAGGGTCGACGCGCACGGAAACGAGAGCAGGCGGCGTTCCGGAGGCGGCTGCCGCCAAGCGGAACGAAAGCTCGGCCAGAACGGTTTCTCGATCCGTGGTTGAAAAGGTGGTTTCGTCCGAATACAGGTTCGTATTTAAAAAAGGGCTGTACAAGCGGATCGATACAAAGGTCCTTCCATAAAAGGACTCAACCTGCCCGAGGAGCAGCGCGTCATACTTATGTTGTTCGCACAAAGATCGTTCTTCCCCGATTTTGGGAAGAGGGACAAGAGCGCGGGCCGCGTTTTCTTTCGCGATTTTCAGATCTTTCACGGGAGCTACTTCCGCTAAGGCGTGCCGAGAAAGTTCGTAGGCCTCCCGCGCGGCGCGAACGGCCTCATCGGCCTTCTTCAACTCGGCCTCGTATTTCCAATTTTCTAGTCCGCTGAAAAGAAGCGCGTCTCGCGCTGCCTGTTTTGCCGCAAGCTCTTTCACGGCGGCGTCCGTCGCCTTGGTGACGAGATAACGCATATAGGCGCCGCGTTCGGCATCCGTGTATCGACGCTTCCCCACGTTTGAGAGCGCAAACGAAAGTCGGTTCACGATAAGGTCCCCGGAGAGTCGGTCGGAGGCGACGAGCTTTTCCGTATTAAAAGCCGTAACGGCGACAATCCAGGCGGGAGAAGGATCTACGACAACGTCTTTTTTGCGCGGTTCTTCAGCGGCGGTCACGAACGTGACCGCGAAAAAGGCGGACATTAAGAATTGGACACGAAGGGAATGGCGCATCGCCACGGGATTACGCCTCCTGCGCGGCCTTCCACGCGAAGCGCAGATACTCCTCAATAAAGGGTTCGATGTCACCGTCCATTACTGCTTGTATGTTTCCCACTTCCATTTTTGTTCTCGTATCCTTTACCATCGTATACGGTTGGAACACATAAGAACGAATTTGGTTACCCCAGGAGATATCCTTCTTTTCTTGAGCGAAACGCTCGTTGTCTTTTTCTTTCTCGGCCTTATAGTATTCGTAGAGTTTTGCCTTCAACACGCTCATCGCCGTGGCGCGATTCTTTATCTGGCTTCGCTCCGATTGACAGGCAACCACGATGCCGGTGGGAAGGTGGGTGAAGCGAACCGCCGAGTCGGTTTTATTGACATGCTGGCCTCCCGCTCCACCTGAACGGTACGTGTCGACCCGCAAGTCTTCCGGCCGGATATCCACCTCGATGGAGTCGTCCAGAAGGGGGAAAGCGTAGACTGAGGCGAAGGAAGTGTGCCGACGCGCTGCCGCGTCGAAAGGGGAGATGCGCACCAATCGATGCACGCCCGATTCGCCCTTGAGATAACCGAATACGTATTCGCCATCGATCTGCATCGTCACGGACTTGATGCCGCCTTCAGCTTCGATCAAATCGACCACTTCCGTTTTAAAACCGCGACGTTCAGCCCAGCGCACGTACATGCGGTACAGCATGGAAGCCCAATCGCAGGCTTCGGTACCGCCCGCGCCCGAATGAATATTAAGGAAGCAGCCGTTCCGGTCCACTTCTCCGGACATGAGTTCAACCACGCTCAGTTTCTCAAACCTAGCCTCAAGATCGGCAAGGGATTTTTCGATTTCAGCGGCGAGGGACTCTTCGTTTTCGGCCGTCGCCAGCTCAAAAAGGGTGCTGAGATCGGAGGCTTCTGAAACCAAATCCTTCCACGGCTCAAAACGCCCTTTTAAGGCCTTGAATCGGGTCATGATCTTTTCCGCCGCACCTGAATCGTTCCAGAAATCCGGTTCTCCGACTCGCGCTTCCAGTTCCGCTACTTGTTTTTCAAAAGCCGGGGGGTCAAAGACGCCCCCAAGTATCGTTGATGCGGACATTCAAGTCCTGTACGCGCGGGCCAAGCTCGGCAAGAATCATGGGAAGACCTCCTCAGGTCTGAGCCGTTCGGCTCCGATTGTAGTGTATTAGCGGCGGTTGTTTTTATCGGGAGCGCGACCAGTGGAACGTTCAACCGGTAAACGGGCTACAAGTTTACGCCACTTTTTTTCCCGCATGCCTGAAACGACCAGGACGCCGTCCACCGGGTATTGGTAAATCCGGACCCGATCATAGGCGTCGGTAGCCCGATCGATATCACGCTTCAGATGTTCCAGGGAAGGAGCCGCGATCATGGGAGACTCCCATAAACCACGTTGGACTTTCTCAAAGCCGTATCGAGCGAGCAATTCGGCAAGTTCCCGGGCGCGGTCTTCCGATCCAGGGTCGAGGGCCACGGACACGAACATGGGGAACAGCTTACGAGAAAGATGCTCTTCTGTCAAACTGCTATGGACGAGAACGCACTATGCCGAATAGAATTGTATCATGAAGAGAACGAGATCGATAAAAGCCACGTTCATCGCGGGACTGCTCTTCCTCCCTTCCGCGTTTCTCGGCGCCCAAACGGCGACCACCGCGCCTGCCGGAGTTAAGGACGCGGAACGCGTATTCGCACCCTTTGTTTCGCGCATCACGGTAATGGAAAAAGAGGGCAAGGTTTCGCTTTCCTGGACGGATTCTCGGGACGCTACCGGATCGGTAGTCATTTTTCGGTCCGAACAGCCTATCACGGCCGAAAAAATCGCTAGGGCCGAACGACTCGCCGAAGTACCCTATGGGGCGCAAAGCTTCATCGATAAACCTCCCAAAGGTGGTCTCTGGCATTATTTCGTCGCCGCGTCGGACACGAAAGGTTCCCGCTACGACGTTATGCTCCCCTACGTCAACAGTTTGGACGCGCGCATCGCTGTAACCCAGGCCGCTCCCGCCGCACAGACTCCAAAAAGCGCGACGGGAAAAGCGGCGAGTTCTCCCGCTATCGAACAGCCCCAGCCGACGGAAGCGGCAAAATCGAATGAAAAGAAGATATCCGGTGTTTCAGCCCAAGTGCAGGGCGACTCCGTACGTATCTCGTTTCGCTCTTCATCAACGGTTTCCAACATCCTCGTGTACCGCAGCGCATCGCCGCTCGCCGAAACGCGTGACCTTTTGGACGCTGTCATAGTCCAATCAGCACCCGCGTCCGTTGCGCCCGTAATCGACTATCCGGTGCCCGGCATAGGCTATTTTTACGCGCTTATCAGCGAAGACGACCTGAAGGCGGGCCGCATTGCCATTGAGAGAGGTATCAATGCGACCAGCGTTCCGGTGGAAGTGCCGGCCGGTCGCTACCGAGTTGGATTACCTGGACCACCGAGCGACATCCGGTCAATGCCGTTGCCGATTATTTCTTTGGACGCGGCGATGCCGAGCGGTACTTTCGGACCGCTTCCTCCGGCCAACCCAACGCAGCTTTCAAGCGCCGCGGCGAAAGCGGTGGCTGAATTGATCGGATCAGTGCGCCCCATCAAATTGACGGAACGGCGCCCCCGAGCCTTCCCTCAAGACTTAGAAACACCTAGCGGCGGTGAAGAATACGCTCTCCGATCGATAGTACAAGGAACTTTCGCGAAAAAAGATTGGGCTGAATCGGCGAAACAGATCGTACGCTACCTTTCGTTGTCACGGACACCCGCTTCAGAGGCGCGCGCTCATTACTACCTTGGGCAATCGTACTTTTTTTCAAATCGCTATTCAGAAGCCTTGTTTGAATTTCTCTTAGCCCAATCACAATACTATGCCGAAGGCCAAGAATGGATAGACGCAATTCTGCCAAGACTTAGCGCCGCTAGTGCGAAAAGCACCGAACAGAAGGCAATCCGCAAGTGAGTTTGGCGTAAAAAACGGAGAAGATAACTAACCGCAGAGGGCGCAGAGGTACGCAAAGGAAATACTCAATTCTTCCGCTGCGTCCTCTGCGGTTCAAAATTCTTAAAAAGCCTAATACAACCGCTAATCCCAAAAACTTTTAGATTTACCGAAGATTCCTCAGCAAATACCGCAGTTCCGGGTCTGCCGGGGCCGCTTCGGCTTTTACCGGGGAAACCGGTTTCTTTTCCGGAAGTATCACTACCTCGTCACCTTCGACTATGCGGTCGAAAAAGCCGTTTCGTGCGAGCGTTCCCGCGGATACTTCCTCATCCGCCTCAGAAATCGTTATCATGCCGGTCACATCTTCGGGAATATAGGAAAGTCCGACACCCTCGGCTAACGGAATCGCGGCGCCTTTCTTCACGATCTCAAGCTTTGTTCCCGCCGCGATTTTGTTTGTCTTACCCTTATCGATAAGCCCCTGGCCAGCCTTCCGAGCGATGAGTTCGGCACGGAACGGTAAGGCGGCACCAAGCTGTTCAACTATTTTCCGCGTAGAATTACGTACCCGGTCGACACCGGTTCTGAATGCTTTGAAGTCCGCGGCAAGTGATCCGGTCCGAGCGACGTACATTGTGCCCCTCAAGGACAAATCCCTTTCGCTTTCAGTCGCGGAAACGACCAAAAAATAATCGGCACCCGCTTCCCGGGCACTCCTGAACGCGCTGGAGAAACTGTGTTGTTCCACAGGGACGGAAATCGACGAAATGTTTCCGTCGTGCGTCAGCAAATCTCGGATAAAGGTCGCGGCGATCCTTCCCGCGTCAACATGTCGTACGGCCGACTGTGAAGAGACGGACACGACTGCGATTTTCCAATGCCGCGCATTCAACGCATTCGAATCCAAATGCCAACGACGATGCAGGGCATCTGCTAAAAGAGAATCATACGTTTCAACCGCGTCGTTGATCGCTCGGTCGGCTTTTCCCAATTCCTGAAGAAATCTAAGTTCGGCTAACTGTCGGGCAGGATACCCGAGAGAACGGAGTAAATCGGCAAAAGCGGCGCGACCGCTTTTTGAATAAGGATCGATCCGGAGCGCCCGCCGGTATTCGAACAAGGCCTGGTCGGCAAGATTGCGCGACCGATACTCTTCCGCGCGATTAAAATGATACGAGGCCCATTTGGCTCTTTCGGCCGATTCCACGGACGTCGTGGAGACCAAAAGGTCTTCAAGCGCGCAACGGGCGAATTCATCGTTCGGGTCAACCGACAAAGCAAGGGCGAACACGGATCGGGCTTCGGTCGTTTTTCCCAAGCGCGCGTACGAAAGAGCCTTGAGATACCAAGCGGAACTATTTGATCGATCGGAAGCGATAACCTCATCGGCTAGCCGTGCCGCTTCGTCCCATTCGCCGAGGCGATATCGAACCGACGCGAGAAGAGACCGAGCCGGCGCGTAGCCCGGTTTGAGCTTTAACGCGAAGGAAAGAGCGGATGCCGATTCTTTGAGTCGCCCCGCGGCGGCATCCAAATAAGCGGCATAGTAACGAACACGGTGATCGTCGGGGTGAGCGGCTGTCGCTCGGGCCGCGTAAGAGCGCGCACCCTCGGCATCACCCAAGGAACCGAGCACGAGCGCCAGGGAAAGCAGCGCGCGCCGATCATCGGGGAAACGTCGGGCAGCCTCGCGGTAACGGACCGCTGCCTCCCCTGCTTTGCCGCGCGCGACGTCCAGTTCAGCGGCGGCGAACAAGGCTTCTCGGTTATACGGTTCCCGCGAAAGTGTTTCCTTCACTAAAGCGTCGGCGGCAGTGAGATTGCCCATAGCGATCAGGATGAAGGCCTCTAGGTTAGCGAGGGATGCATCCCCGCGCGAAAGCGTTCGTGCGCGTTTGACATGGGAAAGCGCTTGATCAAACTCACCCAGCGCATAG
>JBAYHM010000074.1:0-16127 GCA_041666155.1 Treponemataceae bacterium
AATGGTCGATGTCGCCGTGGAGTATAAGGCGGAGTGCTTCCGGGGCGATCGGCTCGCGGTTCATGTCTCGGCGGCTGATCCGGGGCGGTTCGGGTGCGACTTCTGCTATTTGGTAACCAAGCTCGGTACGGACACCGTAGCCGCCAAAGCTAAGACGGGCATTCTCTTTTTTGATTACGGCACGAGAAAGCCGGTCCCCATGTCGGAGAAATTCAAGATTAAAACCGGACTTTGACCTGATCGCTTCACCTGGGCACCGGTCCAATATGCACGTACCGTGCAAGGTTGCGGATTATCTCGGCAAAGCCTTCTCAATTTCGGCCTTGAGCGACGCGTACGGATAGGCGCCGGATAAGCGCATCAATACTTTTCCCTTAAAAAAAAGCATGATGGTGGGGATGCCGGTTATTTCCCATTGTCCAGCTAGGTCGGGTTTCTTTTCGGTATTGATCTTTATCGTCAAAAATCGATCTTTGTTTTCCCCGGCAAGACGTTGGATGATCGGTGAGACAATCTTGCAGGGACCGCACCAATCCGCGTAAAAATCTACAAGGACCGGTTTCTCGCTTTCCTTAATAAGAGAGCTGAATGACAGAGGTAAATTCATGGTATTTTCAGTGCCCCACACTGTTTCTTTCACGTTTTCACAAATGCCAGCAAATCGGCGTTCAGCTGTTCCTGATGCGTATATGAAATACCATGAGGCGCTCCTTTATAGATCTTCAACACGGCGTTTTTAATCAACTTTGACGACATCAGCGCCGAACAGCCGATCGGCACGATCTGGTCATCATCGCCATGAATGATAAGAGTCGGGATATCGAATTTTTTCAGGTCGTCGGTAAAATCGGTCTCGGAAAAGGCCTTGATGCAATCGAGCGTATTTTTATGGCCCGCCTGCATTCCTTGGAGCCAGAACGAATCGATCATGCCCTGCGATACCTTTGCGCCGCTCCGGTTCGCGCCGAAAAAAGGTCCGCCGGCGAGATCCTTATAGAATTGGGAACGGTCGGCGATGGACCCGAGGCGGATCTTGTCAAAGGCTTCAATCGGCAAGCCTCCCGGATTTTTCGCCGTTTTCAACATCAGCGGAGGAACCGCGGAAATCAGAGCGGCTTTGGCAACCCGCTTTGTGCCCTTGGTTCCGATGTAGCGCGCGATTTCGCCTCCTCCCGCGGAGAAGCCGACAAGAACCGCGCCCTCCAGTCCGAGCGATTCGATAAGCTGCGAAAGATCGTCGGCATAAGTGTTCATGTCGTTCCCGTTCCATGTCTGGCTTGACTTGCCGTGCCCGCGGCGATCATGGGCGATGCATCGGTATCCTTTGGATGCAAGGAATTCCATTTGAGCTTCCCAACTGTCGGAATTGAGCGGCCAGCCGTGACTGAATACAATCGGCGTTCCTTTTCCCCAGTCTTTATAATAGATTCGCGTGTCATCTTTGGTGGTGAATATACTCATCGAAGGTTCTCCTTTGCAAACTCCCAATTGATCAGTTTGTCCAATACCGCGGCCACGTAGTCCGCCCTGCGGTTCTGTATTTTGTCTCCTGTGAAATTGGATGGATTGCCTAATACTATAAATGTTCAGTTTTTTTATTTGGATGTCTGTTCGTTGGCGCACATTGAATGTTTCTTTATCTTTCGGTCCAGGTTAATGCCGGCTTCATAGGAACGGGAAGGCTACATCCCCCAGCAGCACGATATCGTCCGCCTCCCGACGGTCGATCAGGGCTTGAAGTCGTATTCGATCGCGATGTTCGGTTGGAAGGTTGGCCCCTGCCAGGTGTTTATATCGTAGCCGAAGATGACGCCTCCTCCGGCGCGCAGGGAAAAGATGTGGCCCCCCCGCGTTCTGTAGCCGATGGATGCGGCGCCTCCCGGTACCCAGTATGCGCTCGCCCAATTGATGGCGGGATCGATGTCGATCATAGGTTCGAGGACGTTGAATATTCCTTGGATGAGGCCCGCTTCAAAGTTGAGTTGAAGCGGACTTGTTCGTTCCCGAAGGTGCCATACGCCGACTAACGTGTAGGTGGTCATGAGGGGTGAGATCAAACACGCGCCGAGGCTGCCCCTGACGCCGAAGAAATCCGAGACGCGGTATTCGGCCCCCGCCTTTAAGCCGAGGAAGACATCGATTTCAGCGTGGAAGCTCCAAGGTTTTTTTTCTTGGGCTGCCGCGGTCATGATGAAAAGCGCAAAGAAGGCCGACGGAAGCATGAGCGACTTTTTATTTTTCATGCGCGGCTCCTATGGGTTATATGATCAACCCGTCGGTGCCTACTGTCAATTAAGATGATACGACGATCGATTCTCCCGACTTGCCGGTCCAACGATTCACGGCGTACAGGGCGATACCCGTCACGAGGAGCAGTATCGTCGACATCGCGCTTGCGGTTCCGAAGAAGCCGTCGAGTACGGACAGATACACCTTGATCGGCATGGTCATGGTTCTTCCTACGTACAGAAGTATGGAAGCCGACAGTTCGTTCATCGAGGTAACCCAGCTCATGATAGCCCCCGACACGATGCCCGCCTTCATGAGCGGCATGGTGACGGTACGGAAGGTCCTGCCCGGCGGAGAGCCGAGATTGATGCCGGCTTCCTCCAGCGCGGGATCGATCTGCTTGAGGATGGATGCGGCCGACCTCACGGAGTAGGGTAAGCGGCGGATGAAGTAAGTCATGATGATGATGGTCGCCGTGCCGGCGAGCAGGAAGGGCTTGCGGTTGAAGGCGACGATGTAACCGATTCCGAGCACGGTGCCGGGAATAATGTAGGGGATCATCAGGAGCGGATCAAGGACGCGCACCGCGAGTGTTCGCCTGCGAGCGATCACGAAGCCGAGCAGGGTACCGATGATCGCGATGAGCACGACGGCCGCGAAAGAATAGAGCAGACTGTTCGTCACCGTCTTTGGCACGTCGAAGAATATCTGCCGGTAACTTTCCAATCCGAAGCCGGGAACGAAAACCGGGCCCTTCGTGTTTTTAAACGAGAAGAAAACCACGACCGCCAATGGTAAGGCCGAGAGGGCCACAATCGCGTAGCAGATCGCGTGCGCCAGAACGGAAACGGGGCCCTTGAGTTTCTTTTGCATGGGACGGTTTACCAGCATGCTCGCGTATTTGCGTCGGGAGGAAGCGGATTGCTGGAGGCCGATGACGATCGCGGCGCAAAGCATGAGTATAAGGGAGACGGTGCTGGCCATGCCCGGTCGCTCCGCTATTTCGCTCGTGAAGAGGTTATAGGCTAGCGTCGGGAGCACGAGGTAGTTTCCGCCGATTATCATCGGGGTGCCGAAATTCGAAAGTGACATCATGAACGAAATGAGGGCGCCTCCCGTCACGGACGGGAGGACCAGGGGCAGGGTCACCCGGAAGAAGGTCCGGACGGAAGAGGCTCCGAGGTTTTCTGAGGCTTCCTCAAGTGATCGGTCGATGGTGGTGAGGGCTCCCGCCGTCATGAGAGAGACGAAGGGATAGTACTGAAGCGAATCGGCGAGGATGATTCCAAGGGCGCCGTAGATAGGCGGTAGTTGGATGCCGATTGAGGCGAGCGCTGTTCTGAGAAACCCGTTCCTGCCGAGCATCGTTATCCACGAATAAGCGCCGATGAACGGCGGGGAGAGCAGCGCGAGGACGGCGACGGTATTCAGGGCGGATGATCCGCGTATCCGGAAACGCGTCGTGAAGAAGGCAAGCGGCACACCGAGAAGGACGGCGAAGAACGTCGTCGCGATGGCCACGAACATTGAATGAAGGAAAGCTTTGATATAGTACGGCTTCGATAAGAATTCGACCCAGTTCGAGAATGAAAGAGCACCTGTCACCTTGTCGGTGAAACTGTACCGGAAAATGTCGGCAAGCGGATAGACGAGGAACGCCGCGACGAGGGCGAAGCCGCCGAGCGTCACGAAGGTCCAAAGGTCTACGCCGCGCTGCGTGGAAGTTTGTCTACTCATCGCCATCCCCCGTCCGTCGAAGCGGAAGCGGATTTGAGCCTAGCGCCCGTCGCGGAGTCGAACGCCATGAGGCAGCGCGGCGGAATCGCGAAACGCGTCGGCGCGCCGTTGGTCGGAACGTCGCCCGCGCGGGGTCGGTGCCGTTCGATGACGAGGCGCGTTCCTCCGCAATCGATATCGAGGCTTGCGACCGCGCCTAAGAAACAGGATGCCGAAACGACACCCTCTATGATATTTTGATCCCCGTCAGCGGGATTCTCAACCGCGTCCTCGGGCCTGAAAGCGAGTTTGACCGCGGTTCCTGAATAGCCCGCCGGGTCGGGTATCGCGAAATCAAGCGCTCCTGATCGGGCTCGCCGCAAGCCGGGTCCCGCGGAAGCGCCGAGTTCGGCGTCCAGGAGGTTAACTTTCCCGACAAACGAGGCGACGAAAAGGTTCGCGGGATCCTTGTAGATATCCCAGGGGGCTCCTATCTGCTGAATTTTGCCGCTCGATATGACGGCGATCCGGTCGGAGACGACGAGCGCCTCTTCCTGGTCGTGCGTCACGTACACCGCCGTGATGCCGAGCTGCTTCTGAACGGCGCGTATCTCGTCCCTCATCTCGACGCGGAGTTTCGCGTCCAGGTTGGACAAGGGCTCGTCGAAGAGCAGCACGCGTGGTTCTATCGCCATGGCGCGCGCGAGGCCGACCCGCTGCTGCTGGCCGCCTGAAAGCTGGTCCGGAGTCCTCTTCTCGTATCCTTCCAGATGCACCGAAGCAAGAGAAGCCGCGACGCGTCGGTCAATATCGGCTTTGGGCAATTTCCGCACCCGCAGGCCGTAAGCGACGTTCTCGAAAACGGTCATATGGGGAAAAACGGCATAGTTCTGGAATACCATGCCCGTATCGCGCTTGTGCGCGGGAACTTCGTCTACGCGCTCGTCGCCTAGCCATACTTCGCCCTTTTCCTGGCGATAGAAACCCGCGATCGTGCGGAGCAGGGTAGTCTTTCCGCAGCCCGAGGGTCCGAGAAGGGTGAAAAACTCACCCTTTTCGATGCCGAGGTTTATGTCCGAAAGCGCTATCGTTTCGCCGAAACGCTTCTCCAGATCGACGATGCGTATGCTTGTCATCGTGAGCCTGCCCTCATAATTAGAATTGGAACTGCCGGCCGGCAGCGTCTGTTCGGAGGCTGTCGGCCGGCAGTCCTTATGCCGTATCTCTTGTCCTAGAGTCCGAGTTCCATCGCGATGTCCGCGAATTTTTTGGAGAAGTCATTCTTGTTCTTGGCCGCCCAGCCGAAGTCGTAGGATACGGTCTTGATGGCAGAGAGCGCGGGGAGTCCCGCCGGATCCTTGCAATCGGTACGCACGGCGCGTCGGAACATAGCTTCAACCAAGTATTCCTGAACGGGTTTTGACAAGCACCAATCGATGAACGCTTTGCCCGCGGCCGGATTCGGTCCGCCCTTGAGCAGCGCTATTCCGTCGGGCGCCGCTACGGTGCCGTCCGTCGGATACACGATCTTGACCGGCCCGCCGCCTTGGACGTAGCGGAACGCGTTGTCTTCAAGCGTTATGCCGACAGCCTGTTCGCCGTCGTTGACGAATTTCGGAACGGCACCGGAACTGGCCGAAATGACCATGTTCTGCATGATGCCCTTGTAGACATCCCAACCCTTATCTTTGTAGACCAGGAGCGCGTTGCAGAGCTGCATGTACGATGAGCCGGATTTATCCGCACGGGCGGAAGAGATGAGCTTCTTGAGGCGAGGGTCCGCGAGGTCTATCCATGTCTTGGGCGTAAGGTTCTCGGGAACCATCTTGGTGTTCACGACGAATACGTTCATGATGCCTGTGTACGGAAGCCAGTTGGTCCCGACCTTGAATACGCTCGCGATTTTGTCCCAATCCTTAGGCGTATAGGGGGCAAGGATGGCGTTTTCCGCTTCAAGCTGTTCGCCGCCGATACTCCAGATGACGTCCGCCTGCGGGTTCGCCGCCTCGGCTTTCGCCCGTTTGATGACATCGCCTGAACCGAGCTTTACGTACTCAAGCTTGATTCCGGTTTCCTTTTCGAATCGCGGCGCGAGAGCGTTCAAGATGGAATCCTCGTGGGCCGTGTATACCACTACTTTCGTAGGGGCAGCGGGCGCCGCGGCGGGCTTCGGAGCGCTTTTATCGGCCGACCCGCCCGCGAACGCGGCGAGGGAGAGGGTGACGAAAACGGCAGTGAGCAGGACCTTCTTCATAAGTAGCCTCCTAATAGTATTCTCGATCGGCGGGACGCTGGTGCCGCCGCCGCCGTCGGTAATCGCTAGTTCAACATTGCTTCCAGTTCCTTCGAGAGATTTCCGGTTTCCGGATCGTGCAGCGCCGCGCGGAAGCCGAGGGAAGACCCGATATCGCAATTGATCGCGATGTCGTCAAAATAGAGGCATTCCTTTGCTTCGAGTCCTGATCGGTCCAGCAGCCATTTCCAAATCGCCGGATCCGGCTTCATTACGCCGACCTTGAAGGAAAGCGCATAAAGCTCGGGAATCGTGGCGAGGACTTCCCGGGAACAAATGAAACGAGAATGGAGATAAGAAGTATTTGAAAGAATGAACACGCGCAGACCGAGCTCTCGGGCGCGGACCACGGCGCGTTCCCCGGAAGGATGGGGGATAAAGCATCGCATCAATTCTTCGCTGAATTCTTCATAGGTCCAGGCGCTGTCCGCCTGAATAGCTTCTTTTACTCGCCTGAAATATTCCGCCGAGTCGCAGCGGCCCGTTTCGCTCACGCGTTCCAGCTCTTCGCTGCGTACTCTCCGGCCTACTTGTTCCGCCGATAGAGGCGAATGAACGGCGAACGCTGAATCGCAGGCGTTCCAGTCAAGTCGGCAAAGCACGTTGCCCAGATCGAATACGACGGCCTTAATCACGGTTCCCGTCCTTACGCCGCGCGATTACGGTCCCGTCGGTCTTGAGTATGGAGAAAGGAGGAATGACGCCCCTCACACCGGTCAAGGGATACACCGTTGTGCCGCGTCCGATTACGGTACCGGGGTAGCATACGGAATTACACCCGATCTCAACTCCGTCTCCCAGCACCGACCCGAATTTGATGAGTCCGGTAGGTAGGTCGAGTCCGCGGGAATCCTTGATCCGCACTTCACTCTTGTCGGATTTCAGGTTCGAAAGTATGACTCCGGCTCCGATATGCGAGCCTTTTCCCATTATGGAGTCGCCGACATAGTTGAAATGGGGCGCTTGAGCAAAGTCGAAAAGAACGCAATTCTTCAGCTCCGTTGAATTGCCGACCACGCAGGAAGCGCCGACGAGTACGTTTTCTCGTATATAGGCGCCCACTCGTATCTCGGTTCTCGGACCGATCACCGCAGGCCCGACGATTTCGGCGCGGGAGGAGACGATGCAGTCTTCGCCGATGAGTACTCCCTTGGAAAGGAGGTGGTACCCGGGCGGCGGATCATTGAGAATATCTTGAACGAGACTCCCGATTCGCGGAACGGCGAGCCACGGATACGATTCACCTTCCATGATCGATCGGATTAAGGATGCTGAAAGATCGAGCAGATCCGAAGGTGAAAGACTTTCCATGGCTAGAAGTTTAAGAGCGGCGGCTCCGGTCGTCAATCAGATATTTGTTTTCTGTTAAAAAACGGTTAAACGCTCAAGGATTATTGAACAAAATCCCCTTGCTTTCGCGCACCGCTATCCGCGCGTTTCCAGTTCGCGTCGCCGTTCCTCCGCCATGAGCCGGATGGATTCTCCGAAGGCGGGGTGGCGGGTGAGGATTTGTTCGAAAGCGGCTTTTCGAAGCGTATAGAGGTCGCAGTATTCTACCGCTTTGATGGTAGCCGTCCGGGCCAGGCTGAGCAGCAGTGCCATCTCCCCGAAGAAGCTGCCCGCCCCGAGCGTCGCGTATACGGTTTTTTCATCTTCGGAAACCACATTCACGGAGCCTTGACTGATGAAGAACATGTCTTCGCCGAGTTCTCCCTTCTTGATGATGTAATCACCGGGAAGGTAGACGACCGCGCGCATATTCGTGACTATTTCCTCAATGAGGGCGGAGCCGGCGCCTTTGAAAAGCGGGACTTTCTCAATGATGTCCTTGTTGAGGAACATCGATACTTGTGTTTTCAAAGAAAGCGGCAATTCGCCCAGGATGGCGTTTTCGCCTTGGCCCCGCCGGTTTTCCCAGAGGTAATCGTAGTAGTCCGAGATGCGATTGCGCAGATCGCGGGGAATTGACCGTTGCTGCAGGTACGCCGAAATCTCGTCCATTTTAGCTCGGTGCTGAGTCTTCGATAAATCGATGTTGGCGATGAGTGAGGCGATGTTGCCGATGATGAAGCCGAACATGCCCACGCCGATCAGTTCAGTAATTATCGTATAGATAAGCTGAACGGGGTTGTTGCGGTCCGGCGTAATATCTCCGTAGCCGATGGTCGCGACCGTGGTGACGGTCCAATAGAGCGCGCGCAAATATATGATGCCGTTTCCCCCGTCCTTCGGTACTCCTCCGATATAGAGAAATCCGCAGGCGATCAAGTGCACGGCGACGGCTAACCAGAAAATCATCAGGGCCATGCGCAAGAGGCTGGGGCGGAGGCTCAGTTGTTTGATCTTTTTCAACACTCGGAGCGCGGTTACAAGTTTAAGAATCCGCAGCATGCGAAGGACCGGCAATCCAAGCAGGTCGATGATCGCAAATGGTATGGCGGAAAGAACATCCACCGTGAAACCTGATGTAAGATATCTCCTAACAATTTTTGCCCGGTCGGATACGATTTTTCGTTTTTCCGTATAGGTCGTGTTGAAGTTGACAAGGATGTCCAGCAGGAATAGCAGGTTAATCGTGTCGTCGTTGAAGTTGAACGAGGCGCCGAGCGTAGTTTTAAACACCAAGGACAACGGCGTTTCGATGATTGCCGCCACTACCGCGGCAAGAATGAGCAAGTCCCAGCAAACCCGCAATGTGCCTTCGTGGGCAATAGGTTTTATTTTCATTCCTCCGCTAGGATATCAGAAAAACCCTGTTATCCGCCAGAGCCGGCAACTTCAATTATTTACGTTTGTCTTCGGCTAATAAGGAGTATATTTATTAGGGGGACTAAATGAAACTACCGCGTTTTTTCCTGATGCTTTTGATCTGTTCATCGGTTTCGTTAGTTACGGCTGAGACGATACTGACTCGCAATATTCGGGTTTATTCGGAAAATATGCTGTATTACGCCAATATCGCGAAATCGGCGGACAACAATACGGAACTCTCCGTATCGATGGTGAAATCCAGTAACGAATTGTGGTCAAGCTGGTTGGATTGGGGCAACGACTACTCCGGCTACCTGTCGAACGACGGGAGTTTTTTTGTCGCCGCCAACAGTGTGTATTCGGAGAATCATAATCTGATTACCGTGTATCATCGGGAAAAACAAGAATCGTATACGGTAAAGTCGATACCCATGAACAAAGAGTTTTTGAAGCTCATTAACGGGAAATATCTTTGGATCGATACCGATATCGAGGTTAATCGAGGCAGATTCCTGTATGACGGCGCGGGAGCCGCTACTGCCTTTGAAATCGTACTTAACGATCGGCGCGTTCTCAGTATCAAACTGAAATAGGGCCTCGGAAGCGCGACGGCGTGATTGACCGCGATCAGGAGGCCCCATGGCTCACCATACGATCAAGTCGAGTTATCATCGGCTCACCGAACGCTTGAATCGCTTTCCGCAGGGCGCGCCGCCGTCGGATTTGCTTTTCGGCATATTGAGGCAACTCTTCACCGAAAAAGAGGCTGAGCTGGTGTCCTTGCTTCCCATCCGCCCCTTCGATGCCGAACGGGCGGCGAAGGTCTGGCGGACGAGTCCGGCGGAAGCGAAAAAAACGCTTGATGAACTAGCTGAAAAAGCGTTGCTTTTGGACACGGAAAGCGAGGGAAAGACGACCTACTGCCTGCCGCCGCCCATGGCGGGCTTTTTCGAATTCAGCATGATGCGACTGCGGGACGACTTGGACCAAAAGACGCTCGCGGAACTTTTCTACCAGTATCTCAATGTCGAGGAAGACTTCATCCGCGCGCTTTTCACCGACGGCAGCACCCAGCTCGGCCGGGTGTTCGTGCAGGAACGCGCTCTGCCGAAAACGTCCGACCAAGCGCTCGACAATGAGCTCCTCGTGCTGGATTACGAGCGCGCGAGCCACGTGATCAAGACCGCGTCCCATATCGGCGTGGGTATGTGCTACTGCAGGCACAAGATGATGCACCTCGGCCGCGCCTGCGACGCGCCGATGGACATCTGCATGACCTTCAACGGCTCGGCCGAATCGCTTACCAGGCACGGACACGCACGCGCGATCGACGCTTCTGAGTGTATGAAGCTGCTCGATACCGCCTACGAGTACGGGTTGGTGCAGTTCGGGGAAAATGTTCAACAAAAGGTCAATTTCATCTGCAACTGCTGTGGCTGCTGCTGCGAGGCGCTGATAGCCCAGCGGCGTTTCGGCATCCTTCACCCCGTACATACGACGAACTTCATCCCACAGGTTGACGCGCAAACCTGTACCGCTTGCGGCAAATGCGTGGAGGCTTGTCCCGTGGAAGCTATGGCCCTGGTTTCCGCGGAGGACCCGAAGCGCCGAACGAGGCGTAAAGCGAAGGTACTTGAGGATGTTTGTCTCGGCTGCGGCGTCTGCGTACGCGCCTGCAAACACGGAAGCCTTTCCCTTGTAGCGCGCACAGCGCGGGTCCTGACTCCGGTCGACTCGGCGCATCGCTCGGTGATCATGGCGATAGAGCGTGGAAAACTTCAAAATCTCATCTTTGACAACGACGCGCTGGTCGGCCATCGCGCCATGGCTGCTATCCTAGGAGTCATCCTTTCCCTGCCGCCGTTAAAGCGCGTTATGGCGAGCGAACAGATGAAGAGCAAGTACTTGCTTAAGCTTTTATCGATGGTGAAAACATAATCGGCATTTGCGAATTTCTCTATGGTGTCGTATGCTGTTTCCTTCTTGCTAAGGAGCTATGGAAAAACCGAATCTGCGTCGATACTACGAACGCCTCGTCAACGCGCTCAGTTTCTCGCCGGAGCTGTACAAGCTAAGGCGGGAGCTTAATCTCAAGATAGACGTCCCTGATACCATCGCGTGGACTCCGCATTCCCAACCCCGCGGAATGACCCGGTGGTTCAAGAAACGACGTATCTCCATCGCCGAATCCTACCTAATGGTCATCAGGGACCTCGAGTCGAAGCAGTCCAAAGCGCGCCTGCGCTCGCTGCGGACGATGCTTGAAGTGTCCTTCCACGCGAAATCCCTGGATCTTCCGCTGAACACCGCGCGTGTTCAGATGGCTCTTATAAAAGAAGCCGTCAAGAATCGCGGCAATAGGCGGAAGCAGCTTGAACTCTTGCAGGATTTTGCCGTTTCCGCGCACGGACAGTACCAAGTCATCAGAAAACTTTGCGATGAACTGAACATCATTGAGTTGCCGGAGACCGGAGCTCGCCTAAAAAATCTCGATTCGGGCTGGGACGAGCATGTGCACGATACCGCGACATCAGGCCGCAAGAACGCCGCGCAGCTGCTCATAGACGCTTTCATCAAAGGCATTTCCGAGTTGACCATCTCCTACGGTTCGGCTGTTTCCCTGGACATGATGGAAGAGGCCATCGAGGCGGGGAAAATCGTCGGCATCAGGGTGAATATCGGTCTTGAGTTCAGCATGATGGTTCTGGGTAAGCGCTTCCACTTCATGGCCCTCCTTCCGCCTTTGAAAAACGGAAAGGAAGCGGATCGGTGGTTCAGAGACCACGCCGGCGGACTCAAGGAACTATTCGATGGACTTGAGAAGAACCAGGCCAACAGGATCGAGTCCGTTAGAAATCTCCTTAAGAATTTCAATAAAACTTCGCTGAAAGAGCTCAATGAAGGCTATCCATCGCTCGCGCTCTATTCGGTTCCCAAGCTTGAGCTGAAGGATTTAAGTTCCTTTATCCCGCTCTCCAGCATCAACCGTATGCACCTCGGTGAGTTCTTTTATTCCCATTACAAACCGATTCTGTTCAACAGGATACTTCTGCAGAAAGTCGCGTGGGAGAAAGGTCGAGCCGATTTCCGAAAGAAGCTGATATCGGACAAGGATTTTCGGATTATAGACGATCGCTATAACCGGCTTCGCGCCGAATTCCGCGAATTGAATCCTGAGCAGTTGCGCAAGCGGTATTTTACCGACACCGGTATCGGAGACTATCAAACCGTTTTCGACGACATCGGCAAAATGAAGGAGATGCTTAAGAAAGCGGGCTGCGCGCTCAAGGTTCTTCACCCGCTGGAACACGGTCTGGAAAAGGCGAAGAAGCTCCTTGAGAAAAACCGCGGCATAATTGACCGTGTCGAGATTTATAATATGCAGGATTCGGTTCTCCGTGAGCCGGAAGAAATCATCCAATTGGCCCGTTTCGTGAATGAGCTTAATGAGGTAAGCGTCCGAGATGGCGTTTCTCCGTATATTCCCGTTTGCGGCAGCGATTCCACGGGACGGAGCCCCAAGATTCCGGGTATGGGCTTTATCCGGCAAGATAGGATTAGCGGGGGATACCGCCAAAAGTATATCAAGCGCCACGTAGCGCTCCCCGCCTTCATTTCGGCCATGATCGAGGCTGGAGGAGAGCCCGTTACTCAGACCATGGCGGACTCGGCGCCGGTCATCTTCAGCATGGGAAAGATTTCCAGTGGAACGATAAACCTGATAGGGGACGAAAGCGAGAACGAATTGGTCGGCGTCCCCCCCTCAAGGGTATGGCGCTACTTGAATCCCGCGATAGTCAATTCTATTTTCACGCTCATAGGGTTCGCGGTCGCGAACCACTTTATAGGGCCCGTCTACGCTTTTCTCTGGCTCTTCATCACAGGTTTCCGCAACTCGATAGCCGATCTCGTTGCCAGCCGGGGAACGCGGTTTTCCGCGTGGACTTTTAAAAGCGTCAATTTCGGAAATGTTTCACGTTCTCTTTTTTGGACCGGTTTCTCCGTGCCCATCCTCGCCTTCGTAAAAACGCAATTCGATATTTTCTGGCCTTTGGAAAATGATGGCCTTCTTTTCAATTCCGTCAAGTTCTTCTTCATCTCCTTTTCCAACGGACTGTATCTTGCTACGCACAATACGCTTCGCGGCTTCGACAAAAAAGTCGTTCGGGCGAATTTCTTCCGCAGCATCATCGCGTGGCCCTTCGCGACGATCACCGCGCCCCTGGGAAAACTCATGGGCATCCCGAGCATCGTGCAGGCGAAAATCTGGTCCGATTTCGTGGCGGGCTTTATCGAAGGCGGAGGCAAGTACCTGAATATCCTCAAGCTGCGCCGCAGGGATCTTGAAGAAATCATTCCGCGCGTCATCTCGGATGAGAAGGAAGATCGCTTCATCGCTCTCTTGGACTTGCTGTTCCTGTATCGCGAAGAACCGCGAACCGAAAGTTCACTCAAGGCGGTGCTGGATCCGGAATATCGTCCCTTCATGATTTTTAAGGACGAAAAGGATGCGCGTAAATATTCGTTCGCCGAGTTCTATGCCGCCGTCATGGATGATCGTTGCGATCGCGCGCTTATGGACTACATCCTTTCCCGTTACGGGCCGGATACAGCTGTGGACTTGACTGGTCTCGTGGCTCTGACCTTGCCTACCCTTCGATCATGGTTGGTATCCCACGCGAAGCTCCTCCAAAATCCGAACGCTGAAAAAAATAAATAAGGAAGAGGACCCCGGTCGTCCACGCTCACTTCGTCAAATTCGTCACCCACGCTTCTTTCTTAAGTCGCCGCCGGGCGATCGCGAACTTTACGAAGTCCGAGGATTTGACGATAGCGAACATGAGGACCGGCCCCATTTCGGTTAGGCGCGTCAAAAGAATCGCCCCCGGTATAAACAAAAGAAGGTTGACCGACACGTCAACGTACATACCCAAAGCGGTGTCCCCGCCCGCGCGGGAGATCGCGAATTGCGCGTTCAGAACGGTCCAGATCGGCAAGTAGGCAGCGATGACGAAGACGAGTCCCCGCGTGATGCCGCGGGCGCTAGAGGTCAGGTTTGCGAACACCAAGGGAATACAGAAAGTTGAAAGCGCCGCGACCGCGGCGACTACGGCGCCCAAAATAACCGAGCCCCACAAAAGCCAACGGGCTTTATCCCGCGCTTCGTCCAATTTACCCGCCCCAAGCGTGCCGCCTACGACGACCGCCGCCGTCGCGTGGACGCCTCCGAAAACCAGGAAGAACACGTTCGCGATGGTCCAACCGGCGGCCATGCCCGCAACGGTTTCCGCACCGCCCCGTCCGTTATAAAGCGCGGTCACTACGGTTTCGGAGACGACCCAGGTTGTTTCCGAAACGAGCATCATCACCGACTTCCCGAATATCGTAGTGAATAACGTTCGGTTGATACGGAATAAGCGATGGAGGGGTACGAAAAAATCAGTCTTTCGTGTGCGGACGTAGACGAGAAACGCCGCTGTCTCGGCGAGCCGCGCCGCGATGGTCGCGATGGCGGCACCCGAAACCTCCAAACGAGGCGCGCCGAAGTTGCCGTAAATTAGGAGATAGTTTCCGATCGTGTTGATGATTGTCGCGGCGACGGAAATGAATAAGGGAATGCGCGGTTTGCCGACATCCCTAAACGCCGTGCCGATTGCGGTGGAAATGGCGATCGGGAACCAGGTGAAGGAGACCAGCCTGAGGTATTCCGCGCCCACTTCCACGATTTCCGCCTGAGCCGCGTTGCCGGCCGTCATAAAAGAGAGAAGTTGCTCAGGAATGGTCCAGCAGAGAATGAAATGCGTTGCCGAAACGGTGAATGCGAGCAGCGCCTTGAATCGATACGCCTGTTTCATGCCCTCCTCATCGTTCGCTCCGCGGAATTGGGCAAGATATATGCCTCCCGCGCCGCAAAGCGTCCAGAGAACGACGAAATAGACGAAGTTGATTTGATTCGCTACATTGATGCCCGCCATCTTGGCGTCGCCCAGGCCCGCGACCATAAAGTTGTCGATGAGAGAGACGAGGCTCATGATAAGCTGCTGGAGCATGACCGGCAGCGCGATGTTGAGCGCTTCTTTGTAAAAGGCTAAGGATCCGAATTTTTTCATGTGTGTTTCCAGGGTGCTAGGTATGCCCTGCCGTAGCGATGCAGGTCAAGAGAACTGCTCCATCATAATTGATTTTTCGGGTCTGCTCTTTGCTTCTCTTCTTCTTTTCGCGATATTGGGGTTAGCTGAGTTCCGGGAGGAATGGTACACATGGAAAATACCGCCGATTCGATCGACAAGAGCCGATCGCCTCATTGGAAAAGGACTGCGGTGCTGTTCCTCGCGAGCCAAACGATATCCTTATTCGGTTCGATGATAGTCCAGTACGCGATAGTGTGGCACATAACCCTTACGGCAAAATCGGGCGCCATGATGACGGTCTCTATCCTTTGCGGTTTTCTGCCGACCTTTTTCCTGTCGCCGTTCGCGGGTGTCTGGGTTGATCGCTACGACCGCCGCCGCCTGATCGCTCTTGCCGACGGGGCGATAGCAGCAGTGACCCTCGCCGTCGCCGTCCTTTTTTCCGTCGGCGTCGATGGCCTCTGGGTTCTCTTCGCCGCGCTGGCGCTCCGTGCCTTCGGAGCCGCGGTGCACGGTCCCGCCGTCAGCGCGTTCATCCCCCAGTTCGTGCCCGTCGACGCCTTAACGAAAGTGAACGGGGCGTACCAGAGCATCCAATCGGCGGTGATGCTCATCGCGCCGATATTAGCGGGACTGCTTTTATCGTTGGCGCCCATCCAGACGGCCTTCTTCATCGACGTCGCGACCGCGGCCGTCGCCATTTTCGTGCTGCTCATATTCGTGCGCGTCAAAGCGCATCCGAAGGCAGCCGAGTCGAAGACTACCAGCTACTACGCCGATCTTCGAGGGGGCATCGCCTACGTCTTGAATCACGGCTACGTGAAACGGTTTTTCGTCTTCTGCGTGTTTTTCTTTTTCCTCGTAGCTCCTGCCGCGTTCCTTACTCCGCTGCAGGTTACTCGCTCCTTCGGTCCTGAAGTTTGGCGCTTGACGGCGATAGAGATAGCTTTTTCGCTTGGGATGATGGCGGGGGGACTCTTGCTCGGCATTTGGGGCGGATTCCGCAA
>JBAYHM010000075.1:0-15897 GCA_041666155.1 Treponemataceae bacterium
TGGCGCGCGATCCGTTTCTGCCTAGCGCATAAAGACCTTTTCAAGACCCAGTTGCGGGCCCTGCTCCGGGCTTCGGCGTGGGGTGACCTGCGGATCATGTTCCCGATGATTTCGGGTTTGGAAGAATTGGAACAGGCTCTGGCTGTTTTGGAAGAAGCTAAGGCCGAGTGTCGTAAAAAGGGCAACACGTTTAGTGCCGACGTTCCCGTCGGCATTATGGTTGAGGTTCCTTCCGCCGCGATGACGGCGGATATTCTTGCGGAAAAGTCGGCGTTCTTCTCAATCGGGACGAACGATTTGGTTCAGTATGCGATCGCGGCGGACCGCGGAAACGAGCGGGTCGCCTACTTGGCCCAGCCTTTCCACCCGGCGGTTCTGCGTTTCGTGAAAGCCACCATAGACGCGGCGCACGTAAAGGGCATCCCCGCCGCAATGTGCGGCGAACTCGCGGGTGATCCGCACGCCACCGCGATACTGCTCGGACTCGGCCTGGATGAGTTCAGCATGTCCGCGCCGTCAATCCCCCTGGTGAAGCGCATCGTCCGTGGAACGAGCGCAGCCGAATGCGCGGAGCTGGCCGAAAATGCCCTGCAGCTCCGCTCCTACCTAGACGTCGAGGCGCTCGTTCGATCCTGGATGATCGAACGATTTCCCTCGATGAAAGCTGACTTTTAGAACATCGATTCTGAAAGTCTACCTACGCATAGACGACGCCCAAGCGTCGCCGGAGACACACGCGACATGGAATTCTCACTTGACAAGAAATACCGCAAATTACCTTTAGTGGTACTCGCGGGTAGACCGAACGTCGGAAAATCGACCCTATTCAACCGACTCCTTAGGGCCCGCAGGTCTATCACGGACCCGACCCCCGGCGTCACCCGCGACCCGATAGAGGATAACGCGTTCCTGTACGGCAGGCCGGTACGCCTTGTTGATACAGGCGGCTTTAAACTGGAACGCGAAGGTTTTGACGACTTGGTAGTCGAGAAAACGATGGATACGATCGCCCGGGCCGACTTGATCGTACTGGTTATGGAGGCGGGTGACCCGACCCCCGAAGACGAGCAGTTCATCGAGTTCCTCAGGCCCTATCGCGACCGGTTGATCGTCGCCGTCAACAAAACAGAGGGCGGCCGGCGCGAGGCGCAGGCCTGGAATCTTTTGTCTTTCGGCTTTGAATCGATCCTGATGATCTCCGCCGAACACGGCGACAACATCCTGGATCTTGAAGAGGCGATCGTCAGCCGCTTGGACTTTTCCGAGGTGGAAGAGGACGACGATGAGACGCGCGACATTCGGATCGCGCTTATCGGGAAACCCAACACCGGCAAATCCACCCTGTCCAACCGTCTGACCGCGAGCGACGCGTCCATCGTCAGCGACGTTCCCGGCACCACCCGCGACGTCGTTGAAGGGGTTTTTACGTACAAAAATCGCCGTTTCACGGTTCTGGATACCGCGGGAATCCGGCGGAAAAACAAGGTGACGGAAAACGTGGAATACTATTCGGTAAACCGCGCTATCAAAACCTTGGACGAGGCGGACCTGGTGTTTCTCATGATCGACGCGGAGGAAGGCCTTACCGACCAAGACAAGAAGATAGCGTCCCTCGCGCACGATCGCGGCCGGGGCATCATTCTGCTGCTCAACAAATGGGATAAGATGCCCGAGGTGAAGAACACCTTTGAGGCGGTTTCCGATCGCATCCATTTCATGTTCGGCCAGATGGAATACGCGCCTATCATCCCCGTCTGTTCTTTGGACGGCACCGGCGTCGATAAACTTCTGGACACGGCGCTCCGTATGTTCGCGCAGCTCACCCGCCGCGTGGAGACCGGTCCGCTCAACCAGGCCCTTGAAAAATGGCTCACGGATTTCCCTCCGCCCATCGGCGCGCGTAACCGTTTCAAGATCCGTTACGCCACGCAGACCTCGGTGAATCCGATCAAGTTCATGTTCTTCGTTTCCCGCCCCGAGGCGATCACCGAATCGTACGTCGCGTACCTTCGGAACAAGCTCCGCAAGGATCTCGGGTATTCGATGGTTCCGATTGAGATCGAGCTTCGCGGTTCCCGCAAGGATCCGATCCAGGCTCGTCAGGACATGGAAGAAAAGCGCGCCGAGGCCAACAAGGTGGCCGCCGAAGAGGCGATCGCGAGCGGCGAACCGGTTGAAGGATTCAAGCGGAAGCCGACAAAACCGCAGGGCAAGGGGAAAAGTTCGGGGGGCAAGGCGAAAGCTAAGCCGGCGGGCGGCGGCAGTCAGGGCCCGCGCGTCAGCCATCGTCCGGCCGTGAAAAGAAAGAATAGCCGCTGAGGCGGCATAAAGATGGCGGCCTACCAGATCGGCGAGGTGGAACGGCTCCTTGACGTGAAGTCGCATACGCTCCGGTACTGGGAAAAGGAGATGCCGCTGCTTCAGCCGCGCAAGGACGTCTTCGGACGCCGCGTCTATTCCAGCCGTGATGTCACGATGCTTCTGCGCCTGAAACATCTGCTTCACGTGCGCCATTTTACGATTGAAGGCGCCCGCGAGCAGTTTATGCTGGAACTTTCAGGAGACGTCCAGGATGTTCGCGGTCTGGTCGATTCCGTCAGATCCGAATTGGTGGCCGTATATTTCGCGTCCTGCCGCCTGCGAGATGCCGCGGCGGCCGCCTTTGATTCACAGGCGAAAGAGTCCGAGGAGTCTTAAACTTGAACGACTTTTTATTTCCCACCCTTGAAGCGAGTCGGCGTACCGATCTGGAACGCCTGATCCGAACAATAGACGATGTTTTTCCGGTTCCTACGCGCTACCGTTCCCAGCTCCCCCGCGACGTCGCGGGACTGTCCCGGTCGCTCACCGCCGCGCGGTCCGACCGCGACGGCGGATACCTTGGAAAACCCGCCGAACTGTCCGCGTATCTGCGTTATTTTCTGCCCTGGAACGTGTTCCGCCTGGCCCGGCTTCTTCCCGCGCTTCAGCTCGATCTTAAGGACGGCGACGCGCTGACGGATCTCGGTTCGGGGCCGCTCACCGTTCCCATCGCGCTTTGGCTGGCCCGTTCGGACCTTCGCGACAAACACCTGGAATTCCGTTGTCTGGATCGGACCGGTAAGGTATTGGAAGCCGGCGCCAAGCTCTTCTCCGAGTTGAGCGCGGCATCCTCCGGCACCTGGAAAATCCGGGCGATACGCGGAACGCTCGGAACGAGGATCGATGGGCCGAAGGCCGCGCTGGTTACCGCGGCGAACGTGCTCAACGAGCTGTTTTGGGACGATCGGCATCCAGTGGCCGAACAAGCTGAACGCAAAGCCGTATTCCTGTCGGCTTTGGCGCGCGACGACGGCAAGATTCTGGTAGTCGAGCCCGGCATTCCGCGTTCCGGCGAGTTTGTATCGGCCTTGCGCGGCGCGTTCATCGACATCGGCCGTAATCCCGAAGCCCCGTGTCCTCACGCCGCCGCCTGCCCGCTGCCCGGCGGTCATCGCGGAGCAAAGTGGTGTCATTTCGCGTTTGAGACCGACGAGGCGCCCGAAAGCCTGCATAAGCTGTCCGCTTTGGCAGGTATTCCGAAAGAACGCGCCACTTTGAGTTTTTTGCTTGCCGGAGGCCTGTCGGTCTCTGAAAAACCGAGAAACGCCGCTGAAGCGGCATCCCCCATCGCGGTGCGTGTCATTTCGGACGCGTTCACGGTCGGCGATTATCGATACGGGCGTTACGGGTGCTGTGAAAGCGGTCTTGCCCTGGTGTCTTCCGATAAGAGAGGGATCGATGCCGTGACTTCCGGTGCCTTGATTCGGGCGCCGCGTCCGGGAGTATCCGCCCCGCGGGACGAAAAGTCGGGGGCTCTCATTTTCCGGATCGATGCCCGGAAAGATTCCGCGCCTCCGGTAACGTCGAAAATGTCGCCTGCGGTACCACCGAAGGCGTCAGACGCGGCAACACCGAAAATCACGCGGAAGTCGGCTTCAAAGTCATCGGCATCAACGAGAACGCCGCCTAAACCGGGTCAGCGCCCGCCGCGCCGTCAGCGATAGGCAACCAAGCCGAAATCTTCTCCGACCGCGCCTTGACAATCGGAATATTCCCGTATGTCCCCAGAACGCGGAAAGACGAGATCGCCTGCTCGCCGTACCCTTTATCATAACTGTGTGGTGTAGTTTTTCTGAACGCGCCGTGATTTGAAGGCGGACGAGGGAGCTTTGTGCGCCATCCATTGATTGCATCGCTGAATCTGGCGTTTCAGCGGATTGAAAAGGCGGAAAGAACTGTAATAAATGATTGACCTTTTCGTTTTTTATGCTTAAGGTGAAAATCAAATGAAAGATACGGATACCGGCGCATCGAACCATGATATGCCAAAGCTCCAAGATGTGGCGCGTCTAGCGGGCGTGTCGGCGGCTTCGGTGTCGCGGGTCCTTAACAATGTGCATCCGACCAGCGAGCGTTTGCGGCGTACGGTGGAAGCCGCCGTACGCGATTTAGGATATGAACCGCGTAATCCATCCCCGACGACCAGATTAGACTACGTAGGGATTTTAACGGCGGACTTGCTGAACCCCTATTTCAATGAAATGATTGCGGGTATTGAAGATAGAACTGCGTCGCATCAAGTGGCGTGTTCCATTTTTGATCTGAAAAGGAAACAGCTCGGTTGGGATGCGGCTAAGCGTTCATTTTCCGCAATGCCTCCCCGCGGCTGCGTGGTCCTCGGCTATGCGCTCAATGACGGCGAATTGATTGAGCTGTCCGACCGCTTGCATGTTTCCGTCGTCGCCGTTCACCATTCTATCCGCCATCCTCTGATCAAGACGGTGAATATAGATTACGGAAAAGCCTCTTACGATGCGATGAGCCATCTTTTGCGTTTGAATCATCGTAGCATCGTTTTCCTCGGCGGTTTCTCCGCGTCGCATATGAATCAGGGAAAGCTGCTGGGCGTCGCGAAAGCCGCCAAAGAAGCCGGCGTTTCTTGGTCGGAAGCCAACGTGATTTACGGCGAGCCTTCGGTCGAATGGGGATATCGCGTTACGAAACGCTTGTTTGCGCTGCCAAAAGAAAAGAGACCGACAGCCGTACTTTGCGCGTGCGATTTGATTGCGATCGGCGTGCTTCACGCGGTCAGATCGTCCGGATACGCGGTTCCGGACGATCTTTCAGTGATCGGTTTTGATGATATCGTTATGGCCTGTCACACGAATCCGCCGCTCACGACTATTTCTGTTCCGAAATATGAAATGGGATGCACTTCCGCCGAGTTGATCCTGCGCGGACAGGCCGCTCCTTCACATCTCAACGATTACCTCATGCTTGAAAGCCCGCTCCTCGTTCGCGACACGACGGCTATATGCGTTCCCGGCTTGTCGACTGAATGGACTGCCGCTGTAGGTTCCGTTTAAGGATCGGTATGCGGATTACTGCTGTTGAAACTGTTAGACTGAAAAGATTTACGAGGTTCCTTTGGGTTCGCATCCATACGGATGCGGGAATAACCGGTTGGGGTGAGACCTACGATAAGGTCGGCCCGGCGAAGACTGCCGTTCATGAGATATGCGCTCGTTTCCTCATCGGACGGGACCCGCGCGATATCGAAAAGATTTGGCAGGACTTGTTCGCCTGGATGCACTACCACGGTTATGCGGCTGCGGAAATGCGAGCTCTTTCCGCGATCGATACCGCGCTTTGGGATTTGCTCGGGAAGCATTTGAACACTCCGATCTGGCGTTTATTGGGCGGCAAGGTGCGGGATCGCGTCCCGCTGTACGCGACTTGCGTAGAGCGTAGTGTTGCCTTGCGGAAAGGCGACTTTTCCCCGGACAAAACGTCTCGAACAGCCGAGCAGATGCTCCAGCGGGGTTTTTCCCGCATTAAAATCGATCCGTTCCATTATTTTTCCGACCAAACCGGAGGGCAGCGCATTTCCCGACTCGATCTGGAAACCGGGCTTGCTGAACTCCAAGGCATCCGAGACGCTTTCGGCAATAAGGTCGAAGTCGCCGTTGACGCTCACTGCGCTTGGAATTATCCCTCGGCGGTATCAATCGCGGAAGGTTTGGAGCCTCTTCATCCGATGTTTTTGGAAGAACCCCTGATTTCGGACGATGCAGTCTCTTTGGCGCGCTTGGCTGCCGCGACGCGGATACCGATATGCGAAAGCGAACGCCTTTTTACTCGGTGGCAGTTCAAACCCTTGATCGACCAGAGGGCGCTTTCCATCGCGATGCCCGACTTGGCCTGGACGGGAGGCATCTCCGAAACGCGAAAAATCGCTATATTATGTGAAACGTCTAGCATCCCGATAGCGCCGCACAACTGCGGCGGCCCGGGAACCTTCGTCGCAAGTCTCCACGTTTGCGCTTCCGTTCCGAACCTTTTCTTACTTGAATCCGTACCCGAATTCGTCGACGGCTTTTACGGCGACCTTGTCGCGTCTTTTCCGAAGCTTGAAAACGGCGAAGCGGCTCCTCCGGATGGGCCCGGACTCGGCGTTGAACTTCGCGATGAGATATGGAACGCGTCCGATGCGGAACGGGAGATCAGTACTGAACCCTCGGAGTGGGGCTTTAGTCCGATACACAAGAATTAGCACGGACTATTCGTTCGTTTTTTGAAGAGCCGTCCTCTTAAGGACGGCTCTTTTTTTGAGATTTATTTCTAATGTTAAGTTCGTTACATGTAAATACTGTAAATAATATTGACAACGTGAAAAAACTGATAATACACTGAAATGACCTATTATCGGATCAGGAGGTGTATATGTCCGTAAAGAGGATTATCTGGCCGCTCGTTCTAATCGCTGCGACGACTGCGCTCGCGTTTGCCGGAGGAGGCTCCGAGAAGGCGGCGAATCAGCCGGTTACCATTACTTGGTGGGCGCCCTCGTGGAATGATCCGCGCAGCGACGAACTCGCGGCTAAGTTCATGAAGGAAAACCCGACTATCAAAGTGGAAATTCAGAAAACGGTAGGACAGGGTCTTCAGGATAAAATACTGGTGGCTTTGCAGTCCGGGTCGGGTTTCGACGTCGCGGACGCCGCGGTCACTTGGCTCTACGCGTATGCCAGCACCGGGCAGGTAGCAGCTCTTGACGACTACATAGCCAAATCGAAGATAATCAATGCCAAAGATTTCTGGCCGGCCAACTGGGATTCCGGCTTGCTGAACGGAAAAGTCTACAGCATCCCGTACCGTTCGGAAGCTCACGCTTTCATCTACAACAAAGCCATGTATCGGGCGGCCGGGCTTGATCCCGAAAAGCCGCCGGTCACCTGGAGCGATTTGCTCGCCTATTCCCAGAAACTGACGAAAAGCGGCGCGAAACCGGTCTACGGCTTAGCCTTGGTCGGCGGCGGTGAAGTTCAGAACATCCTGTATACGATGCTCCCCTTCATCTGGTCGAACGGCGGCGATATTGTCTCCGCTGATTTGAAGAAATGCACGCTCAACGCGCCCGCGGCTGTGGAAGCGGTCAAATTCTACACCGATCTGCTTATCACGAACAAAGTGGCGCCTCCGAGCACGCTGCAAAACGACGGCACCGCGATGCGCAACCTGTTCATCCAGGAAGTCGTGGCGCAGTTCCAGCAGGGACAATACGCGCTTGCGCCGATCCACAAGGACAACCCGAAGATCGAACTCGGCTTCGGCATGCTCCCCGTTCCCGTTGCGGGAAAGAAGCCCGCGGCTCTGCTGGGCGGCTGGTCCTATATCATTCCTAAAGCGTCGAAGAATAAGGACGCCGCTTGGAAGCTGGTAGAGTACCTTTCCAAACCGGAAAACATGGCTTACTACACCGATACGTTCCCGGCCGCCATGACCGCGATGAATTTCCCTCGTTTTGAGAATCCTGAATTGAAGGCGTTCAAGGATATGCTCCCCTATATCAGGATGGCGCCGCCTTTGAAGAGCTGGATACAAATAATGTCCATATTCCAGAAGGAAGTTCAGGCGATCATGTTGGGACAGAAATCCGCGCAGCAGGCGATGGACGACGCCACCAATCAAATCAACAGTCTGCTTTAAGAAGCGACTGTAAAAAGGCAAGGGAAGCGTATTATGGTTCGATCCAAACGCCGAAGCTACAAACGCGGGGGTGGAATCTTTACGCTTCCTGTTGCCTTGTTTCTTCTCACTTTCATCGTGTATCCGTTCTTGTTCAATGTCCGCCTTGCGTTCACCGACGGCGGCGGAGATTTTGCCGGACTTGTTAATTTTACGAAAATCGCGGCCGACAAATCGCTCGGCAATTCTTTCGGCTTGACCGTTTACTACGTCGTCGGGTCGGTCTTTTTCCAGATGCTGCTCGGGACCGCGGTGGGCATCGCCTTAGAGAGCCCGTTCAAGGGGCGCGGTATCGTCCGCAGCCTCATCCTTATTCCATGGGTGCTCCCGGGCGCCGTCGCGGCGACGACTTGGGCGTGGATGTACCACGGAGACTTCGGCATCATCACTCGATTCTTAAGCTTCGGCCTTTCCGGCGAACGGTACGGACTTTTAACGCGGCCGTGGACGGTCATGCCGGCGCTTATCGCCGTGAACGTATGGAAGATGTTTCCCTTCGTCGCGGTGATGGTTACCGCGGGACTGCAGAGTATCGATAAAACCCTATACGAAGCCGCTCGGGTGGACGGCGCGGGCAGGATGGCTGAGATCCGGTACATTACTCTGCCGGGCATCCGCCACGTTCTGTTCTCCGTTCTGCTCCTGCTTACGATATGGGGTTTCAACAGCATAACCCTCATTTTCATTATGACCCAAGGCGGTCCGGCCGACGTTTCGCTGATACTCCCGCTGCATGTGTACCGTATGGGTTTCATGTTCTTCAATTTCAATACGGCAGCCGCTGAATCGATATTCCTTTTCGCGATTCTTGCCGTTCTGATCGCCGTGTACTTGAGAGTATTTACCCAAGGCGAAGGGGGCGATGAATGAAGAAATACCGACCGGGCGTCATGATCTTCCTTTTCCTCGTTTGCGTTTTCTGCCTTTTTCCCTTCGCATGGATGATCATATCCTCCATAAAAGAGTCGGGGGACATCATGTCGGTACCCCCGACGCTCGTCCCGCGTAAGGCAACCTTATCACATTACGGGGACGTCTTCACGAAATCGAATATTCCGCGTTATTTCGTGAACAGCACCGTCATAGCCGCCGGTTCGACCTTGATAGCTTTGGCGTTCGCCCTGCTCGGCGGCTACGGCTTTGCGCGTTACCGGTTTAAAGGCAAATCGTTTCTCCAGAACGCCGTCCTTTCAAGCCAAATGCTACCGACCGCCGCTATCATTGTGCCGCTGTTCATTATTCTCCGGTCTATGGGACTGCTGAATACCTACCTCGGTCTGATCCTTGCCTATTTAATCATTACCCTGCCCTTGAGCGTGTGGATGATGACCGGTTATTTTCGTTCGATCCCCGCCGACATCGAGGAGGCCGCCGCGATCGACGGGTGCGGCCGCTTGGGTATTCTTGTACGGGTGGTGCTTCCCATTTCCATCCCGGGCATCGTGGCAACGGCTATCTATTGCTTTGTAGTCACCTGGAACGAATTCCTTTTCGCGTTGAGCTTCGCCACAGACAAGAACGTAATGACGCTTCCGATCGGGCTGGCCGAATTCACGCGGGAATTCACGATCGATTGGGGCGCGCTCATGGCCGCCTCCGTGCTCATGACCCTGCCGATAGTGCTGCTGTTCTTCACCCTCCAAAAGGGCTTCATCAGCGGCTTAACCGCCGGTGCGACGAAAGGTTAAGGAGAAAGATATGACGACAAAACCGCTCAGCACGAATATCGTCACGCAAGTCGCGTTCCTCGTTAACGATATTGAAAAAACGTCGGCAGCGTATGCGGCTTTCCTCGGGGTTCCGAAGCCGCCGACCAAAATGACCGGCCAGATCGAGGAATCACAGGCCGAGTACCGCGGCTCTCCGACGGCAGCGCGCGCAAAGCTTGCTTTTTTCGACGTCGGCGAGAATCTCCGAATCGAGCTCATAGAACCCGACAAGAATCCCAGCACCTGGCGGGAATGCCTTGATAAAAACGGGGAAGGTTTCCATCACGTCGCTTTCGTAATCAAGGATATGAAGGGCAAAATCGCGGCTCTAGGGAAAAACGGTATTCCTCTTCTCCAGAAGGGCGAGTATAAGGGCGGCCGCTACGCGTATGTGGACGCCTCGGATGAATTGAAGACAATTATCGAACTGCTGGAAAATGACTGAAAGACTCAAATCCTATGTTCGCCAAATGATTATGAGAGGAAATTGAAATGCGTTTAGGTGCCATGAATTGCAAAGGCTTCGAGGATCCCGACGCCTGGATAGCCGAATTGCGGCGTCACGGCTATCGGACTTCAGTCTTTCCGACAGACCTGGATCGGCCCGATGCTGATTTGCTGCGGTACGCGGCGGCAGCGAAAAAAGCGGACATCGTGATCGCTGAAGTCGGCGGGTGGGGTAATCCTTTGGCCGATTCGGATCGCGGGAGCAAGGAGAAGAGCCTGGCCCTGGCAAAACGGGCCCTGTACGTCGCGGACGAAACCGGCGCCCGCTGCGCGGTGGGCATCTCCGGATCTCGGGGAGAAATATGGGACGGCCCCGATGAACGGAATCTGACTTCCGAAACCTACGAAATGGTAGTGGCGACGGTACGGGAAATCATCGACGAAGTTAAACCGAAACGGACGTTTTACACCCTTGAGCCTATGCCCTGGATGTACCCGTGCGATATCGAAACTCAGCGCAGCCTTTTACGGGATGTGGATAGGAAGGCGTTCGCCGTTCATTTCGACCCGGTGAACATGATTACTTCAACGACCCTTTATTACCAAAACGCTTCTTTTTTACGCGCCTTCATCCGGGAATTCGGATCGCTCATCAAAGCCTGCCATGCGAAGGATTCTTTTTTAAAGACGGACTTAACTATTCAGTTTGAGGAACGGCGCCCCGGCGAAGGGAAGCTCGATTACGCCGTGTATCTGAAAGAATTAGAGCGAGTCGACACGGATATGCCTCTGCTTATCGAGCATTTGAAGAAGGATGAGGACTACGAAGCCGGTGCCCGCTCTATTCGGGAAACGGCGGAGACTGAAGGAATACAACTGTAACGCAACACAAGGAGAATCCAGAATGGCTGACGTCGGAACTAAGAAATTCATGCAGATCTGTCTAGTAGTCAAGGACGCGGAGGCGGCGATGAAGAACTTCATGGAAGTGTTCGGCATCGAAAAAGGGACATTAAAACAAATCCCTCCGCCCGAAGTTTCGCCGACTTATTACCATGGAAAACAAATCACCACAAAAACGAAATATTACGTTTTCAAAATGGGTGATATGGTTATCGAACTTACCGAAGCAGACGAGACGCCGAGCGCCTGGAAGGAAGTGTACGACAAACAGGGAGCGGGGCTCTGCTATCTAGGAATAATGGTTGAGGATTCCGCTAAGGCCGTGGAATTTCTTGAGGCGAAAGGCAATCCCTTGATCCACCACGGCGGCACTTCCCAAAGCAACTACAATATCGTCGATACTCGGGAATCCCTGGGCGTCCTGTTGAATGTTAAAATGCAGAAGAACTGAAAGGAGTTTTTTATGGCCGTTACTGGTATTGGACATTTGGCGTTGGTCGTTTCCGACATGAAAAAATCGACCGACTTCTATTGCGGCATTCTCGGCTTCAAACTTGTTTTCGAGATCAAAGACGCGAACGGAAAACCCTGGATAAACTATCTCAAGTTGGCTCCCGGCCAGTTCGTAGAACTTTTTTATCCGAATGGTGAAACGAACCCCGACGGAGTAAAACGGATCGGGTATTCCCACGTCTGTTTCCTGGTGGATGATATGAAAAAGACGGTGGACGAGGTGCTCGCCCGCGGCGGCGTACTAGACCGTCCCATCAAGCTGGGCGCTGACGGAAACTATCAGTGCTGGTTCGTGGACCCCGACGGCAACCGCATGGAGTTCATGCAGATCATGGCCGGTTCTCCTCACGCCAAGCACAGCTAGCAGCCCTGAGGCCTGTCGGCGCGCGCGCCTGGTCGTCGTTATCATCGAAATTGATGCGTAAACCGGGCCGGCGCCCACCGCGCCGTCAGCGATAGTCGCCCAAGCCGAAGTCTTCTCCGGCCGCTTTTTCCAGTTGCGTTATCAGCGCGGTAAAGTCGCGCGGGAAGGGCGCGATCAGGTTGAACGGCCCGATTTCCCGCTCCGCCGGTTTGAATACCGGAAGTCCCAGGCGCGCCGCGTGCAGCGCGAGCCGGTCGATGAGCGGCCGTTCGTCGTACGGATCGCCGCGCCAGCCGCGCTTGAAAGCCGACAGACATAAGGGTTTCCCGTCTCCGTACAGCGAATCCGCCACGATCGCATGCCCCAGGGCCGCCAAATGTACGCGGATCTGGTGCGTGCGCCCCGTCTCCGGCTGAGCCTCGACAATTGAAATATTCCCGTATGTCCCCAGAACACGGAAAGTCGTGATCGCGTGCTTGCCGAACCCTTTATCGATGACCGTGCGGTGTTCCCGGTCCCCGTCCAGTCGCAGCGGCAGGTCGCAGAGCGTCTCCTTCCAGGCCGGAGTTCCGTGAACCGCGGCGATATAGGTTTTCTGAACCCGCCGCGATTCGAAGGCCGAAGAGAGCGCTTTGTGCGCGTCGGCGTTTTTCGCGAAGATAACCAGACCCGAAGTGTCCCGGTCAATGCGGTGGACCACGAAAACGCGGTGCGGGAAAGGGATGGGCGCCGGCGCGTCAAGATCGGCGGCGATGCGGTCCGCATACCAAACATTGAGCAAATCGTCCAGCCGTTCCTTGGAATCATCCCAGCGATCGGCAAGCACCGCGACGCCCGCGGCTTTGTTGACGATGAGCACGTCGGCGTCTTCGTGAACAATGGTAAAAGGGGGAGTACGTTTCATTCGGGCTTCAGTGTAACGGACGAGGAGAGAGTGAGCAATAGTTCAGGTAGTGGGGGCCTGGCAGGGAAAAAATGAGGCCTCACTAGTCCTCGACCCTGCGGGTCTGCGGATTCGTTCGACCTCATTTTTTCCCTGCCACCCCACACTTCGTGGGGAAAATGCTCAGTCGTTTACATGAAAAGGGGGTTAAGAAAAAAGCCGCCGGCGGGAGGCCGGGCGGCTTGGTTACGGGTTGTTACAGGCGATTAGGGGAGAGCGAAAATGGCTTGGACCTTGAGATTGTCGAAAGTCAGCAGGTTGTTGTAGTTCATAATCGTTTCCATCTTGATGCTTTTGCCGAGATCGAAGAAAAGCCCGAATGAATGAGTCGCGTTGGTGGTCCAGGTCGTTTGGTTTGTGACCTGCGGAGCGGCGGCGTTCGTTTTCGTGACGACTGTGGATGTTCCCGTGCTGTTGGTTGTTACGGCGGTTGCTTCGCTGGAAGCCGCCGTAATGGTCTGGGTTTGGACGTTCATTTTGAAATTCGGGGCGCTGGCGACATAGATGCCGAAGAACCAGGAAGCCGGTTTCACCTTTAGGGCGACGGGAGCGTTGAGGGTGACGGCGAAATCATTGGTGGTGGTACCCACGGCCCCGTTGGAAGTTGTGTACTTGGTGGTGGTGACGACGATGGAGTCGACGCCTACTACGTCGGCGTAGTCACCGTTGCTATTCGAGTCGGTCTTGACGGTCTGTTTCGTTTCAGTGGCGTAGGCTGCGGGAGTGTTGATCGAGTATCCGACTTTCATCGACGGCATAAGGCCGAAAACGGCGCCTTCGCCGAGGTCGAAATAGAGACTGGTCCCTCCGGTAAGGTCCGCGGTGATGTCGGTGGTCATCACATACGTATAGTCGGTCGCGTTGGAGGTGTAGTTGTAGCCGGTGCTAACGTAGGAAGCTCCGGTCCACCCGAGCGTTTGCGTGGAAGTGTTCGCGCTTCTCTCCGCTCCGGCAAACGCGAAGGATAGGTCCAGCTGGGCGAAATGACGGTTATCCGCATGGCCGGCGAAACCGGGGACCTGCAGTTTGTAGGTCGGCGCGAAGGTAATGACCGAAGTCTTGTTCACGTTCTTGGTGTCGGCGTCGCTGAGGGATAGTCCGTAAAGAGTGTTGTATTCGGTTTGGTTCGAAATGTTGTAGGACACATCGGAGCTATTGGATGAGTCGGCTCCCGCCAGGCTGAATTTTGCGTAGGCATAATGGGAAAGGGACCCCGTTTCCATATAAAAGGGTATGCCGAACGCGATCGTGTTACTTGCGCCGGCGGCGGTGACTGAAGTCGTTTTCTTAGAGCCGGAAGTCGCCGTAACCGGCGCCGCTCCAGGAGTCGTGTTATAGAAGTCGGTAACTGTGACTTCCGTGTTGCTTCCCGGAGCGTAGCCGGCATTGCTCAGATTGACGTTCAGTTCCGCGCCGACGTTGAAGCCGCCGAGCTTGGTGTAGAAGCCGACGCTATCGTTGATGGTGCGATAACCGACGCCGGTCTGCTTGGTCGTGGTCGTTTTCGGTGTCCACTCGTAGTTGGTCGTAGTCGTTCCGGAAACTACGGGGACCGTATTGGGTGCCGCGAGGACCGTAGACTCTGTGGCTGCGGTCGCCGCACCGGCGAGGTCATGGTAGGCGACGCCTACTACGGACCAGGGCGTCGCCCCCGCCTTGTAGAAACCGGCGATAATGCCGCTTTCGGACGTATTGGTCAGCGCGGACTGATTGATATTTGTCACGCCGGTGAACAAGTAGTTCTTACCGAGTTTTCCGAATTGGGAATCGGACACTGAAAAGGCCGAATCCAGTTCGTTTCCGAAAAGCCCGCCAGTCAAGAAAGAGCCGATTGATGAAACAGAAATGATCGGATCGGCTGCCGCTGATCCCGCGATCAGGGCCGCGAGCCCGATTGCCGCTAGCAATTTTTTCACAATGATCCTCCGTGTATGGAATAGGTTTTTTCAACTTTTTATGTCTGTGAAGTATGTTATCCCCCTCGGGAACATTAAACAACGATTCTCACTTATTTTTGTATCGACGCGTCAACGACGCCGTTGCGCCTCAATCCTCTCTCCTCTCGTCAAACACCGCCTACCCACTCATCCATTGGCCCGTTCGTCCAGTGGCCCGCGCGCATGGATGCGCGCGCAGTCTAATGCGCAGAATCGCTTCGCGATTCTGCGGTAGCATGGACGCTACATCTTGCCTTTTTGGGGCCATAGTGTACAATTCCACTCGCTATGGAAATCAACCAAGAGTTTATCGACGGTCTCGCTGTCAACGAGGTCGAGATTATGAAGCGTATCGCGGAAGATCTGAAGATCCGCGTCAATCAAGTTTCCGCCGTTGTCGGTCTTATCGCCGAAGGGAGTACGGTTCCGTTCATCTCACGATATCGTAAGGAAATGACGGGAAGTTTGGACGAAGTTCAGGTGCGCGACGTGGACCACGGGTTCACGAGCGGGAAAAACCTTGAAACCCGCCGTCTGGAAATCGTACGCGGCATCTTCGATCAGGGGAAATTGACTGAAGGGCTCTATGTGAACATCGCGAAAGCCGCGACGCTCACGGAACTTGAAGATATCTACGCGCCGTACAAGCGCAAGAAGAAAACCCGCGGCATGGTCGCCCAGGAAAAAGGGCTGGAACCGCTGGCCGACGCGATGCTTGAAATGAGCGCCGCGGCTCTCCGCAAGAAGGCGGAAGAGTTTGTCAAAGAAGACGCCGAAAACCCGGCTTTGTCGGTGGCCTCGGTGGACGACGCCCTGCAGGGCGCCATGGACATCATCGCGGAGCGCGTATCGCAGGACCCGGCAAACCGCGCCTCGGTCAAATCCTTCTATCTCAATGACGGCCGGATCATCGTCAAAGGCGTCGGCGACGACGAAAAGAAGAAAACATCGACCTACCAGATGTACTGGGACTTCGCCGAGCCGCTTTCCCAAGTCAAACCGCACCGCGTTCTCGCGATCAACCGCGGCGAA
>JBAYHM010000076.1:0-15829 GCA_041666155.1 Treponemataceae bacterium
CATCACGGTATAGAGAACGGGAAGCGGTACTCAGTTTTGTTCGAAGAAACGCGCGGCGCTATTCGGTAGATGAGGCGTCTCGCATCATCGCCGAGCGGGGATCAAACGGATGGACGATGGATGACGCGAAACTGGCTATCGCGCGACTTACGAAAGAAGGGGATCTACGGATACGGAAAGGAGTGCTTTGGAAGGGAAAGCTCGACAAGGCTCATTCTTCGTCGGTGACTTCGACTTCCGCGGGTTCCGGAGCCGCGTTCTTTGCCGCTTTAGGCGCTTTCATTTTTCGGCCGCCCGGCGCACGGCGGGGACGGTTGAGCCGGGCAACGTAAAACACCAAGAAAAGATAAAGCACGATCGCGATGGTGACCGCGATCACTTCCCAAGATTTGAAAACAGCGATAAGCATTTGCAGCACTTCTGTTGATATCACAGCGTAAGTATCGGCCGATTCGCGCGGGGAGTTAAGATACCGTTTTGAAACGGCGCGCGCTCCGCGGGAAACGGCTGATCGTTAAACTTGGTTGACTTCAAAAAACTGAAGTTTTCAAAGTCCCCATTAGTCTTCCTTTCCCTCAATCACAGCGCGAAAACGCTCGGAATCCGTGACGCGAATACAGCGCCCGTCAACAGCGATGAGTCCGTCCGAAACCATCGCCGAAAGCTCTCGTGAAAGGCTCGGCCGCGCGACCGAAAGAAATTCGGAGAGCTTTTCCTTCGGAAACGGCAGAGTGAATGAACCGTCCTCAATACGAGGCGCGAGATAAGCCGCGATGCGCTTTCGTAGGCTGGAAAATTCCAAGAGCCGGAATTTTTCCGCAAATAGAGAAATCTTGCCGCCGATCTCGGAAAGAAAATTGACGAGGAAAAACCGATTCTTCTGGCAAAGGTCGAGCACCGCTTCCAGCGGTAGCGTCAGGAGTCGAACATCCGTCGCGGCGACCACCGTCACTGGGAGCGCGCGCCGAGGCGCGAACAGGATGGCGGGAGCGATCGGATCGGGAGCGTCGATGGTTTCAATGGTGACCGACTTCCCGTTCGGATGGTGCATTTCGGCGCTGACCGAACCTTCAAGGATGACCCGGAGCGCGTCGTAGCGGCTGCCGGCCAGGAGCACGACCGCGCCTTTGGGGTGAGATTCAACCCGACTGGACACGGCGGACAGCAGCCGGTCCAATTCTACAACGTCAACGCCGCGGCAAAGCGTAGACACGGAAAGAGAAAGCAGGTCGCGACGTTCCATCAAGCCTCCGATTCATTCAATCCCGCCCTAACCCGATCAAGGAAAGTTTGGTCGGGTCAAGAAACAGATCCAGCAGTACCGATTTGGAGAGACGATGGCGTACCGGATGATCAACCACAGCTCGATAAGCCTCCCGTAAACGAAGCGCGGCAGCTTGAGGGGCATACGCGTTCAGGATTTTTTCCCGGTTTGCCTCGATCGTGTTTTCGTTAGGTTCCCAGGAAGCGAGGGAGGCGAGAAACGGATTCGCGTCGAGAATGTCGGCTTGGGCAGCCGAATTGGATACTATGGTATCGAGTACGTCG
This sequence comes from Treponemataceae bacterium, assembly GCA_041666155.1. Taxonomy (GTDB): domain Bacteria; phylum Spirochaetota; class Spirochaetia; order Treponematales; family Breznakiellaceae; genus SZUA-426. The sequence continues at coordinate 1,549 of JBAYHM010000076.1, forward strand.
GTCTGCAATTCTTCATCAAGCCTGCCGAAATCAAACGAGTCGCGAGAGAAAAGATCGTCGGTGAGCGCTTTAAGCGAATATGGAGGCAGCGATACATCGTATGAACGATAGGTCAACGCGAGAGCGGCCTCCAGTTTGTGGCGCAAGAGCGGCGCCGGCAAATAGACCATCGGTATCGAGATTGAATTGTAGAAAGAATCGAAACGAACACCTGATTGTTCAAAATCGCGGCATACATAGTCGATTCGTCGACCAATTACCGCCCTGCCCGCGGTCCACGGTTCTAAAAATGAAAAACCGAAACCCTCTTTTATGGAGGTAGTCAATGCGCAGAAGGAAGTACCCAAAAGTTCCGGAAGAGTAGCGTTCTCCCCAACCTCAAATTCAACCGGAAGTTCCATCTTAAAAGCCAGGGAGCGCCAATGAGCGTAGTCGGGAGCGTCTCCTTCGGAAACGGGAGGGAGCGTGACCGCGACGGTACGTCCCTTCGGGATGAAAAGAGACAGAAGGAGCGCCTCACCGATGTTTTTTCGCCTCATGGCTCGCACGGGATACAGATAGCGCGTACGCTTCAAACCTTCTTTCGCTTGGAGGGCCGTCACCGCATTCGGCAGGAGATGCGTCCCGACAGCATCGAGCCCGGCGCGTCGAAGAAAAGAAAAATCGCGGCCGTTAACCGCCGCGTAATGAACATCATCGATATAAGATGCGCCGGAATGGTAAACGTCCGGGCGAAAATCCTCCGCAAAATCGTGGTTCTGCAACAAAAGTTTCATACCGCGATCTTTGAGTATTCTCAGAGCGGGAAGAAGCAAGCGGTTTCTTCGTATAAGAGGGTTATGCACGTGAACTATATCGGCGACGCTTCCCCAATGACGTTCCATAGCGAACAGAAGAGATGAGACGAGACGATCAACGGCCTCGTTCTCTTCCTTTTGTGCTTCGTAACAAAGATCAGGCACTATCGCCAGAGGAGCCCCGCCGAATTCAGCTTCTTGCGTCTCGGCTTCGCCGGCGATTACCAGCACTTCATCGCCCGCATCTTTCAGGGAACGAGCTTGTCGGGCTATAACGGAGGAAACTCCGTCGCGTGTCAGCTGATAATGAACAAGCGCGATACGCACATTTTGCTCTCCACCTTCAATAGTACCCTACGGCAGTGGATGGGGCAATAAAAAACGAGGAATCAGCAACCTCGCGACAGAGCCGCGGGGGATGGATCCCGCGCGCGAATCAAAGCGCCTGAACGAGTTCCAGAACGAGGGTCATAAGTCGGTGACAATCCACATCGTCGGTATGATACCCACCGGCCGCGGTATCCTGCCTAATGACGACCGTACCGTATTCGTCGTCGCCACCCGGTTCCACGGAATATCCTCGCGCGCGGAAAGCCGCCGCGACCCGCCAGGATGGACCTTTGCCGCGCGTCAAGACGACGGCGTACAGATAAGGGACCGCTCCGCTGGGTCCGGAATTGATCGCCGCCTGAAGTTGAATACCGACCAGATCAGACGGCGCGCGCCGAGGTTCGACCATGAGACGGATATCTTCGGGAATACGCAAACCTTCAGCGTCGCGATCAAGACGCAGATAAGGCGTCACCGAAACGGTCGCGGGAAGATCAACGGTAAGTGCCGCCTGTATGCAGCGCATCGACATCTCAAGATTGCGGGGAATCCAGATCCGGATGCGCAAAAAGTGAAGAGTCGGCCAAAGAAGGAGCAACGCGTCAAAAAAAACCAGGGAGAAGCGAGTATCGAAAGGGATCGATACGAAAGCAGACATTCCGAGGAGTATGGAAAGCGGTAAACCGGAAGCGGGACGGTACCAGAAGGGGATTTTAATCGTTCGGGCGGAACGGAACGCGTCGGCAATCCGATCGACTTCCGCCATGCCCGCCGGCTGCCAGTCCTCTTCACCCGTATCCTTGGGCTTATTGGTCCACGGTTTGGCTGTCAGAAGAATCAGCGGCACGGCGATGATCAAAGTGCCGAACCCTGCCGCCATCGGCGCCAAAATCTGCAGCACGATGCCGAGCGCGGCGCACAGCACGAATACGACGAGCCTGGCGTCGGTGCCGAGACCAGGAACGCGGTAGGAGACGCGAACGGGTATCATCTGAGGCTCCTTTCTAAAACTGCCGGAGATTCCAGCTCGCAGGGAGACGGGTCAGCGTCGCCGAGTCCCTGGTATCGACGATAGAGGGGGCAAGCGCCTTGGCAGGCGACGAAGGATGCACAGGCGCGGCAAGCCGCGGGCGCGAAGCGTTTTTCCTTGTAGAAGGCGGCGGCGTGAGAAAACCAAATCGAGCTAAATGAGTCCTGCATCAGGTTGCCTAAACTTTCGTCCCAGGACGAACAGGGTAAAACCGAACCGTCGGGCGCAACCGAGAGAAGTCCGTCGGCCGCGGCGCAACTCTTGTTCCCCAGGCCCCGCGCGATGGGGTTGAACGCGCCGAATGGAGTCGGACTGTACCAGAAAAACGTAAGTCCCGCTTTCCGGGCCGCATGAGCGACCGCGTCCACGACCGCGCCGATTTCAGCGTAGGAGACGAAGAGACGATCGGATTCTTCGGTACGGACGGTCGGGATAAACAAATTCATGGCGAAACGCTCGATGCCGAGATCCGCGAGAAAAGCCGGCATTCTCGCGGCGACGTCAAGGTTGTCGCGGGTGATAGTCGTGTTCGTTTGAGTGGAAATCCCGGCGTCGCGCAACGCGGCGATACCCGCTACGGTTTGGTCGAAGGCTCCATTTCGGCCGGTCAGGGAATCGTGGAGAGCCGTGTCGGGCGCCTCAATGGAAACCTGCGCGCTGGAGATGCCCGCCTTGGCCAGCGACGCCGCGCGCGAACGGTCGGCAAGGGTTCCGTTCGTTACCAGGTTGATGGATAAAGCTCTTTTCTTCGCGTACGCGGCAAGACGCTCAAGATCATTACGCAAGAGCGGTTCCCCGCCGGTGAACGAAAAGAAAGGAACGCGCGCCTCATCGGCAAAAATATCGATGACGCGCTCAAGATCGCGTGTTGGAAGCTCGTGACGCCGCTCGGCGGCCGCGTCGGCGCCCTGGGACCCGCAACCGGCATAGCAGAAGCGGCACGCGTTATTGCATCGATACGTTACGGCGATTTCCGCGAGCACCGGCAGGCGCGTAAAAGAAAAATCGTAGGGAGCGTCGCTTACCGTCCCGTTCCGCGCTTCTTCCCCGCGATAAAGCGCGGCCAAGTCGCCGAAAAAGTCGGCAACATCCTTTTCGGCGCCGCCGGCCGGTAAGCGAAAAAGCGAAGCCTTGCCGCCGTCTTTCAGGTAGGCGATTAGGGAAGCTGCCGTCGAGTTGATGCGGTAAACACGGTTGGGAGGCAGAATGAGGACTCCATCCTCTTCACGCGAAAATATCCGTGGACCGGCGCGCGACCAAAAATCATCGATCCACGCTAAGCTGTTCATCAGCGTGCCCCGCCTGAAACGCACGCGGAATGGCAGGCGCTGTGACAAGCGCTGTGACACGCCGAATGGCAGGCGGAATGGCAGGCGCTGTGGCACGCGTTATGGCAAGCCGAATAGCAGGCGGAAGCCGTACCCGCAAGGCCTTCCGGGCTGAAACAGCCGGAGAAGCACGCGGACGAAGCCATAAATGCCGCGTAGGTGCCTGAAAATTCAGGCGGAAGCGCGATGGCCGATCGCCTGTCGGAGTGCGTCTGCAGATAAGCCCAGGAATACCAGTAATAGCGTTCACGCATGAAGGGGTCGACGGACGCGCGGTCGGGAACCGGTGACGCCTCGGCATCAAGTATCTTTTTCCGGTAATAAGCCTTGGTCGCCTCAATATCGCAATCCCAGATTTTCTCCTGAAGCCGCTTAAGCGCCGCTTCAAAAAAATCGGCCAGAATGCCGGACAGCACCCAGCCGTCTACATCGAAGGAGCGCAGGAAAAGCTCGTCGTAATCGCGATCCGCGACGGGCGTGTCGCCGGCCGACGGCTTGGAGGCCGACGGCATAGCCGCCGCCCCCGCTTCCAGGCGTTCGATGCGCAGAGGGGCTTCCTGAGTTACGCGGAGCAGTCCGCGCGCCTCAAGACCGTCGAGCATGATCGCGACGACGCGGGCCAAAGGGAGCTCGAACAATAACGCGGCTTCTATCGGGTGCAGATTTTCCGCGATTTTTCCTTCTTTGGCGTAAGTACCCTGCACAAGGCGCGGCGGCAGCCACGAATCGCCGGCCCAGGCGATGCCTTCCGCTTTGGCGACGGCAGCGGGGAAACGCGCGATTTTGCGGCGGTACAGAAACGCCGAAACGGCGACGAGGCCGCCGAACACGAAGAACGCTACCAGCGGCGTGTTACGCCAATCGGGAGGCGGGTCGGAGTACGCTTCGGGGGACGGGGAAGAAGAGGGAACTCCCTCGGATTCGACAACCTCGGAGGATTCGGCCGACCTCGCAAGGAGCGGCTCAAAAAACGCTCCGAATCTATCGACTGAAAAATAGAATTGCAGTTCCTGGGTCGCGCGAACAACGGGCGCTACTTGATGAAAACGCAAGGCCAGATAGTGATTGCCGTCGGTCCCCTTTACCGCGAAGTAATCGATACGGTTTTGTTCGTTGACGAACTTTTCGGTCGCGAATCCGAGATCGGAAAGAAAGGCTGAACGGGAATCGCCCGCGGCGCCTTCGGGGACCTGCACGGGAAACACGACAGTAACCGTCCGGTGCTCCAATGCCTCATCCCAGCGCGGCGGAGCCCAATGGAAAAAGAGAAGCTTTCCCCGGGCTTCGGATTCGGTCGTTCCCACCATGTCCGCGGCGGCCAAGTCCGCGCCGTAGGTAAGAACCCAAAGCGCGCGTCCGCTGGAGCGGCGACCTTTTGAAAGAACGACGTCCCATTTATCGCCGGCCCTCTTTATCTCCAGGGGCACTCGCGTCCCGTCGCTCAAGTCCGCCCAACAGCGTTCGGGATCCCAGGCGAGCGGCGCTTCTTCGCCCTGAAAGTAGAAAGCGCCCATGGTTCCGTCGCTCACATTCCAGGAAAGGGTGTGGCTTACGTCGGCCTTTCCATCGCTATGCAGAACCATGAGTATTTCCGCCGATTCCAGGTCGGCCGTTAACGCGAACGCTATAGAAAATGCCGAGAAAAACAAGGAGGCAACAAGAACCGATACCTTTTTCAACGCAATTCCTCCCGGATGGCAGCACGATCCGACGCAGCCGAAACGACGCCGAGACAGCGCTCTATTTCATCGGAGGAGGCCGAGAGAGCGCGAATCGTCCTTTCGACTACGGTCCCCTCTCCGTCCGGCTCTCCACCGCGTTTCCGCGAAGAAGCGGCGTCCACGAGCAGCAGGTAATCATTTACGACTTCAACCGCGCTGAGCACCGCGTCTTCGGCTTTAGGATCTCGGCTGTCGTTTTTGACCGCCGATTCCAAGTATTTACCCGCGGTCAGGATAAGTCGATCCAGTTCCGCTTTTACCGCTTCGTTTTCAAGGCGAAGGAGCGCTAAACGTTTGCGCGCCGCGGCGACGCCGCCGAGCGCCCGCGCGTCGCGGTCCGACCTATCCCGATCACGTTCGGCAACGACGCTTCGCGCGCCGAACGGCGTGAGTAGAAGGAGAACGCTCATTAGGCCGCCCGCCGTAACGCATAATAGAACCGAACCCCAAAAGGGCAATCCGAAAAAAAGGGACAACATAACGGCGAGGAAAGCACACGAAAGCCAAAGACCAAGGCCGAGGGGAGAACGAAAGAAACGGGATAGAATGGCGCTCATGGATTTGAGTGTAGCCCTTGCCGGGATCCATCGCAAGCAAAAGATCGAATCTTCCCTTTAGATCACTCTTGGGGTACCCTGTAGCAATGTCGCTCAACTGGAAAGAAATCGACCTGGCGCTCTCGGAACTAGACCTTGTCGGAGCGCAGATCCAGAAAATCGTCCAACCCTCCTACGACGTGCTTTGCCTCCATGTTTATAAAGAGGGAAAAGCGCGCGCCGTACTGGCGGCGCTGACCCCCGGTGCCTGTCGCTTCCACGAAACCTTCCGCGCGGTGCCGAAAAGTGAGAAACCGCTGCGCTTTGCCGAGTTTCTCAAATCAAAGATCAGGGACGGCCACATCGAGGAAGCCGTACAACTCGGCCGCGACCGCATTGTCAGACTCGTAATCCGCCACGGAGAGGACCGATTTCGGGCATATCTCCGGCTCTGGTCTAACGCCGCGAACATCGTCGTCACGGATGAAACGGGAGTCGTGTTGGACGCGATGCGCCGCAGCCCGAAACGGGGAGAAATTACCGGAGGACGTTACGCGCCGGAGGAAGCCGAAGCAAAAGCCGACACAGGCGGGAAGCCCGAGAAAATCTACGAAATCCGCGATCTGAGCGGACCGGGCAGCTTCAATGAACGAATAGACGCCTGGTACGCCGAACACGCCGGAGCCTTGTCACTTGAAGCGCTCCGCGAGCAGGTACGGAAAACCTTTGACGGCCGCGACGCCCGGCTGACCGCGTCCATCGAATCGCTTAAGAGGAAAAAAGCCGAATACGAGAACGCGGAGATATTGAAACAGTATGGGGACCTTATAATGGCGGCTATCGGCACGGTCCCCGCCGGGGCTGAGTGGCTGGAGACGGTCAATTTCTACACGGATACTCCGGTAAAAATCCGTCTTGATCCGAAAAAGAAGGCGCCGCAAAACGCTGAAACCTATTACGAGCAGTACCGCAAAGCGAAGCATGGGTTATCGGAGGTCGATGCGGAACTGGCCGATTCCCTCACGGAAAGGGACACTCTGGCATCTGAACGCGAACGTCTGCTCGCCGAGGAAAACCCGCTTGTTCTCCACAAGGCAATCCGAAAACTACGAGCCGCGCCGGTCGCGCCGGATAAAAAGAAACGACCGGGCCTTTCGTTCCGAAAAAATGGATGGCTTCTCATAGTCGGCAGGGACGCGACGGAAAACGACGACCTCTTGCGCCATTATGTGAAAGGAGCCGACCTGTGGCTCCACACCCGCGACTTCCCCGGCGGCTACGTTTTCGTTAAAGCGCGCGCGGGCAAAAGCGTCCCCCTTGAAGTACTTCTGGACGCGGGAAACCTCGCCCTCTTTTATTCCAAGGGCAGAAACGCGGGTGAAGCGGATCTCTACTATACCCAGGTCAAATTTCTCAGGCGCGCAAAGAACGCTCCCAAGGGGACAGTACTCCCGACTCAGGAAAAAAACCTTCACCTTGCCTCTGATATCTCACGCTTGAAAGCCCTGGAGCATTGCAAGGAAGAATAAGCGGGATACCGTTATTCACTTGCGGGATCAAAGGCGCCGACCTAAGCTAGAGGTATGAGCAATGCTGGTGCAGGTTATCCCAAACGACGATCTCCAACCGTGGCGGGAATATTCTATCCGGATGAGCCGAGAGCCCTCGAAACGGCGTTAGCCGCGTTCGAAGCGAAAGGGAATTCCAAAAAAAAGCAACAAAGGAATCAGGCGGTTGCCATCATCGCTCCGCACGCGGGCTGGGACCTGTCGGGGCAGGCGGCATCCGATGCGTTCAGCGCGGCTTCCGGAAGGAATATCTCCACGGTCGTCATCATCGGGCCCCTACATCAAGATAAGTCTGAGGGCATTTTTCTCAGCGAATCGGAATACTTTGAAACACCGATCGGAGAACTCACGGTAGACAAGGAACTCTGTTCCGAACTGGAGAGCTGCGGCACCTTCTTCATTACCAACGACATTCCTCATCTTGAGGAGCACTCCATAGAGATTCTCCTTCCTTTCGTAAAACGCGGTTTTCCGTCAGCTTCAATCGTGCCGATTTTGATCGGGGGAAATCGCGCATCCATTATACGCGGCTTGTCGGGAGGCTTGGACATCGTGTTCGGTCCGATCGCGGACAGTACGCTGATCATCGTTTCCACGAACCTCTGCGCGAATCTGTCGACGGCTACCGCGAATGCGCACGCCGATAGATTCGTCGCTTGTCTGGAATCGGGAGACCACAGGCTCTTAATCGAAAGCCTCGGCGCGGGAACCATTTCGGGCTGCGGCGCCGCCGGCTGCGCATCGCTTATGGGAACTGCGTTGATAGGAGACAAAAGGCCTATAGTCCTTTCCTCTTCCGATTCGTCAGACCGCCCCGACCATGATCCAAGAAAACTTGTTCGTTACTCGTCTCTAGCTTATTTTTAACAAACACATGATATAATCGCTTAATTATGGAAAAAGTACGCGCTTCTCTCCTCAGGATGGCAAAAACTGCCTTGGGAGATTCGATCCCGGCCGATATGACCGGCCGAATCGCAAAAGAGATCATGCGGGGTTATGACTTGCATGTGCGGACCGGATTTCGGGATAGTATTCCTATTTCCGGACAGATAGCAGCCTCCGCGGTCGTTGATGATGCCGTTGCCGATGGACGATTCCTTCTATTGGTTGAACGGATGGCACTCTTGGACCGAGAGGGTTTCATGGGACGGCCGTATAAGATTCCGGTACTGCGGGATTTATTCCGCGCCATTCAGGCCGAAGGGTACGTCTGGGACGAAAGCACCCGGCACTTTATGGAGAACCCTACGATTCGGCGAACGCCGAATTGGGGAAGACTCTTGGAAGACGAAGAATACCGATTCTCTCTGCTCAGGCTTGATATCGTCAAAAACTCCCGTATCGTGCGCAAGCACGGGGAAGAAGCCGCCCGCGCGATGTACGGAGACCTCCGAGAACGATTTACCCGCGTGGTCGAACAGCGGCACGGCAGAGTCTGGCGTTGGGAAGGAGACGGCGGCATGGCCGCTTTCCACTATGGACAGGGGACCACGAGCGCGGCCTTGGCCGGAGTATCCTTTATCCACGAATTATTCCTATTCAACAGGACGGCGAATGTGCTCGGGGAACCTATTTCCGTTCGGCTCGCGGCTCATACCGGACCGCTCCAGTACAGCGCTTCAACCACGGAAATCTCAAAACAGGAAACCGCTAAAGAAATTGTTGAACTTGAGTCGAAACGAACTCCTCCGGATACTCTGTGCTTGAGCAACACGCTCGCGCAAACGCTGGACAGAGTGCTGCTCGATAGATTCTGCGAAGAACATGTCGATGGGACCTCTTTGCACCTGTACCGCATAGATATGGAAAACCTATGAAAATAACGGTCTATTGTGAAAACCCCGAAGATGCCGCGTACGTGAAGGCGGTCGCATCACTGACTGAAGACGCGGAGATCGCGCTGCTCCCGGCTGCCGGCTGTGCCCGCACACTTAAAACAAAAGCGGTCGGCACGCTTGTATATTTTGATCCGGCGGTAATTTCTGAAGAGAAAATATTGGAATTCGGATCACGGACCAAGGATCCGTGGGGCGTCCTTGACCGCCGTGGGGTAATTTCAGATCCGGCTGCCTTGTTCCATGCGGGAGCCGCCGACTACGTCGGACCCGCGTTATATAAAAAGATGCCGGTATTGACCGCCGAACGCATGAACCGAGTGAAAGTACTGGCGGAAATCCGCGCGCGCGGCGAAACGGCAGCTTGTGAATCCACGAATATAGGAGCGCCCACCGATAAACCGATATTCCCGCCTTTCCCCGGTTGGGAGAAGTTGAAAACGGAAACGTGCTATCCATTCACCTTCGTTTTCGCTGCTCTCGGACAGCAAAAAGAATTACTCGGACACCTCGGGGAAAAGCGGCTGGATAAATTGCGGGGAGATTTTGCCCAGCTTATTGACGCATGGGCTGAGGAACAGGGCGGCAAACTGTGGATACGCGAAGCCTCTTCAAATCTTGTCCTCTTCCCTGCCGCCGATGAAAAAGCGACCCCGATCCTTCATCTGATCAAACTCCAGTTGAACCGCGCGTTGATCGGCTATGAAAACTTCAGGATCGAGCTTCCGATCCGGTTCCGCTTTGCCGTCCACCAAGGCGACGCTCCGTGGAGACGCCCCGGAAGTACGGGTACCGTGGTTTCCGAGCACATCAATTTCATCTATCATTTGGGAATGAAAGCGGTCGACGACGGTACGATCGGCGTTTCAGACAAGGCGTTCCGCTTGATCCCGGAAGAGTTCGCCGACTTCTTCAAGGACGGCCCAAGTTTTGAGGATCACGGCGTACGGCATTCAAGGATGTTTCGCTAAGCGATTACGCGCGCAGGTATCGTTTGAGATTCTTTACATGGTCGATGGCGAGCACCTTGAGATCCATTGGGGAATCTTCGTCGGCCACGCGCTCGAGCAAATTGATCGCTTCGCCTAATTCGCCCTGTCGCAACCGAACCGAAGCGAGCGCGTATACTGCCTGGTAATCCCACTTATTGAGGTCGAAGGCGCGCTCGATCAGACGCGTTCCTTCTTCCCAATCTCCCATTTGATTCCGAACAACACCCAAGTTGCGCAAAATTCCGCCATCGGCAGGGGACAGTTCCCGCGCGCGTTCCAAATGCCGTTCCGCTTTTTCGTACTCTTTTAACCGGAAATACGCGCAGCCGAGAGCTTCGTGGGCGTCCGGATCGTCCTCTTTTAGATCGATCGCCCTGAGAAGCGCCTTTAGCGCCTTGCCGTGCTCTCCGCTCTCGGTGAACGCTATGCCAAGCGCGGCAAGCGCCGAACTTTCGGTCGGATCATCGGCGACCAGCAGTTCGAGCAAACGAATAGCCTTCTCGTAGTCGCCGCGCGCGATGAATTCATTCGCGCGGAAAAGGTCTTCGGCTGAAACGCCGTCGGGAAGAAGGTTCATCACCTTAAAGATAACGAAAGAAGGGGGCCGAGTCGATACGAACGACGGCGAAAACAAGGTAGGTATCTTTCCGTATCGTAACCGGCGTTACGGATGAAACCGTAAAACTTGCTTACCATCTCCTTGTAGCGAACAATGAAGGAGAGGAAAACGATGAAACGGAAAATCATAGCGATCAATGAAGACTTGTGCGACGGCTGCGGCTTGTGCGCTAACGGTTGCCCTGAGGGAGCCCTCAAGATAGTTGACGGAAAAGCTCGCCTTGTCGGAGACCTCCTGTGCGACGGACTGGGCGCCTGCATCGGAACTTGCCCGCGAGGAGCCATCCTGGTGGAAGAACGAGAGGCTGTAGCCTACGAAGAACGAAGGGTCATGGAGGACAACATCGTCCCCAAGGGTTCCGCCACGATCAAAGCGCACCTTGACCACCTGCGCGACCACGGCGAGGACGCGTATCTCAAGATCGCGTTGACGGTCCTCAAGGAACGAGGGATCGAACCGCCCACGGGTTACGATGCTTCCGCCGCCCAAGCCATCGCCGATCCCCACACGCACGGCGGCCATAACGTTCCCGCGGGGTGTCCGGGGATGAAGGCTTTCGCTTTCAAGACAGCCGGACAAGCTACAGGATTCGCCGCAACGCCTTCAGCCGCCCACGCCCCGACGGACGCGCAAGCGGACGTCGGTACGCAAAAATCGGAACTGCGCCAATGGCCCATCCAACTCCACTTAGTGAATCCGCGTAATCCACAGTTCCGCGGCTCAAACCTCCTTTTGGCCGCCGACTGCGCCGCGTTCTCCGTCGGCGACTTCCATTCGCGCTTCCTCAAGAACAAGACGCTCGCGATAGCATGCCCTAAACTGGACGAAGGCCTTGACCGCTACACGGACAAGCTCGCCGTCATGATAGACGAGGCGATGATCGACACGCTCACCGTGCTGCGCATGCACGTCCCCTGCTGCGGCGGGCTCGTGAAAATCGCCCAGGACGCCCGTGAGAAAGCTCGAACAATAGGTTCGGGCCGCAATATACCCATCAAATCGATTACCGTTGACCCCGAAGGGAATATTCTCCAGGAGGTTTGGTTGTGAGCGAAGAACAGAAAGACGAGGGCGAAAAAAGGGAAAAGCTGAAAGTCATCATTGGACGGCTCCACGACGGCGAAAGCGTCGGGAAAGTCAAAAAAGACTTCGATGAGCTGGTGAAAGACGTGAGCGCGGAAGAAATCGCCGCAATGGAGCAAGCGCTCATGAAAGCGGGGATGCCCGCCGAGGAAATCCAGCGCCTGTGCGAAGTCCACGTAGAAGTCTTTGAGAATTCGCTGGAAAAGCAGGGAAAGCCCGATAAGGTCCCCGGCCATCCGGTCCACACCTTCATGGCGGAAAACGACGCGGCGAGAGAGTCGGTGAAGAGGCTTCGACGCGCGGCCTTCCCTCTTCTCTTCCCCTGGTCCCGCGGCAAGGCGGCGGCTGACGTCGTCGGCAAAGCCCTCATCGATTTAAGAAAGATAGTCGTGCACTACACGCGCAAGGAAAACCAATTGTTCCCCTACTTGGAAGCCAAGGGCTTCGACGCGCCAAGCAAGGTGATGTGGGGCAAACACGACGAAGTCCGCGCCCTGTTCCGGGAAGCCGACGAGGCGCTCACGGAAAACGACTACGCAAAGCTCCGCCGCGCCGTGTCGTCGATAGCGGGGAAAGTGTCCCGCATGTTCTTCATGGAAGAGCGCATCCTGCTTCCGACAGCCTTGCGAAAGCTGGAGGAAAGGGACTGGATCGCCATCCGCCGCGGCGAGGCGGCCATCGGCTACGCTTGGATCACCCCCGGCGGCGCCTGGGACCCGGATATCGCCGAAATGAAACTGCCGCAGAGCGCCGACCAAGGCGCAACCCAGCCGGACGCGCGCAGGGATGCGCGCGCAGAGCAAAGCTCGGAGTCGCGAAGCGACTTGCGCGGCATGGATGCCGATCCATCAGATATGCCCGGAGCCCTCCGCCTGGGAGAAGGCTGGATGACGAAGGAGCAGATCGACCTGATGCTCAAGGCCATGCCGGTGGATATCAGCTTCGTGGACGAGCATAACCGCGTTCTCTACTACTCCGACGGCAAGGAGCGCATCTTCCCGCGCAGTCCGGCCGTCATCGGCCGCGACGTGCACAACTGCCATCCGCCCAAAAGCGTGGCGATTGTGGAGCGCATCCTGGACGCGTTCCGCAAGAGGGAAAAGAACGAGGCGGAGTTCTGGATAGAGATGGGCGGCAAGTTTATCCACATCCGTTATTTCCCGATGTACGGAGCGGATGGCTCCTACAAGGGCACGCTGGAAGTGAGCCAGGACGCAACAAAGATACGTACCTTGCAGGGGCAACGGAGATTGCTGGATTGGGAGTAGGCGGATATTAGGAAATCGAGCAGAGAAGAATCTTTACAATACGACTCGGCCTACCCTATCTTAGCATTAGCGTGTAATGCGATTCCAAACGCTTTTCAAGAAGGGGTATGCCGTGCCGACCAAAGGCTCCTATATCATCATAGGCGAAAATATTCACTGCACCCGCGTCAGGATGATCGCGGGGAAATTCGTGGAAAGTTTACCAGACGGATCAAAGGCGCTCGTATTCAAAGAGACCGCCGGCCCGGGCCGCTTACCGATCCCCGCATCCTTCGTGGAAGGCGACGACTGGAAGGCCGGCAAAGTTCGCCATGTCGCGGTCGCCGTTCAGCAGGGCTTATACGGAACGGAAGCCGAAAAGGAAGCCGGACGGCGCTACATCGCGGCCATGGCGCGGGAGCAGGAAGCGGCCGGCGCCTGGTTCCTTGACCTGAACGTAGACGAATTCAGCATGGAGAGGGCCGAAAAGATCACCGCGATCCGCTGGGCGGCCCAGGTCATCCAGAAGGCGTCATCCGTCCCCCTCAGCATCGATTCGTCCGACCCTGAGATACTTGAGGCGGGACTTGCCGCCTGCGACTTTTCCAAAGGCAAGCCGTTGGTCAATTCGGTCTCTCTTGAACGCGCCGCCTCCATTCCCATCGCCGCGAAAGCGGGCGCCTGCGTCATCGCGGGAGCCACCGGCGAAACCCGTATGCCCGAGTCCGTGGAAGAACGGATAACGAACCTAGACTTGCTGGTGAACTGCCTCCGCGCCGCGGGCATCGCGCTTCCGGAAATATTCCTTGATCCGCTGGTGTATCCAGCCTCCGTGGATGTCCGGAACGCGGGTCTGGTCGTCGATACCGTTAAAGCGCTCCGTGCCGAATACGGGCCGGCGATCCACTTCGGTCCGGGGCTGAGCAACATATCCTACGGTTTCCCCAAGCGGAACGTGATCAACCAGGTGTTCGCTAAGCTTTGTCTGGATGCCGGCTGCGACGGCGGCATTGTGGATCCCGCTCAAATCAACGACAAAATCCTCGCTTCCATCGACTACGGCCAGGAGACCTACCGGCTGGCTAGAGAACTGCTTCTGGGCAACGACGAGTTCGGCATGAACTACATCATGGCCTTCAGGGAGGGGAACACGTAATGTCCGCGATCATCATCGACGGAAGCGCGATCTCGA
>JBAYHM010000077.1:0-15807 GCA_041666155.1 Treponemataceae bacterium
ACTGAGCGTGACGGACTACGCATTATTGAGGAAGAAACCGATCGTCTGGCACTGCTCGCTTCACGCGTAAAGGCTTTTCTCGGCGCGGACGAAGGGTTGCCATGTCCGGTTGTCGTCGCGGACGTGATTGCCTCCTACACTTCCCGGTACGGAGATCGCCTAAGCGCTTTCTGCGATCCAAGCTCTTCCGGCGCACAGGTATTCATCGACCCGCTTCGTCTGGACCAGATTCTGGACAACCTTATCGCGAATGCGGTGGAGAGCATGGACGGCCAAGAATTCACGCAGCCGCTTCTCAGTGCGGAAACCTCTCATGGGCGGGTCCTGTTCACCCTGGCCGATAGGGGCAAAGGGATAAGCGAAAAAGAAAAAGACCGTGTTTTTGATCTTTTTTTTACTACTAAGACCAGCGGAGCCGGTATCGGACTCGCGCTGGCTAAAAGATACGCGGAAAGCGCGGGTGGAAAGATTTCTCACCATCCGCGGCAAGGCGGCGGGACGGTATTCGCCCTAGACCTGCCTGAATCCAAAGGAAATAATCGATGAACGATACAAACGACGAGCGTCTTCGGGCGCTCGTGATAGACGACGAAAGAAACCTGCGTGAATCACTTGTGTCATACCTCAAAACCGAAAACATCGATGCGCTCGGCGCGCAAAGCGGCGAGGCGGCGCGGGAATTGCTTGAAACCGAGCGGGTGGATGCGGTGGTGGTGGACTTGCGGATGCCCGGCATGTCCGGGCTTGATTTTCTCTCTTGGCTACGCGACGGCGGCCCAGCTGTCCCCGCTATCATGATCAGCGCGCACGGTGATGTCGCCGACGCGGTGGAAGCCATGAAACGAGGGGCCGCGGACTACCTGACCAAGCCTTTTTCCCCCGATGAATTGGTCGTCCGTTTAAGGAAGGCCATAGGCGACTCGCGCATGGCGGCTGCCGCCGGTGCGGCAAAACGGGCGACCGGCGGTGAATCCATCCGCGGAGACGCCGGAGAAGCATGGATCGGTTCGGGCGCCGCCATGGTGGAACTACGGCGGCTGGCCGAACGCGTCGCCCCGACTAATTCCACGGTGCTGGTGACCGGAGAAAGCGGGACGGGAAAGGAAGTTGTCGCCCGACTACTCCACCGTATGAGTAAGCGCTCCGATGGACCGTTTATTCCGATCAATCTGGGCGGCATTCCCGAAAACCTTTTGGAAAGTGAGTTGTTCGGTTATGAGCGCGGCGCGTTCACCGGCGCGGAAAGCCGAAAAATCGGCCTGTTTGAACTCGCCGCCGGCGGTACTCTTTTCCTTGACGAAGTCGGCGATATGCCGCTCCAACTGCAAGTCAAGATGCTTCGGGTGCTTCAGGAAAAACGGACCATGCGTCTGGGTGGTACCAGGGGTCTTCCGATCGACGCGCGCATCGTTGCGGCCACCAACCGCGATTTGGAGGAATCCGTCCGTAAAGGGACATTCCGAGAAGACCTTTTTTATCGGTTGAATGTTATTCGTCTCCGCCTGCCGCCCTTGCGGGAAAGGCCCGAGGACATTCCCGCGCTTGCTTCCCGTTTCGCCTCCCGTTTTGCTTCGGAAATGGGTAAGTCTACACGTGGACTCGATCCGGAAGCCCTGAAATTGCTCGCCTCATATCCGTTTCCGGGAAACGTGCGGGAACTTGAGAACGCGGTTGAACGCGCAGTTATTCTCTGCGATGGCGAATACCTCTGCGCGCGTGATTTTTCCTTCGCCGGCGCCGAAATGAACCCTTTAGCTTTAGCGGCAGGACGTTCCGGTTTTCACGCGACTGAAGATGGACCGCTACTTTTAAGGGATTTAGAAAAGCAGGCAATTGAAGCCGCTTTGGCTCGGCATGACGGACACAGGGAAAAAACGTCCGCCGAGCTGGGAATTACTCGACGGACTCTGCTTAATAAAATGAACGAATATGAGATTCGTTAATTTTTAGTTTTTACTCCGTACCTTTCGTTCCACGTTCTTGATTTTCCAGCGCTTGTCTTTTTGCAGCAAGCTGACGTGGTCTTCGCGTTCCTCAACACCTTGTCCGGGTGCGAAAAAACTGTAGAGGACGATAAGTTCGTCCGGACGACCGGTCTCCTCTATCCGCAGATCTACCAGGCCGAATATTGTTTTCGTGGTTTCGGGAGATCCCGAGGCGACCCATTTTGAGGCGGAAAGAAAGCCGCCGTCGCGTTCGTACGCGCTTCGTACGCGGGAAATAACGAACATATTGATCGCTGCGTCGATATCATTTTTCGCGGCGCCTGAAGTGACGCACGCCTGCATTTTTTCCGTTTCAAGTTCGCTGTAGGCGGAATAGAACGTCATCGCTACATCCCGCGGACTTAATCCTACCGTGTCGAATTGAGGAGACTTGCCGGCGACGACGCTCCATACGGCGAGCGCGATTATCGCGACGGACGCGGAGACTGCGATAATCTTCGTGCTGTTCTTCCGGAAAAAACGTTTTCTTCCAGTGATGGCTTCCAAACGTGCTCGGTAACGTTCTCCCTCGGCCTCAATCAGCTTCCGTTCCGCTTCCGAAATTTCTTTTCTAAGGGTACTGACGCCGTTTGCGTGCGTCAGCGCAGTAGAGAAATCAGCAAGCGTCGGTCGCGGCCGCTTTTCCCCACCTGCGATACCAAGGGCGTCATCCACCAGACGAGCGAACTCTGGATCGACACCGGGAGAAGCGAATCGGAGGGGCATCGCCCGGCCGTCACGTATATCAAGGGCGACTGCCTCGGCGCCGGCCGCATCGAAAGGGGCGCTACCGCTCAGCAATCGGTAGGCAAGAGCCGCCAACGTGAAGAGAGTTGTTTCGCTTCTGCCTAAACCGGAATGCATCCATCGCGAGGCCCCGTCAACCAAGTTTCCCGAAACGTCGAGCGCGCGGATCACTTCTTTCTCAGGTAGAATCAGGAGCGATCCATCGCTACCGACGAAGAGGGAGGCGGGCAGGGGGGGCGGCGCCTCGGAATCCTCCGCCGCGCAACGGCCAGCGACAGCCAAGGCCGCCAAAGCCGCGTCGGCATCGGTTTGAGCTAAATTAAGGAACGGCACACCGGAAAAAGCGGTCCCGTATACAAATACGCGCCCATCAATTTCGGTGTTGCCCTCAAGTTTCCATTGAGAATACGTTCCGGCCGCGGTCACCAGGCGCCCTGGTCCGGCCGCCAGTCGGCCGCGACCGGAACGCGCGAATTGTTCCCGACCGAGGCCGGTGTCGACACCGAGCACCGGTGCGCCATCGACCTCTATCGTACGTGCTACAGAGTCTTCCATCAGCGACCTTTAGGGGAATAGAGATACTTAAAGTAATCCAAGTCCGTGGATAGGGTTTTATCGAACTTCGGCATGGTCAGTCTATAGGATTCAACACTGCGCCAAAAGTCGAAGAATTCGGGATCTCTTCCATAGGCCTGCGCGTAAATACGCGTCGCATCGGCATCGGCCTTGCCGCGAATCTTTTCCGATTTCTCGTACGCGGAAGACAGCAATGACCGCTGTTCGTTTTCCAGCTTTCCCAGCCACTCGGCTTTTTTCCCTTCACCGTGGGATCGGAACGCTTGCGCAATCTGGTTGCGTTCTTTGATCATTCGGTTGTAAACGCTTTCGGTTAGCTCATCGGAGTATTTTATCTGTCGGGGAACGACATCGATCAGCTCAATACCGTATTCGGGAACTAGCTTGCGCGCCAACGTGAGGGTCTCTTCGGCAAGTTGACGCCGGCCCTTCTGAATGTTTTCGTAGCTGGTATCCGTCTTGGTGAATTCAGTCAGCAACCCAGTATCGGCTTCTCCTCCGATTTCAAATTTTTCCGTCGGTTTTCGCTCGCTGATAATATTGGAATTCCGCACAGTTTCCCGAAGCCAGTTGTCGGCGATCACGGTTCGAACCGCTGAATCGATAACATCGTCAAGTCTTCCGTACGCTCCTTCCAGCGTTGTGACCGATTCATAAAATTTCGCGGGATTGGAGATCCTCCAACGAGCGGTGGTATCGACCCATATAAACTGGTTCTCTTTTGTCGGAATCCGCTGCCTTTCACCGTCCCAAGACATTATTCTCTTGGGGTACTTCACTACAGAATCGATGAACGGGCTGCGGAAATGCAGACCCGCGTCCGATTTAGCCGCCACGATTTTTCCAAGACGGATGACGACGACCTGCTCGCCTTCTTTAATGGTATATATAGGATTCGCGATCAGAAAAGAGGCAAAAGCCAACACGAGAATTACTAATATGGGAATCAGTTTTTTCATTTGGTTCCTCCCGCGCTTTTCAAGTTTCTCATCTGCAGCATGTTGTCGAAGCGCCGATCGATCAGAGCAGTCCCCTGAGTGTCTTTGAACACTTCCTCTATCATCTCATAATAGAGTCGCTTCCGAGTGACGTCAGGCGCTTTCCGATATTCATCATAGACGGAATTAAAACGCGCGACATCGCCGTTCGCTTTATTGACACGTTCCGCGGCGTAACCCTGCGCGACCTGCACCAAGCGGTCGGAATCGCCCTGAGCGCGCGGAATTTCCTTGTTGTATGCTTCCTTTCCTTCGTTGATAAGGCGGTTCATATCCTGAATTGCTTTATTTACATCCTCAAAAGCTTGTTGAACGCCTTTTGGCGGCACAATGTTTTGGAGCTTGACCGCGATGATGGAAATGCCTAGCCCGTAGCCTTTCAGCATCTCATTCATTAATTTGGTGCCTTCTATTTCAATACTCGTCCGTTCTTGACCGATGACGTCCAAAATCGCTCGGTCACCTACGAGCTGATTGATGACCGATTGGGAGATATCCCGAATCGTCTGTTCTTTTTCTTGTACGTTGAAGAGCCATGATCGCGGATCGACAATGCGGTATTGAATAATCCATTCCACATCGACGATATTCAGATCGCCCGTCAGCATTGTTGATTCCTCAGCGTACTGCTTATCGGAATACACGGTGTTGAGTCCGGCTTTCAATGTCCGGTACCCGAATTGTTCGGTTTGCACCACACGCGTCTTTACCGGATATTGCATATCGATGCCGAGCGGCAGTTTGGAATGCATACCCGGCCCCTTCGTTTCCAGATAGCGACCGAACCTGGTCACTACCGCCTCTTCCGTTTGGTCTACGATGTAGAAACTCGTACTGAAAAGCACGAACACCGCGATTCCGATAACCGCAAGAATCGCCGTCGTCGGTTTCAGCCATGACGGGATATTCGAAGGCGTAACGTTTTTCATCGGCCTTCACCTCCTCTTTCGGCGCTTCCGGATAAAATTAGAACACGTCCGGACGGCCACTGAATAAAGGTAGTCACTGTGTCCTTCGGGGTCAAGGATAGACGCGTAGAAACGAACCCTTTACACGGTGGCATCGGGAAAGGTATATTAATAAATGCTATCGCTTTATCACTCCCAGGAGCGTAATCTGATGATTTTCCCGCTTGAACAGCTAATAGAGTACCAGAAGAACATGTATGAGGTTACTTGCGCGGCTTCCCGCCGTGCTTATCAACTTTCTATGCTGCGCGATCCCGAAGTTGAAAAAAATGACGGCAAAGTTGTATCTCTCGGAGCTCGCCAGGTGTTCAACGGCATGGTTGCTTTCCATCTAGAAAATTGACGTTTCCCGTTCTTGTCCTTTTCGGTCCGACGGCGTCTGGAAAAACCGCCGTGTTGGACCGCCTCTTCGGAGGCCCCGGCGCCGCGTTCCCGGCGGAAGTCGTATCGGCCGATTCCATGCAAGTGTACCGTGGTATGGATATCGGCACCGCGAAACCAGAATCTGATCTCCTTGCCCGATTACCGCATCACCTGATCAATATCCGCAATCCCGATGAAACGTTCAATGTGGGCGATTTTGTCCGTCTTGCCGATGAATCTTGCGTGGATATCGCTTCTCGCGGCCGTTTGCCTGTTGTCTGCGGGGGAACGGGATTTTACCTCAAACACTTTGTTCTCGGCCTTCCCGAAGCACCGCCCTCGGATCCTGAGATCCGGGATAGGCTCAAAATTGAACTAGAAACTCGCGGCGCTTCCGCGCTCATGGCGGAACTCGCCGAGGTCGACCCCATAAGCGCCACCAGGATACACCTTAACGATGTGTACCGGATTACGCGGGCACTGGAAGTGTTTCGATCTTCCGGACGCCCCTTAAGCTCATACAGAATGGACGGCGCGGCAAAAAAAGACGCGGCGACAAGGCCGAACTACCGTTTCCTCTGTCTTTCCTTGGAGCGCAGTCGCGACGAACTATATAAACGCATTGATGAGAGAGCCCATACCATGTTCACGCAAGGGCTGGCTACCGAAGTCGCCGCGTTACGCGCAAGCGGCTACGGAAGCGAATGCCCCGGCATGCGGGCCATAGGTTACAAGGAATTTTTTTTGTGCGATGAGCATTTGATCGCCGATCGGCTGCCGGAAATTGAGACGCTAGTCGCGCGAAACAGCAGGCATTACGCGAAACGGCAGATCGTTTTCGCCTTATCCATTCCCCATTTGCGCACGGTGCGCGCTGACGCTGGAGTCGAATATCTTGTTGAGGAAATAACTAGATCTTTAAACGCATTTCTTGCTACGAAGCCAGCATAAGATCAGATTAATCCGGGGTCTTGACCTTTTTTACGCCCTATTGCATAATTCCGGCAGTAACCTGTTACGGGAAAGGAGACGCCCAAGTGCCCTGCGGAAGAAAGCGCAAGCTCAAGAAAATCGCGACGCATAAGCGAAAGAAAAAGCTTCGGAAAAATCGGCATAAGAAGCGCTAGTCGACTTTACGCCGTCATTGAGGCCGCGGACCTAATCGGTTGCCGCGGCTTTTTTTTTACGTTATAGTGACATGAATTATGGAACACGCGGACATTCTTTCACGCATCGGTTTACCTTCCGATCTGAGCACCCTCAGCTACGCCGAGCTTGAGGCGCTTGCTGAAGAGATCCGTTCGATAATCGTTGAAACGGTCAGCCGCAACGGTGGGCATTTAGCTTCCAATCTTGGCGTTGTCGAGCTGACCATCGCTTTACATCGGGTATTCTCCACACCCACGGATAAAATCGTTTGGGACGTCGGCCATCAGTGCTATACACATAAACTGTTGACGGGGCGCCGTTTAAAGTTTGTGGGTCTTAGGCGCCACAAGGGCCTGTCCGGTTTTCCAAAACTTTCTGAAAGCGAGCACGATTCCTTCAATACAGGACATTCCTCTACCTCTATTTCGGCTGCCTTAGGCCTATTGGCCGGTGACCGGCTTCTCGGCGGCAAAGCAAGCGCGATCGCGGTGATAGGCGACGGCGCGATCACCGGCGGCATGGCCTATGAGGGACTTTCCCATGCCGGCCAGCTTGGTCTTCCATTAATCGTTATTCTCAATGACAACAAAATGTCGATAGGACCGAATGTCGGCGCCTTATCGGAATATTTGAGCCGCCTTTCCCTCAAAGGTCGGTATCAACATTTCCGTCGATGCGTAGATCGCATTGTGCGCGGTATTCCCGTCTTTGGTCCATTCATGTTCGATACCATCGTTCGTATAAAACGTGGTGTGAAAGCTGTCTTTTATCCCGAGAATTTTTTCGTCGACCTTGGGTT
Source organism: Treponemataceae bacterium (assembly GCA_041666155.1). Lineage (GTDB taxonomy): Bacteria > Spirochaetota > Spirochaetia > Treponematales > Breznakiellaceae > SZUA-426. The sequence goes on from JBAYHM010000077.1 coordinate 7,586, forward strand.
TGAGTATGTCGGCCCGATTGATGGGCATAATATTCAGGCTTTGGAGCAAGTTCTCAGGGACGCGCGCAAATTGGAACGGCCGGTTGTCGTGCATGTACTTACAAGGAAAGGAAAGGGATACGATCACGCCGAAGATGATCCGAGTTCCTTCCACGGCGTAACGCCTTTTTCCATACATGAAGGCTTGGTAGAACGGAGTGGTCCGACAAGTTTTACCGAAGCTTTTTCACACGCTATGGTCTCGCTTGCCCATGAGGACGGCAGAATCGCCGCGATTACCGCGGCGATGGAAAAAGGCACTGGACTTTCAGCTTTTCGTTCGGTCTTTCCCGCTCGTTTTTTCGATGTCGGAATAGCCGAACAACACGCGGTTACCTTCGCGGCCGGCTTGGCGGCGCGCGGGCTGCGACCCGTCGTCGCGTTGTATTCGACTTTCGCCCAGCGTGCGATGGACCAGATTTTACACGATGCGGCAATTCAAGATTTACCGATAACCTTTGCGCTTGACCGCTCCGGTTTTGTACCCGACGACGGAGAGACGCATCAAGGCCTCTTCGATCTTGCGTTTTTTAGAACCATACCGAATCTCGCCCTCATGGCTCCCGCGAGCGCTGTTGAATTGGATTTCATGTTGCGCTGGTCTGTCGCGCGCGCGCGGCCGTGCGCTGTTCGTTATCCGAAAGCCGCCTGTCCCCACGAAATCGGGGCTTTCTCCGAACCGCTCATTGAAGGTCGCGGCGTATTCGTGCGGGAAATCGATTCAAATTTATTGATCGCTTTCACGGGAAGTTTGTATCCTCAGATTAACGAAGCGGCGGATCTCCTCTTAGCCGACGGTATTCAAGCCGACTTATATAATATCCGATTTCTTAAACCCGTTGATGAGAATTACCTCGCGGACGTGCTTTCCCGCTATGCCTTGGTCGTTACGGCCGAAGAAGGCATGCTCGCGGGCGGTTATGGCGAATATTTGACCGGCATATGCGCAAGGCGAAACATAAAGACGCGTGTAGTAAGCCTCGGCGCCGCCGACCATTTTCCCACGCAAGCCACTCGGGCCGAACTTCTGCAGTTCGCGGGTCTTGACGCGCGAGGACTGGCGGTTAAAATTTCCGCCGCGTACCGTGAGCCGGGCCGTTTTTCAATTGTCCACCAATCGTCGTCATCATGACCGACCCAGATCGCGTCGCACTCCCGAGAGGACGTTTCCTAGAACTTTCTCATGCGCCGTTAGTGATGGCTATTGTTAACTGTACCCCCGATTCGTTTTACGCAAAAAGTCGCGCGTCCACATCCGACACGGCTATTGAACGGTCTCTTGCCGCCGAAGCTTCGGGCGCGGCTATCATAGACCTCGGGGGTGAATCAACGCGTCCGGGCGCGGCGTACGTGGAAGCTGAGGAAGAAATCGACCGAATTCTTCCGGTAGTCGAGGGTATTCGAAAAAGAAGCGGCGTCCCGATCTCGGTCGATACGCGAAAAACCGCTGTCGCGCGAGCCGCGCTGGAAGCGGGCGCCGATATTATCAACGATATTTCCGCCTTAGAAGATGACGACGAGCTTGGTCCTCTATGCGCCGCCGCAGGTGCCGCCGTGGTTCTTATGCATAAAAAAGGAACGCCCGATTCCATGCAGACTTCTCCGTTTTACAACGACGTCGTCGCGGAAGTGCGTGACTATTTGGAAGGCGCTGTTCGACGAGCCGAAGGATACGGCATAGCGCGCGCCGGCATTATTATCGACCCGGGTATCGGTTTCGGAAAACGCTTTGAGGACAATTTCGATATTCTCGCCGGCCTTGCCGAAATTGGTCGGTCCGGCTATCCTATTCTCATAGGGCTCTCCCGAAAGGGTTTCATCGGAACCATCACCGGCAAAGTGATTGAAGAGCGTTTGGCTGGGACGCTTGCGGCGAACGCGGCAGCGATTGCCGGGGGCGCGAAAATATTACGCGTTCACGATGTCGCGGAAACTTTTGATCTTATACGAGTTTTTAGCGCCATCACATTGCGAAACGTGGCGCGGAAGGGGATATCCTGATTGGAATGGTTGCAGCAAACGGCCGCCGTCTACAATTTCATCCGGCCCATTCTCGACATCGCCATTCTCGCGTTTCTCCTTTATAAAGGTTACGATCTTCTTGTAAAAACGCAAGCCGTCCAGCTCATCAAGGGCGCCGGCTTCATGGCGTTCGTGTACGCGGTCGCATTTTTTTTAAAACTCAATACGCTTCAATGGATACTCAACCTTTTAGCGCCCGGTTTGTTTATCGGCGTCGCTATCGTATTCCAGCCCGAACTGCGAAAAATCATTATGCGTCTAGGCCAAGGAGAATGGTTCACATTGGATTCAAGTCCGCGTCTGGGACAGTTGGACGCGGCGGTAACCGCGGCGGAATTGCTGGCCGAACAACGCCGCGGGGCGTTGATGGTTTTCCCGCGTCGTGTTGATCTTAAGCATATTGCCGAAACGGGGACTCGACTTAACGCCGAACTGTCCTCGAGCCTCATAATGACCATATTCGGTTACGATACGCCGCTGCACGACGGTGCGATCATTATTCAAAACGGGCGTATCGTCGCGGCCGGGTGTTTTCTTCCGCTTTCTGAACAGAATGATATTCGCAAGAGTTTTGGTACCCGTCACCGGGCGGCGCTCGGTCTTTCGGAAGGTACGGACGCGGTGATCTTGATTGTGTCGGAAGAAACGGGTGCCGTTTCGCTCGCGTACGATTCAAAATTGTACTACGACCTTTCCTCTCTCACCATACAACGCAAGCTGCGCGATCTAATGGGGGAAGGCAGCACAAGCGGTGAAGATAAGTCGACGCCAACCGTGGGTGATCTCAAGGAGCCGTTCCTTGAAGAATAGAAAATTGATAGATCGGATAGTCCATAACTGGCCGATAAAAGTACTTTCCGTTGCCGCCGCCGTTATCTTGTTCACGTTTAACCGCATGAGCGCGCTTGAGGAAAGATTTTTTTCGGTGCCTTTGCGCGTATCGCTTGACGGCACGCTCGTTCCTTCAAGCAGCTATCCACGAATGGTCCGAATCACACTGCGTGGAGAATCGAACAACGTCTTTCCCATCCTTGAGGAAGATATAGAAGCATACATCGATTTTTCGAAGTACCGAAACGAAGGGGTTTACAAAGCAGCCGTCCTTGTCAAGAAAAAAGGGACCGCGGCAGGTGTCGATCCCTTGGAAATTCATGTTGAACCGATGGAAGTCGCCGTTTCCCTTGAGCACAAAGAATCAAAGGTCGTGCCGGTAACGCCGAGTTTTCGCGGTTATCTGGAGAACGGCTATGAATTGGCCGCGTACGCGATCGAGCCGACTCAGACGGAAATCATAGGGCCTGCGAGCATTGTTAATCGGGTTCAGGATGTGACCACCGACTCCATCGAATTAACAGGAAAAAAGGAAAGTTTTGAGGCTACCGTCAAAATTGTTAACCGGGAACCGCTCATCGCGGTTAGCGGTGATTCAAAAGTTAGATTCAAGGGAACGATACAACAATCGGTGATGATCAGGACTTTCGAACATTTGCCCATCGTCATTTCGGGCCTCCCGTCCGGTTTTAAGGCGCGACCTCAAGTCAATTTCGGTTCGATCAAATTGCAGGGCAGTCAGAATGATTTAGAATCATATCTTCCCGATGCTTCGCTTCTCTCAATTGATTGTTCCAACGTGAACGATCCTGGTCTCTATATTCTACCAGTAATAATATCGGCCCCACCGAATTTTTCCGTTATACGTTTTGATCCGGTGGAAATCGCGGTTGAAGTTGAGCGCGATAAATCGCCGCAGGGCGGGGAGGGACGATGATTGTCGGCATCGGCATCGATGTTGTGCATGTACGCCGGTTGGAACGCTGGAAAGCTATTCCCGGCCTGCTTGAACGATTCTTTCACCCTGAAGAACTGCAAACCGCGCTGGAACGTGGCGCTGGAGCTAGTCTGTCCCTTTCCGCCCGATTCGCGGCGAAGGAGGCGTTTGGTAAAGCTTTGGGAACGGGCCTCGCTGGTATCGTTCTCAAAGAAATCAAGGTGGCAAACCATCATAACGGCCGTCCGGAGATGATTCTCTATGGGAGCGCTCTTTCGGCTATGAAGAAAACCGGTGCCTCGCATGTTCATTTATCGATGACCCATGAACGGGATAACGCGATCGCTTTGGTTATTCTGGAATTGACGGAGACAACGCGATGAGTCCTCTTTTCGATTCTTCAAAAGAAGAAAAAGAACTGAAAATCACTTTTTATTCGAAAGAAGCGATACATTGTCCAATCTGCGACGCATCATTTTATCGGGAAGAACTTCTTTCCGGCGGTGGCCGCTTAATAGCGGGGCCTCTCACCGACGAGCTGCACCGAATTTATGAACCGTCCGCCAAATACGGTGACGTGCATCCTTTGGTATATTCGGCAACGGTCTGTCCATCGTGTTGGTTCGCCTCCTCCGACACGGATTTTTCGGCGGTTCCCGAGAAAGTTCGCCCGGATATTTCCGCCGATCGTGAGGCGCGTATCGCCGACACTCAGTCGATTTTCACGAATATCGATTTTTCCGGCGCCCGTACCCTTGAGGACGGCGCGGCTTCGCAGTATCTCGCGCTCCGCTGCTACGGTTTTTATACGAAAGAGTTTTCTCCAACCTTGAAACAAGGTATGAGCGCCTTACGCGCCGCTTGGCTTTTCGACGAATTGCATAAAAAAAGCCCCACGGAGAACTTTGATTGGCTTTCCTTGCTTTTTAAACGGAAAGCGTGTTTTTTGTATCACGAAGCAATTCTCAAAGAACAATCCGGTAAGGAACCTCTCTCCGGAGTCAAGAATTTCGGGCCGGATTCGGACAAGAATTACGCTTATGAAGGAGCGCTCTACCTTGTCGCGCTCCTTGAATCGAAATACGGCGATAAGAACGATCCGGAAAAAAGGCTTGCGGCTCTGGCCGACGCAAAACGATCGATCGCGAAGATATTCGGCCTTGGAAAGTCATCAAAAGCGAAGCCGGGCCCACTTCTGGAGAAAGCCCGCAATCTATACGACGACCTCAATAAAGAACTCAACGAGACCGATGACTGACGAACGAACGATACGTTTGCTCCTCTCTTACGACGGAACTGATTTTTCCGGTTGGCAGCGTCAGGAAAGAAATAGATCGGTGCAGGGAGAAATTGAGCACGCTCTCGGTATCCTGCATAAAAAACCTGTTCAATTATTTGGGTCCGGTCGGACGGACTCAGGGGTTCACGCCGCTGGACAAGTAGCGCATTTTCATTCTCCCATCGCATCCATACCCGCCGAGAAATATGTAGTCGCTCTCAACGCGCTCCTGCCCCGTGATATCCGTATTTTAGAATCGCGAACGGCATCTGGGGATTTTCACTCTCGCTTTGACGCGAAGTCCCGTACCTACCGCTATTTTCTAATTTGCGGCCGACCGGGACTTCCGCACGAATTGCGTTATGCTTGGCAAATCTGGCGACGCCCACAAATCGATACGCTCAACTCAATGGCCGTCGCGCTAATCGGGGAAACGGATTGCTCCACTTTTGCCACGCCGAAGGATCCCAGCGAATCGCGGCATCGGTATATATCTCACGCGCGTTTTCAGCCGGAAGGCGACTTTCTGGTTTTTGAAATCCGCGCGAACGCTTTTCTGTGGAAAATGGTCCGGTCCATCGTCGGGAGCCTCCTCTATTACGAAGAAAAAGGATTCACGCCGGAAGATTTCGACCGCGCCGTCGCTGAACGCAATCGATTACGTGCTGGTCCGACCGCGCCGCCGCAAGGCTTATTCCTTTGGCGTATCGACTATTATCGAGATTGACCTCTCCATTCAAAGCAGATACTCTTGGCAATGCTCTCTGTGTGTTATTCGCTATTCTTGTTTCTTCTCGTGTCTTCAAACGCGACGGCATCGGAAAAAGTTTCTCCGCTTTCACCACCTTCCGCTTCCCGTATTGTCAGCTTATCACCCTCCTGTACCGAGATTTTTTTTGCCATCGGAGCCGGCGACAAAGTAGTCGGCGTAACGGCGTTTTGTGATTACCCGGCGGAAGCGGCCGCAAAACCGAAGGTCGGAGGCTTTTCCGGAAAATCCGTCAGTATTGAAACAATCGTAGCTTTGAAGCCGGACCTTGTCGTCATGGAAGGCCAAATGCATCAGCGCCTTATGGGCCTCTTGGAGAACGCGGGTGTTCGCTGTTATGCCGTCAACGCGGTAAGACTTACCGACGCCTACGACATCATCGCTCTACTGGGTTCTATGGTAGGTCTGGAAAAAAACGCGTCGAAGGTAGTGCGTGAAATGCGATCAAGGATTGAAACGGTCGTGAATAAAACGACCGCCAAAATTGCGGGAACCGGTACGCGACCTTCCGTGTTTTGGGAAGTGTGGGACGATCCTTTGATGACGGCCGGAGGCTCAACCTTCATAAGCGAGGCTCTTGAGGCCGCCGGCGGCCGGAATGTGTTTGCCGATACCAAGGAACAATATCCGGCTGTGTCTTTTGAAAGTGTCCTATCCCGGAATCCCGATTGGATTATGTCCGGCACCGATCACGGAGCGAAGCTGAATGCGCACTCTCTGCAAAAACGGCAAGGTTGGCGCTCCTTGTCCGCGGTTCGCAACGGGAAAATCGCTCTTGTAGACGCGGATTCGATTAATAGAGTGGGGCCGCGTCTTGCCTCCGCGATAGAGTCCCTGGCTCGGGTGTTGCACCCGGACTTGTTTCGTTAGGGTTTGAATGATGAATCCAATTCGTTACGCGATGACCATACTGATGCTATCCGTAGCCCTCATTGCCGCTTTTACGGCAAGTATTGTAGTGGGCGCCGTACCCCTTTCCGCTAATGAAATTTTTTTCGCTCTTTCAAACTTGTATTCCGGCGCTCAGCGTAACGCTACGGCCACCATCATCATAGATCTTCGTTTGGCGCGCAGCCTCTTAGCTTTGTGCGTGGGCGCATCGCTCGCGGTTTCGGGGACGGCCTTTCAGGGCTTTTTCCGCAATCCGCTCGCTGATCCCTACGTAATAGGCGCTTCTTCCGGCGCGGCGTTCGGCGCGGCGCTCGCCATTGCGCTCGGCGTCGGCGATTTAGGACCTATATCCGGTCCTTCCGCCGCCGCTTTCATCGGGGCTCTAACGGCGGTTTCACTTGCGTTTTCCATCGCTCGTTTCGGCGGCAAAACGCCGCCGGCCGCCGCCTTGCTTCTGTCGGGAACAGCCTTAAGCGCTTTGTTCTCCGCGGCGCTTTCTCTGGTAATCGTCATAAAAGACAAAGATTTGTATCGGGTGTACTACTGGCTCCTAGGCGGGTTCGCCGGAACCGGATGGAAGGAATTCTATTCGGCCTTGCCGGTCATGGCTCTCGGTTGCTTTCTCGTATCTTTGGCATCGCGTCCTCTGGACCTGTTGGCCTTCGGTGAAGAAGCCGCGGGCGGGATGGGCCTCAATGTACGCCGCGCTCGCATACTCATCGCTACCGGGGCGTCTCTGGCGGCCGCGGCGGCCGTTGCCGCCGCTGGCATAATCGGCTTCGTCGGGCTCGTAGCGCCCCACGTCGTGAGGCTACTGATCGGGCCGTCGCATCGACGGCTACTCCCTGTCTCGGCTATCGCCGGCGCGCTGTTGGTTTCCTTGGCGGATACGGCATCCCGGACCGTCGCGGCGCCGATCGAACTTCCTATAGGCATCATAACATCGCTCATCGGGGCTCCTTTCTTTCTCTATTTGATCGCCAGAAAGAGCAAATTTCTGGGAGGGCGCAATTGAAACCCCTCTTGAGCGCTCGCGGAGTTTCGGTCGGTTATGACGATAAAACGGTACTCAGAGGAGTTGACTTTGATTTGTGCCCTGGGGAATTTGTCGCGTTCATCGGACCGAACGGAGTCGGTAAGACAACCTTTCTGAAAGCTCTCGGTTCAACGGTAAAAGTTGAAACCGGAGAAATTCTGCTGGAAGGGAAGCCCTTATCATCGTATCAAAGCGCGCGCCTTGCGCGCCGAATCGCGCATTCGGAACAGACCCCGCACGTCGATTGGGGATACACCGTACAGGAAACTGTTTCATTGGGCCGTTTCGCGCATCGTGGCTGGTTTTCACCCATGGGTGCCGCGGACCATAAACAAATCGACGCTGTACTTGAGCGTACCGGCTTGAGCGAGTTCCGCGAAAGACTGGTGACCGAGCTATCGGGTGGAGAATTACAACG
>JBAYHM010000078.1:0-15773 GCA_041666155.1 Treponemataceae bacterium
ACCTCAATAGCTTCTTCTTTGGCCACAAGGACTCCTTCGCTGGACTCAACGCACCGGCACATTCTAAACAACGCTTCATTTTCAGCGAAAACGCGAAAAGAATTTGCTTTTCAGTGGTGACGTTTCTATAATCGTATAGTCAATCGGGAGGCTTTGTCAACCTGTTGACAAATTCAGCCCGGTACGGCATTGTACGCGGACTTCTTGGACAGGGGGACCGACATGGATCAGGACTTCATCGAGAAAATGCGGAAATCCTTGGTCGATCTTAAAACCGAAATCATTACAAACCTCATGGCCGGTAACGCCGATTTTCGGGAGATCGTCGAGGGTATGGATCCGAAAGATTTTGCCGATATCGCCGCCGATGATATCGATAGGAAAATGATCGAAGCGGTCGGCGCCCAGGATTTGAAGAGACTTAGGTTGATCGATGCCGCTACGACCCGGATACAGCAAGGCAAATACGGTCTTTGCATGAAATGCAGCAAGCGCATTCCGATTGAGCGCTTGGAGGCGATTCCGTATGCGCTCATGTGCATTGAGTGCAAAAATGCCGAGGAACGTCGGAATAGATAGCTTTGTAGGAACCTATTCGATAGGTTCGGTTACCCAGTTCTTTCCTTCAAACAGTACGGTTTCAGTGAAGCCCGCCGCGCGTAATGCCTGGCGGGCTTTTTCATAGTGGCCGGTGATGTGGTCCGCTCGGTGAGCGTCCGCGTTTATTATGATTCGGGCGCCGACTTTCCGCAGTTCTTCCAGCAATTCATGGGAAGGATAGGTTTCCTTCAAGCTGCCTCTGTTCATCGCGCCCGTGTTGATTTCCACCACGACGCCGGATTCCCGTATCGCTTCTATCGCTTTTTTTGCGGCATTCCGATACCGGTTACCACTAGGGTCGAAGGATGGAGGCCGCCCGCCGGCGCCATTGTTTTTCTTCACAAGATCAAGGTGCCCGACAAAATCGAAGCCGCGCGCGCGTATCATCTCCGTTACGGCTTCCCAATAGGCTTCCGCCGCCGCTTCCCCATCTCCGCCGTATCCTTCGCGGACGCCTCGTTCCCATTCGTCGTAGGGGCCGTCGACGGTGAAAGGCTCCGTACCATTCGCGGGCCGCAAATAATGTACGGACCCAATAGTATAGTCGAGTTTTACGCGTGAAAATCGACCATCCGCGGGGCCCACCGCTTTACCGTCGGCAAGACCGCCGGTTCCGGCGATGTAGTCTATCTCAAGGCCCAAGTACACCGCCAAGCGGCCTTTCCATTGAGCTTCCGCGGCGCGAACGGTCCGCGTGTATTCGTCCAAGCGGTCATAGGTCAAATGCCAGCCGGTCCGAAACGGCATCGGCGCATGGGCGCTGAAACCGATTGCCGAAAGTCCCGCGTCGAAGGCTGCTTGGCACATCACTTCAACGGAGTCGACGCCGTCGCAAAAATCGGTATGGGTGTGCAGGCACGAGAGTTTCATAAAATGGTTCCTATTACGACTCTATGATTCGATGATGGTACGGGCTGCTTTTTCAAAACGCGCGAACGCCGGACCCAAAGTCGCGATAGCGACTTTGGATGCTTCTTCATCGTGGTTTTTCGCCGCCATCTCCGCGCGCGAAGCGTTTTCTCCGAGTTCCTTCGCGGCCAGGTTCAGAGCGCTTCCCTTGATGGTGTGCGCTTCCCTTCGTAATGTTTCCCAGTCTTCCGCGTGCAAATATTTGTCTAATTGATCGAGCTGATTTTTCGTCCGCTCTATGAACCGTTCCAAAAGCGGTTTTACTATATCTTTCTTTCCAAGGAAGTTGTCCATAAGTTCCGCTTCGCGGATCGCCGGTTCAGGATCCGTCTCGTTTTCCGGACTTTCTTCCAGCGCTTCAAGCTCTTCCAACTCTTCAAGCACAACGATATCTTCCACCTCTTCAGGTTCCGCTTCCTTTATGACTTCGGTTTCTTCTTTTTTAGGCAGCCACTTCAAGATCATTCTCTCGATATCCGGCCGTTTATACGGTTTTACCAAAACATCGCTCATGCCCGCGCTCTGACACCTCTCCCGTTCGTCGGCGAGGGCGCTTGCAGTCACCGCTATGATAGGCTTGGAGAAACCGAGTTCCCGGAGTTTTTCGGTCGCTTCGTAGCCGTTCATTCGCGGCATTTGAATATCCATGAAAATCAAGTCGAAGGAGTCGTTCTTGACGCATTCCAGCGCTTCTATTCCGTCGTTTGCGATGATCGCGCCGTAGCCGAGTTTCTCCAGTACGAGCGCGAACAGTTTTTGATTAACAGGATGGTCCTCGACAACCAGGAAGAGGGAGTTTGTTTGCGGCTTAACGGGAACTGAATTGAAGGTTCCTTCACTTGACGCCGGTTCTTCCGAAAAGGCGGTGAGTGGAGGCCTTACGTGTTGTTTGAATTCCTTTCCCGCCGTTTCTTCGGCCGCCGCCGCTTCCAGATCAATCGCCTCATCCACAGCCGCGGCGATTCCGGCCGCCAACTCGCGTCTCTTGATGGGTTTGTTTATGTAAGCGTTGAACCATTTGAGCAGCGTCATCTTCGCGTCGGCGCCGAGCGAACCTTGTGGAACCAACAATATAAGGCGCGCCGCGTTTACCGCGTGATCCCGGTTTATTTCCGCTGCCAAGCGCCAACCGTCCATCACCGGCATGATCATGTCTATGAAACAAAATGCGTAGGGGCGGCCTGCCGTTGCCGCCAAGTCCAGTTTTCTGATGGCTTCCTGCCCGGAGGATGCTTCTTCTATGTGCGTGTAACCGAAGGATGAAAGGTAGGAAACGATGACACGGCGTGAATCCGCGCGGTCGTCTACGACCAGAAGCCTTGAATCGGTATCGGGGACTGGAGCGGTTTTCTGCGGTTCGAATTCGGAGCGTTCAAAGGGCACGGTGAAATGGAAGATCGCTCCGCCGCCTTCGTTGGGGCTCATTCCGATAGCGCCGCCCATCATCTGCACCAAGTAGCGAGAAATGGCAAGTCCGAGTCCGGTCCCCCCGAAACGCCGGGTCGTGGAAGCGTCGCCTTGGAAGAACGTGGTGAAAAGTCGTGGTCTGAGTTCCGCCGGTACGCCGATCCCCGTGTCGGCGACCGCGATATTGATAGCGGTCCGACCTTCGAATTCTATTTGGCGAACCGAAACGACGATTCCACCTTCACGCGTAAATTTTACCGCGTTTTTTACCAAGTTGACGATTATTTGGCGGAATCTGCCTGGATCGCCGTGAAGGAGAACGGGAACGTCTTGCGCCACATCCACGGTGATTTCAAGCCCCTTTTTGTGGGCCTCCAGGGTTATCATGTCTACGGCCTGTTCAACCAGCCGTTCAAGTTCAAAATCGATTTTTTCAAGTTGGAGCTGCCCCGCCTCGATTTTCGAGTAATCCAATATGTCGTTGATCAGGGTCAAAAGCACATCAGCGGAAAATTTTACTTGTCTGGCGTATTCTTCCTGCTCGCGATTGAGCTGCGTGTCCTGGAGTAATTCCGTCATTCCGATGATGGTCTGTATCGGAGTACGGATTTCGTGGCTCATATTCGCCAGGAACTGACTCTTCGTTTCGGTAGCTTTTTCAGCCGTTTCTTTGGCAGTAAGGAGTCGTTTCTCTTCTTCGTGCTGCTCCGTCTGGTCCTCAATGGCACAGGCAACGAAGGGGCCCACTTTTCCGGGCGGCGCTTCCTGGTCTTCCGGAATGGCCCAAGCGCGTATGCGTAGCCACCTGGGTTCGCCGTTCCCGGAGCGTAACGACGTGTCGAGCGTGACCGACCGGGCGCTGCCCGCGGCGAGGCGGGAAAAATGATAGGCGAAACGGAACGCGTCCCGTTCACGCAGGAAATCCACCAATGACTCGTTGAGAGCCATCGCGTCGCGTCCGGTCATCGCCTCAAACGTCAGTCGGAAGCTTTCGTTCGATTCGAGTATCCACCCGCTCTCATCAAGGAGAGCTAGCGCGTTGCTCGATTCGAAGAATAATCGGCGTAAGGGGTCGTAACCGGTTTCAATCATGGTTAGAAGTTCGGTTTAAGAATTTCAACGGCTTTTTTGAAAATATCCGCCGGCTTCAACGGTTTTACCAAGTAACTTTTTACGCCCGCTTGGAAGGCTTTGACCACCGCATCCCTGCTCGTGACCGCGGAAAGGATGATGATAGGCAGGCTTATGTCACGCGATTGCAGATTAAGGAGCACTTCGAATCCGCTCACTTTAGGCATGAGGATATCAAGGAATACGAGGTCGAAATCCTCTTTCCCGGCCGCTTCAAGGAATTCCTCCCCGTCGTTGAACGTCACCACCGTGGCGCCGATGTCCGCAAAAGAGACCTTGATCAATTCCTGGATGACGAAATCGTCGTCCACCGCGGCTATGCGGAGGACTTTTCCCGACTCCTTGAAATCGGAGAGGTCCGGGGCTTTCTTCGTCTCGGCGTCAAATTTCATCTGGACCGACTCTTCTCGGGAATCCCCGGTGGCGCTCAGAATCCGGTCGCCGATAATCGCCGCTTTTTTATCGCCGTATTCCATTCTCGGGTCAATTTCGGAAAGGAGTCCGTCCATGGCGAATTGCAGGTTTGAAACGACTTCGATGTCGGAAAAATCCCGTTGTCCTTTCACGAATTGCCCTACGAAGTCGTCTTTTGTGAGGATCCTGATATTGCGGTGCTTAGCCCGAGAGGCCGAAACGATTATTTCAAGCAGTTTTTGGAGGTTGGGTCCGTCACCGAATCCGAGCTTAAGGTCACTCATCATTACCAAGACCTTGGGTGTTCGTATCTCGTACAGATCCATAAGTTCGGCGATCTTGAACCGAAGGAGATCAAGTTTTTCCCGGTTAAGCCCTTGCGCTATCTCTACGAAAATGATGTCGTCGTTTACGTGAGCTTCCACGATGCAGGGGGTTCGATCCATATCAAACTCTATGCCCAGGAGTTCCCCCAAAGTTTTGAACAGCGCATCGATCTTGATCGGCTTCGTGAAGACTTTTTTGACGTTGTATTTCAGCAGTTCAATGATCCGTTTTTGATCAAGTTGCTGCGCGGTGACCACTACGGGAATCTGCGCCGTATTCGGGTTCCGTTTTTTTTCCTCAAGGACCTCAAGGCTGCTTTGCCGGGTCAGATGGTAGTCCAGGATGATTAGGTCTGGGAGAATGTTTCGAATTTTGGTGCCGCCGTCCAATCCGTTGATCGCGACACTGGCGTCGAGTCCATTTTCCGTGAGTTTAAGACGCAAATATTCTCTTAATAAAGGCGATTCTTCAATAACTAAAACATGTTTCATACATGCTCCCTCGGCATATTCTACGGCACTACGTGAGGACGTGCAATATAATAGGTATCGGATGAAGGGGGGTGGGTCTTTATGTCGAAGAAAGTAATCGTTTTTTTAGCCGACGGCTTTGAGGAAGTGGAAGCGGTGACCCCAATCGATTATCTCCGCCGCGCGGGCGCCGACGTAACCGTCGCGGGAATCGGCGGGCTGACGATCAAGAGTTCCCGCGGATTACGGGTTCAGGCCGATGCGTCGGTCATAGATGTAGAAGCGGTAGCCTGGGACGCTGTTGTCGTGCCCGGCGGTATGCCCGGCGCCGCGAATATAGCCGCGGACACGGTGTGTTCCAAGCTTATCAAGAGCGCCGTCGCGAAAGATCACCTGGTCGCCGCGATCTGCGCCGCGCCTGCCGTGGTGCTTTCTCCGCTGGGCTTGTTGTCCGGCCGACGCTTTACTTGTTTCCCCGGAATGGAAAAAGACGTGAGCGGAGCCCGCTGGTCGGATGAACGGGTGGTCGTGGACGGCAACTTGATCACAAGCCGGGCCGCGGGGACCGCCGGCGAATGGTCTTTGGCCATTGTCGCGAAATTATTCGGCGAAGAAAGCGCCTTGAAAATAGCCAAGGCGGTGCTCTTGAAGTGACGCGAGCCGACCTTTCGGCATTTTTCCGAAAGGTCGGCTCGCGGGTGATGATTATTTACCAAAACGCTCAATGGCGATCTTGCCAGTCCTGATGGATTCGACGACTTTGTACGGCGAGAGCAGGTTGAAGGCGTTATCGACCGATTCGGTATCTCCGGTCACCTCAAGGATCCAAAGATCCTGAAAGGAATCGATGATCCGGGCTTGTAAGGCCGTAACTATTTGCAGAACCTCGCCGCGCTGTTCCGGCTGGACCTTGAGCTTGATGAGCGCATGCTCGCGTTCGACCCCGTCGCCTTTTTCGATGTCCCAAACCTTGATGACGTGAACGATCTTCTGCAGCTGTTTGCGCACCTGTTCCAGGACCTGGTCGTTGCCCTGGACGACAATGGTAAAACGGCTTTTACCCTTTGCCTCCGTGTGCCCGACGGTCAGGCTTTCAATATTGAAGCCCCGCCGGGAAAAAAGGCCCGAGATTCTAGTCATGACGCCGGGCGTATCGTCGCACAGTATGGATATCGTATGTTTCACTTGCTTGCTCCTTTTTAGGACTTCACCTAATCTTCCATGAATGAGGTCAAGTTTCCGCCGGTCACCATGGGATAGGTGTTTTCGCCCTGCGGAATGCGGCAATCGATAATGTAGGGGCCCTTTGTTTGCGCGGCTGCATCCAATTCCCGTTCCACTTCCGCCAGGCTAGTCGCCGTTCCTCCCGAAGCGCCCATGCTTCGCGCCATGGCGGCGTAGTCAGCTATCGTTCGGAACTGGCACTCGTACCGTTTTCCGTAGAAGGCGTCCTGAAGTTGGCGAATCATGCCCAGGTTCGCGTCGTTCATGACCAAGGCGGTTATCGGGAGCTCGTTTTCCGCGGCGGTGACTATTTCCTGACAGTTCATAAGGAACGAACCGTCTCCGGAAATGAGGAATATTCGTTCCCCGGGACGGCCGAAAGCGGCGCCGATCGCGGCGGGAAGGCCGAAGCCCATCGTCCCCAAACCGCCTGAGGTAATGAAGGGGTATTCGGGTGTGACGGAAAGGCAATGCGCCGCGAACAACTGATGGCGTCCGACATCCGTCACGACTGAAGACTTCGCGATGCGGGACTGCACCATCTCAAGTATGCGCGGAATGGAAAACTCAAAACGGGCTTCCGGCAAGGGTGTGCTCTTCCCGAGTTCCGTGAACCGAGTGTGCCATTCCGGCCGCTTGGTTTCCGTTACGAGCTCATCGATTTCTTTGACGATCTGAATCGCGTCGCCGACGATGGGTAGAAAAATGGGGACATTTTTGCTGATTTCGGCTGGATCGATATCGATATGAATGATTTGCGCGTCTTTGGCGAAGCTCGCCAACGGGCCCGTGGATCGATCCCCAAACCGGGTGCCGACGGCGAGAATGACGTCCGCTTCTGAAATAGCCGTGTTCGCGGCGACTCTGCCGTGGTAACCGTAGAGGCCCAGGTAGTTCGGGTGCGTGTTCGGGAAGGCGCTTTTCCCCATGAGGGAAGTGACGACGGGAATATCGCCCTTGTCGCTGATCGCGGTGAGGGCCTTCGCGCCGAACGCTCCGCCGCCGGCGATTATGATCGGACGCTTTGCCTGTTCCAAAAGCTTCGCGGCTTTTTTGATTTGGCCCGGATGCCCTTTTATCGTAGGATTGTACCCTTCCAGAATCAGTTTTTTCGATTTCTCCCGAGAAAACTCGGTTTGCAGTATGTTTTTCGGGATATCGACGAGAACGGGCCCCTTTCGTCCCGTACGGGACAAATAGAATGCCTGCTCAATGCTCGGCGCGATGTCCTCGGGGGTCTGGACCAGGCTATTGTGCTTGGTGATTGGGATAGTGATGCCGGTGATGTCCACTTCCTGGAACGCGTCGTTGCCGATCATCGCTTGGGGGACTTGCCCCGTAATGGCGACGATCGACGAGGAATCCATGAAGGCCGTCGCGATGCCTGTTACCAGGTTGGTCGCGCCCGGTCCGCTGGTGGCCATGCACACACCGACCTTGCCCGTTGCTCTCGCGTAGCCGTCAGCCATGTGAGCGGCGCCTTGTTCGTGCCGGGACAGGATGTGCCGGATGGACGAATGCGCCAACGCGTCGTAAATGGGAAGCGTCGCTCCGCCCGGATAACCGAAAATGTATTCAACCCCTTCGGCTTCCAGCTCTTCCACGAGGGCTTTCGCCCCCGTCAGATTCCCTTTCTTCATCGCTGCCTCCAGTCTATGGTTTCAAGCATAAAAAAAGCCCGCCGATAATCGGCGGGCTTAGGTTATTCATTGGTATGAACGACCTTATATCCCGCCGTATGAAGAGACTACTAGTACTACTAGTACCGCTACGAGGGAGACGAGGTTTTTGGAAACGTTATTCAGGGCGCCGGAATGCGTCATGTTGGATATAATAACGACAGAGCGAGGATCGGTCAAGGATCGCCGACAGGGATTATTTGACGAGTACTTTCGTTACCATTAGAGTTGAAGAGGACAACCCAGGCAAAATCCGGGAATAAAAGTCGGTTTTCCGATAAAGGCGGACGCTCTTGCACAGTCCGAAGTCTTTAGCCATAGCACTAGTGTTCGCCGGTGTTTCGCTGCTGCCTCTCGGCGGACAAACGAGGACGGTAAAGATCGGCGTTTTTCCCGCGGCCCCCTTAGTCCTTGAAAAAGACGGGAAACCCGAAGGTTTATTCATCGACCTGATCGACCAGTTCTCCCTGACTCTCGGCTGGCGGGTGCAATACGTGCCGGATACCTGGAGCAACTTGTTGGCGCTGCTGGAGAAGGGGGAAATCGATCTACTTCCCGCGGTCGGCTATACCCGCGAACGGGCCTCAAAATACGACTTCAGCCGAAATCCGGTCTATATAGACAGCGGAGTGTTGTTTACCGGTAAGAAATTCATCCCGCACACCATCTTCGACCTTCAAGGGAAAAAAGTCGCGGCGGTGGACGGAAGTATATTCACCAGCGGCTTCATCGAGTACGTTTCAACTTTCGGCTTGAGCTGTGAAATCGTCTTGACGCGCGACAACCGAGAGGTGATGCAGGCAATCTCGGGCGGATCGGTCGACGCGGGCGTATGCATTTATTCACTTGGGAATGAACTGGCCAAAGAGTATCCGGTTCTCATCACGCCGATCAGCTTTTCCCCGATCGCCCTGTCTTTCGCGGTTCCGAAGGGCAAAAACGTCGACCTTATCTCCGGCATCGACCGCCTGATGGAAGAAATGGTCGATGATCCGGAATCCCTTTACAGCCGTTCCTTCCGAAAATGGACAATACCCTCTCCCTCCAAGGAACTTCCCATTTGGCTTTTGTGGGGACTTCTCGGTTTATTGTTGGTCGGTCTTTCTCTGGCCTTTTGGAGTTATCTCCTCAAACGACAGGTAAAGCTGAAGACGGCACATCTGGAAATCGAGATCGCGGAAAGAAAACGGGCCGAAGAGATATTAAGTCGGCAGTCCGAACGTCTACGGAAGCTGCACGAGATAGACCTGGCTATTCTGGCGGGCGGCGAAGCGCTTGAAACGATAGCGGGGAAGGCGCTGAGGCACGTCCGGATTCTCCTTTCCTGCCGGCAAACCGGCATCGGTATTTTTATGCCGGAGGAGAACGAGGTCCGAATCGTCATTGTCGCTGAGAACGGTTTGACGAACTCTCGGGTCCCTCGGGCCTCCCTGGATAAGGAGTTCGGCGACTTGGGCGCTATTGAGATCCGGCCTGAGAAAACCAATGCGGAAGGCGAACGGTCATTTCTCAACATTCCGCTTATTTCGGTGGATACCCACATCGGGGTCTTGAACCTGCAATGGGAAAAGCCCCGAGTCCTTGCGAACGATACGCTTGAAATCGCCGTGGAAGTGGGCGGTCAGATAACGATAGCGATAGAGCAGGCCCGGCTCAGGAATGAAACGCAACGACACGCGACCGAATTGGAAAAACGCGTCAAAGAACGCACGGAACTGTTAGAATCCGCCAACCAGGAACTGGATGCGTTCAGTTATTCCGTGTCCCACGATCTGCGCGCGCCCCTGCGGGCAATTGACGGGTTCGTACGTATTTTAGTCGAGGATTTCGCACCCGCTTTGGGCGACGAAGGTAAGAGAATCTGTTCGGTGATAAACGACGGCACGGACAGAATGGGCTGCCTCATCGATAACTTGTTGGCATTCTCCCATATCGGCCGCGCGGCGCTTGTACCCGTTCCCGTCGAGATGGAGGCGCTTTGTCGATCCACATTTATGGAAATAACGACTGCAGCCGACCGTGAGCGAATCGTTTTTAATCTGGATCACCTGGCTCCGGCGATCGGAGATCCGGCTCTCCTCCGCCAAGTCTGGGTCAACCTGCTCGGGAACGCCGTCAAGTATTCTTCAAAAAAAACGGAAGCGCAAATCGAAGTAAACTCGGAACTCAGGGACGATGGGGTCGTGTATTCGGTGAACGATAATGGAGCCGGCTTCAATATGGACTACGCCGATAAGTTGTTCGGTGTCTTCCAACGTCTGCACAGTCAGACAGAGTTTCCCGGTACCGGCGTCGGGCTCGCGATAGTCCAGCGGATCATTCTTCGGCACCGCGGGAAAGTCTGGGCGGAAGGCGAAACGAACAAAGGCGCGACCTTTCATTTTTCGTTGCCGGTTGGGGAAGCGTGAAAAGAGGACAAAGAATATCACTCGCCCGCGAGAAAATCGACGGCTGCTCCAGCGTGGAGTCCCATGGTGTCCCAGAGGGGAAGATCGATGTCGCTTTGCTTGATCGCGAGCGGCAGCTCCGTGCATCCGAGGACGATGCCTTCGATCCCCGCCGAACGCAGGGCCGCGATAACGCCGAGCAACCGGCGCCTTGATTTTTCTTCGAAGACGCCGCAACACAGTTCATCGAAAATGATGCGGTTTATTTCGCGGCGATCGTCCTCTTCGGGGATGACCGCCTCTATGCCGAACATCCGCGAAAGCCGCTCTTTGTAGAATCCTTTTTCCATTGAGGGACGCGTACCGAGGAGTCCTACGCGGCGGACCCCCGCTCCTTTGATAGCGACGGCCGCGGCATCGGCGATATGGATCAGCGGCAACCCGGTTCGCGCGGCGATGGAATCGGCGAATAGGTGCATTGTGTTCGAGGCGATGAGTATGGCGTCGACTCCCGCGGCGAGAAGCCTGTCCGCTTCGCCGAAGAGCCCGGCTTCGACTTCGTCCCAGCGCCCCGCGGCCATGTTGTCCGCGTATTCCTGGAAGTCCACCGAGGCGAGCACGAGATGGGCCGAATGGAGGCCGCCGAGCTTGTCGCGAACGCCTTCGTTGATGAGGCGGTAATAGACTGCCGTCGATTCCCAGCTTGTTCCGCCGATGATTCCAAGCGTCCTCATTTGTTCGCTCCTTTTCTCGCTTCGACAAAGGCACGGATCGACCGATCGACGTCGGTGCTCGTCGTCATGTATGAGCATACGCTGATCCGTATCGCCGCCTCATTATTCCATGTTGCGCCGCCGCACCACGCCTCTCCCGAGTCTTGAACGCCTTTGAGCGTCGCGCGGGTAAGCTCCGATGAACCGCAGGAAATGAGCACTTGGTTGAATACGACGTCGTTGAGCACGATGAAACCCGCGGCCCGTAACCCGTCGGCGAACCGAAGGGCGTTGTCGCACAGCTGGTCGACGAGGGCTCCGACACCCGAACGGCCGAGCGCCTTGAGCGTCGCCCACAGCTCCACGGATCTGGCGCGCCGCGACATGTCGGGGGTGTAGATCATGCCGTCCCTGTTTTCGCTGTAGGCGATATAGGAGCCCGACATGCGCATCGATCTGATCAACGCTTCGCGATCCCGACAGAAGATGACGCCGTTGTCGTAGGGGGCGTTCAGCGTTTTGTGCGCGTCGGCCGACCACGAATCGGCCCCGTCGACTCCATAGACGAGTTTTCGCCGGGTATCCGACGCGGCGGCCCAGAGGCCGAAGGCGCCGTCTACATGTACCCAGGAGCCCGCCTTCCGGGCTTTTTCGCACAGCGTTTTGAAGGGATCGAAGGAACCCGTACTCACGTTACCCGCTTGGAGAATAAGGAGGCTGCGGTCATCCAGTTCCGGCACCGACTCAGGTCTTATGCGGCCTTCGTCGTCAACCGGGACCGATATCACCCGTTCGCGGCCTAGCCCGAGGATGGAAAGCGCCTTGTACACCGTCGAATGCGCCTGGGCGCCGAGGATGACTTTTATTTCAGGCGCGCCGAAGAGGCCGCGCGCGCCGACGTCGTAACCGGCTTTCCGCAGCAGCTCGTCCCTGCCGACCGCGAGTCCGCACAAGGTCGCGGTCGAGGTTCCCCCGACGAAACCGGCCGCCGTGCCTTCGGGCAAATGGAGGAGATCGACGAGCCAGCGTTCGCAGACGTTCTCCAGAACCGACGCGACGGGCGATATCACGTAGAGACCCGCGTTCTGATCCCACGCGTCGGCTATCCATTTCGCGGCCAGCGCGGCGGGAAGAATCCCGCCGTTGACGAACCCGAAATATCGGCCGCCGGTCTGGGCCGCGGTTGCCGGAGACCCTTTTTCGCAGAGGAGGTCGATGATCATCCGCGGTTCGCAAGGACCGTTCGGCAGGTTTTCTTGAAACGCGGCAAGCCCCGCCACAGCCTCCGCCGACGGAAATACTTTCCGCTGATTGACTGATTCCATATAGTCGAGCGCGCGGTTTTTCGCCAGTTCGAAGAGATCGCGGTCGCCGACATGTTTTCGAAGTTGTTCGCCGATCTGGTTCAAGTTGGGCATATATTCTCCATGACCCAGTATGGAATTGACTTTGTATGCAGTCAATACTAATCTTGTATGCAATACATTTGGGAGACAGGAGACGCCGATGTGGCGACCACGCGATATCGACTTCGATAGGCCGCTCTACCTCGCTATCGCCGACGCGTTGCAGCGGGATATCGCCGATGGGACGATCGCTCCGGGGGCCAGATTACCAACGCACCGCGAGCTGGCAGGCATAGTCGGTGTCGACGTGAGCACGGTTACGCGGGCCTATAAAGAAAGCGAACGACGAGGCCTGCTGTCGGGAACCGTCGGCAGGGGAACCTTCGTTTCCGCTGACGTGGGCGTTTCCGTCCCCCTTGTCCGGGGCGACCCGATCGACTCGGAATTGCTTGAAATGGGACTTGTCCTGCCGCTTTACTCCCTTGAGGAGCGGATCGCCGACGCCCTTCGCGCGAACGTGATATCGATGGATATCCCTCGTTTTCTGCGGTATTCGGATCCGAAGGGGATAGAGGAACACCGCGCGGTAGGAGCGGCATGGGTCAACCGATACGGCCTTTCGGCGACGGCCGACGATATCCTGGTGACTTCGGGAACGCAGAACGGACTCTCCTGCGCTCTGATGGCGCTCTTGAAACCGGGCGACCGAATCGCGGTCGATGCTCTCACGTATCCGGGCCTCAAGACCGTCGCTTCGATGCTGAACATACGGCTTGTCTCGATCGAAATGGATGGGGCGGGGATGCTGCCGGACGCGCTTGAGGCCGCGTGCCGAAGGGAAGCGCTCCGCGCCTTGTATCTCATGCCGGTTTTCCAAAACCCCACGACTTCCTCGCTTCCCGATGATCGGAGGGAGGCGATCGCCGTCATCGTTGAGCGATACGACCTGATTCTTCTTGAGGACGACGCGTACGCGGATACGAGTGAGAAGCGAAATGCCGCGTTGAGCGCGCGTCTTCCCGACAACGCGCTCTTTTTCGGCGGCATTTCCAAAGTATTCGGTGCCGGCCTCCGCGTATCTTTTCTCGCGGCCCCCGCGCGATGGCGGCCTTCCCTTGAACGGGCCATTCTTGCTTCCGTCTGGATGGCTTCTCCCTTCTGTTCCGCCATCGTGTCCGGAATCATCGCCGACGGAAGCGTGGAGGCGATCCTGCGATCCAAAAGGGAGGAGGCTCGCCGGAGAGTTTCTCTGGCCATGAAAAAACTCGGCGCGCGGCGATTCCTCTGTCCTCCATCCGGTTTTTTCGGCTGGCTCGAGTTGCCGCGGCCCTGGACGGGAAAGGAGTTCGAGCTGGCGGCGGCCGCCGCCGGTGTCCGCGTATTTTGCGCCGAGAAATTCGCGGTCGGAAAAGACGCGCCCGCGGCGGTTCGCCTCTCGTTATCCGGCCCGGAAACTTTCGACGATCTTTCACGGGGAATTGACGTTCTGGCGAAAATTCTCGCGGAGGACAGGCGGGAAGGCGAAGGGGTTTTCTAGCCGGCGGGAACAGAACGGTTAAAGGCGCAGCCTTCCATTTCTCGTTGAGGTTGGGGCCGCGTGAAAGAGGCTTACCGCCGTGTTTGACGCTCACCCGGCTATCACCTATAGTTAAATAAGGTTCTATCCGCCCAGCGCGGCTTATTGCCTGCACCGCGATTTTAAAAAGATTGTCGTTCCAATACTGACCGCGCCGCTCCCATGCCGTTTATCAGAACCGAAGGGGTAGATAATGAAACTGAACATCGGGGCTAAGCTCTTGTTCGCTTTTTCGGCTACATTAGCCGTCACCGTCGCCGTAGGGATCGTCGGTTTTGTCCAAATCGGAAACATTGATGCCGCGGATACGCATATGTTTGAAAAAGGCGTGAAAGCCTTGGCCGAATTGAGTTCCATCCAGGAAAAGCTTAATAAAGCCCAGTGGATAATGCGCGATTTGATGCTGACCGAGGACGTGAAGCTCAACGAGAAATACCTCAAGGATATCGCCGATCTGCGGAAAAGCACCGCGGCTTCGGCGGTCTTGCTGGAGCTGGCCATGTCCGGAGAAGCGGACAAGCGGATGCTCAAGGAATATGCCGAGCTGACCACGAAATACTCTCCGCTTTTCGACAAAATGCTTGAGGCGGCGGGTCAAAACCGCAACGCGGAGGCGCTTGCGTTGCTGCACGGTGAGGCCGCGCCTGTTTTTTCCGCACGGTTGGCAAAACTGGAAGAGCTGTCGCTTTACAAAATCAAGGAAGCGAACGCTATTTCGGATGACAATACGCGCCTTGCCAATTCGGCGAAATTGTTGATGATCGTCTTCTTAGGTATAGGTATTCTTATCTCAGCTCTGCTCGCGATTCTTATGGCCAGATCGATAAGCATTCCGCTCTCCGAGGTTACCGTTCTCGCGGGCCGACTGGCGGATGGCGATCTCGACATCAGGGTGCCGGAAGCCCACGCAAAACGATCCGATGAGATCGGGCGCCTGTCGCTCGCGTTCCGCGACTTGGTCGCTAGGCTTTCCGAAATCGTTGTAGGGATCCAGTCGTCAACGGAGAATGTGGCTTCGGGGAGCAAGCAGATCAGCGCGACGGCGCAGCAGATGAGCCAGGGTGCGACCGAGCAGGCCGCGAACGCGGAGGAAGTTTCCAGTTCGGTGGAGGAAATGGCGGCGACGATCCGCCAAAATTCGGATAACTCGCAGACTACCGAAAGCGTCTCGGCTCAGGCGGCCCAAGATGCGCAGGAAGGCGGTGCGTCGGTCATCGAATCGGTTGCCGCAATGAACGAGATAGCGGGAAAGATCAGCATAATCGAGGAGATCGCCCGACAAACCAACCTGCTGGCTCTGAATGCCGCGATCGAAGCGGCTCGGGCCGGAGAAGCGGGAAGGGGCTTTGCGGTCGTCGCGAGCGAGGTTCGGAAACTCGCGGAACGCTCCCAAATGGCCGCGTCGGAGATTACCAAGCTATCGAAAGCTACCGTTGAAAAGGCGGCGAACGCGGGTTCCATCATCCAGCGCATCGTTCCCGATATCCGGAAAACCGCCGAACTCGTCCAGGAGATATCCTCGGCGAGCAGGGAGCAGAGCAGCGGCGTCGATCAGATCGGGAAAGCGATGATCCAACTGGATTCGGTCAT
>JBAYHM010000079.1:0-15696 GCA_041666155.1 Treponemataceae bacterium
ACGGTGATTCAGCTCGATCCGACGGACGCGCAGGCGATCGCGGCCGCCGCCCTCCCCTTGACGCCGAGCCTGAACGGCACCGACTCGGCATCGTTCGTGACCGGAAACATCGTCCTGCCGGCGGTTGGTCTTTGGGACACGACGATTACCTGGGAAAGCGACAAACCCGAAAATATCAGCGCAACCGGCGTCGTAGCGAGTTCGACCACCGACCAAGTCGTGACGTTGACCGCTACCATCCGACACGGCACGGAAACGATAACGAAAGTATTTACCCTTACGGTAAAAGCCACCGGGTCTACCGCCATCACCATCGCCCTGCCGGCCGCCCCGACCGCGACCGAGCTGGTGTTCAGGGACGCCGCCGACACGACGATATCGACCTTTACCCTTACCAGAGGTTCTCCAATCACCGTAAATACTTCTTTCATCGGAACCTACGACTGGTACGTCGACTCCGGAACGACATCTCTTTCCTCCGCCTCAAGTTGTCTTCTGGATGGAAACGATTATAGTCTCGGCCTCCATACCTTGCTGATTGATGCGGTCGCGGGCGGAAAAGCCTACTCCGGCCAAATCCTGTTCACGGTCGTGACCCCATGAAACGGCTAACCCAAATAAGAAGGGATTGTATGAAGAAGAGTATATTTTCCGCCTTTGCCGCGTTAGTAATCCTCACCGGTCTCTTTACGGTCTCCTGCGCGAATCCGTTGGCAGGCAACACGAATGAAACCGGCAATTCGGCTCAGACGGAAAGCGGCGTTTTGACGGTGACGATAGGGAACGCGGGCTCCTCCAGCGCGGCCAGAACAATAGTCCCCGGCGCGTCCGATCTTCCGGCCATCGCCTCTTACGATCTGACTCTGACCTCCGCGGGGGCAACTACCCGAACAACGACTTTTACCGCGCTGACGGGAAGCATCAGCCTTTTGGTTCCGGGAACATGGACGGTCGCCGTCTCGGGAAAAACCGCGTCCGGGATTGTCGTCGCTTCCGGTACAACCGATGTCGTCATCACCGCGTCCGCGTCGGCGGCCGTGACCGTCAACCTGGCGTACATCGCCGCAGCCGCTTCATCTTCCGGATCGATGGCGCTTACGTTGGTTTTTCCCAAATCGATAGGGATCAACGGCATCTATGCGAGTCTTGACGGGGTAGCGATCAGCCCGGCGCTTGCGATAGCGGATAACGGCGACGCGCTGAACGACAAAGTTGTCTGTTCGGTCTCCGGACTCACGACCGCGTCGACTTTACTCAGAATGGGCTTTAAAAAAGACGGCGTCGTTTTGCTCACCTGGGCCGAACGGGTGTGGATCTTCAAGGATATCACCACGACGAATAGCTCCGTGCTCGCGGTTTCCTCGTTCAACGCGAAGCCGGACGCGCCGGCAAGCCTTACCCCCGGGTCATTGCAACCTGATGGTACAGTGACATTGAGCTGGCCGAACGTGGGAACCGCCGAAACATACAAGTTGGAACGGAGCGAGAATGCGGGGGCCGGTTACTCCGTCATTCAAGCAGCCTTGGCCGCGGGTACGCTGAGCTATACGGATACTTTGCCTGTCAGCGAAAAGACTTATAAGTATCGTCTTTCCGCAACCAATACGTTCGGTACGTCTGCATCTACGGTAAGTACTGCAGATGTGGCGGTAACCCCGGTCTTTATCGTTGCGTACGACAAGACCGCGCTCGAGGTTGTCTTTCAGGGTGCGGAAACTCCTTCATCCATTCTGAACAATCTGAACCTTGCCGCAAGCGGCTCGACGGGTACGATAATCACCTGGGTATTCACGACTTCAGCTATCGCTGCCGACGGGACTGTTACGCGTCCGGACTTTACCGAATTCCCGACCGGAAACTCGTCGGGAACCTTGACCGCCACCATAACCAACAACGGCGTCAGCGTTACCAAGGATTTCCCGTTGACGGTAATCCGAAAACCCGGCGTCAGCTTCGACGCGAACAGCGGCACCGGCACTACGACCGCACTGGCGATCCCTACCGGAAACACCGCGGCACTGACTCCCAATAGTTTCTCTAAAACCGGTCATTCATTTGCCGGCTGGGCAACGACGGCGGGCGGCACGGCGGAATACGCGAACGGCGGCGACTACCTGATGACCAGCACGGTGCCGGTCATTCTGTATGCGAAGTGGACGGCCAATACTTATGCCGTATCTTTTGACAGCCAGGGAGGAAGTGCGGCAAGCGGTCTAAACGTAACGTACGCCGCCACCTACGGTACATTGCCTACATCGACAAGAACCGGTTACACCTTCTGCGGTTGGTACACTGGCACCGGCGGCACGGGAACGAACATAACGGCGGGAACCATGGTGGCGATCACGGCGGCGCAGACCCTGTACGCGAAGTGGACTGCCATTAATTATTCCATCAGCTATAGCCTTGCCGGCGGTACGAATGCAGGCGGAAACCCAAGCACTTACACAATTGAATCCGGCACGATCACACCGGCGGCACCGACCCGGAGCAGTTACATCTTTACCGGATGGACCCCCGGGTCGATTGCAACCGGATCGACCGGTAACAAGACCTTCACGGCGAGTTGGGTTCTTGCTCCTTACACTATCACCTATAACGTAGATGGTGGTACGAATGCGGCCGGCAATCCCGCAACGTATACTTCAAGCACACCCCGTCCCTTGGTCTTTGCGGCGCCGACCAGATCTGGCTTTGCGTTTTCCGGGTGGTTCAGTAACGCAACATGTACCAATCCTCTCCCGGCTTTACAGTCATCCACAAGCGGCAACATCGTGCTCTACGCAAAATGGACCGCGGTCAGCGCTACCAATCCGGCTTTGGGCTGTTGGGTAACGACATCGGGAACGGAAACCGGGTATGACCTTCCCGGCTACTATGCCGTCGATGGAAACGATGCCACCCGCTGGAGCAGCCAGAAACCCCTGAGTGTTGCCAACCCGGCCTGGATAGCGCTGGATCTGGGTTCCCCCCAAGGGATATGCTCGATTACCATTCATTGGGAAGCCGCTCCTTCGGGGTTCTACTATATAGAAAGTAGCGTCGATGGAATAAATTGGAGCAATGTATGGACGAACGTTGGTCCTGCAAACTATGCGACAAGCATAGATAATTGGACTTGGGCGTTGACTGCCCGCTACTGGAGGGTATATGCCACCGCTACGAGAGGAACCGCGGGTATTTCCATCTATGAGATTACATTAGGGAAGTAGACATAATCCGAAGAGGGTAGCCGCTTGCGCTACCCTTTCGTCTAACAGACCTCTCTTGCTGACTGATCCAAAAAGCGCACACTATGGTCGTGTGTGATCACCTACCGGGATACTGCCGTCAGAATTATTTCAGCAAGGCGGTCTCGGCTGGATGAGGAGGAATTATATGAACGTGAATGATTTTGACCAGGCTTTCGACAACGGGGAATCGATAATCGAACAGCTTGATATAAGCAAAATCGCGATTGTCGCTGCCAAGCCCGGTAAAAATGAGACGTAAGAAAGCCGAAAACGCGCTATACTCCGTAAAATGAATGCCGCATATATCAATCCGTTCCTTACAGCCACCCTCGACCTGTTCGAACAATCTTTTGGACTTAAACCGGTCGTCGGCGCCCCGTACATCGACGAGCGTTCCGCTTCCCACCGCTGGGACATCTCGGCCATCATGGTTTTGACGGGCAATGCGATCGGCGTCATAGTGCTGCGTTTGACCCGGACTCTCGCCGACAAGCTGCTGGAACGATCGGGCGTTACCTGGACAAACGAGGAAGAGCGGGAACGGCTGGTGACCGGGATGGTCGGCGAATTGGTGAACATCATCGGAGGAAACGCCTCAGGGAAGTTGACCGATTTTTCCGTTGAGATATCCGTACCGATCGTAGTTCAGGGAAAGAATCATTCGGTTTCCTGGCCTGATCGGAGTCCCATCATCGCGATCCCGTTTACGACGAGTTTGGGCCACTTTCTGGTGAACGTGAGCCTCATGGAGCTGCCGGCGGCATACCGAAAAACGAAATAAGTAAAATGAAGAACAAAGGCACGATTTTGGTGATGGGCGGTTTGGTTCGGGACGTGGTCTACTGCATTGACCACTATCCCGCGCGCGGCATGGATGCCGTCATCACGGCGAAAAAGGAAATTCCCGGAGGGTGCCCGCTGAACGTGGCGATCGCGCTCAAGAATCTCGGACTGAACCCGTATATCGTCGCGGCGCTCGGAGACACAGCGGCGGACCGCGCGTTGGCCGCGTATTTGAGCGAAAGGGGCCTCTTGGACGATTGCGTATGCGCCGAGAAAGAGGGCGAGACCGGGTTCTGCGTCAATATCGTTGAAAAAGACGGGGAACGGACCTTCCTTACCTACAAAGGCATTGAATCGATATTCCGGGAATCGATGATTCCCGACCACCTCATGCCTGAAATCTCGTATGTCTACTTGACCGGGTATTACCTACAGGAGCGGGAGTACTACGAGCCTATCCTGAACACGCTCGGGAGGCTCCGCGACCGAGGAGCGGTCATCCTGTTCGATCCGGGTTCGCTGGTTTCCGAAATCGACCCCAAGACGCTCTCCCGAGTCCTTGAACTTTCGTTCTGCGTTACGCCGAACGAGCAGGAATGGAAGCTGATAGAGCATGCGCTGAAGCCCAAACGGAGCTTGCTGCATCGGCTCTTCGACGGCGGGACGCGTTTGGTTCTCCTCAAGAACGGAAAGCATGGAGTCCGCGCCGTCACGCCGGAACGGGAAGTGCGCTCCTATCCGTACGACGTCGCTACTATCGATACGACCGGAGCGGGAGACTGCTTTGCAGCCGGGATTCTATACAGCTTGGTTGCCGGAGAAAACCTTGAGCGGTCGCTGGCTTTCGCGGGAGCCTGCGGATCCTTGGCCACTACCTTCTCCGGCCCCCACGGCGAATTCGACCGGACCGACATCGACCGAATCATCGCCGAAGCGCGGGAACTGAGAGTCTGACGGACGCGACTTGACAATATCAAAGAAAATGACATGGTGATTACATCGATATCGATCATAAGGGAAACACATGCGGGAATCGGCAACGCGGATGAGACGGTTATTTAATCCAACGCGTATCGGGATTATCGGCGCGACGGAAACGCCGGGTAAAGTCGGAAGGATCGTGTTCGACTATCTGAGGCGATCAAGCGCCGAGCTCTTTCCGGTTAATCCCAAGATCCAGACAATCCTGGGATACCCGGTGCTTCCCTCCACGGAAAACCTACCTGAAGACCTTGACCTGGTGGTGGTAACCATCGGGGCGGCGGCCGCGGTGGAGGCGGCTGAAACCTGCGCCCGCAAAAAAGCGGCGAACATTATTATCATCGCCGGCGGCTTCGGGGAAACAGGAGCGGAGGGCCGACTCCTGGAGGAGCGGCTTAAAACGCTGCCCGCCAAGTACGGTTCCCGCATCCTCGGGCCGAACTCCCTGGGAGTTTTCGTTCCCTCCGCCAAACTGGATACGATTTTCGTGGAGCACGGAGACGCGGCTCTGGCAGGCGGCGGCGGTATCGCCTTCATTACCCAGTCCGGGTCGGTCGGGGTAGAGTCGCTCGGTCTGGCCAGCAACACCGGTTTCGGCCTGCGGGCCTTCGTCGGAATAGGCAACAAAGCGGATCTGGACGAAAGCGACTTCCTCACCTGGTTCGGCTCCGACTCGGGAACGGATACGCTGGCGCTCTACGTGGAAAGCATTGAAAAGGGGCGACTGTTCCTGGAACAGGCTAGAGGAATCGCCCGACGCAAGCCGCTCGTGCTTCTCAAGGCGGGAAGGACGCTCGCGGGAGCTTCGGCGGCGAGTTCCCATACCGGGCGACTGGCGGGCAGCGACAACGTGGTGAGCGGAGCGCTGCGGCAATACGGAATCCAACGCGCCTTTGACGACGAGGAACTTTGCGACGCCGCCAAGACGCTGTCCATGGTCAAGCCGGCCGCCGGAAACCGCGTGGCCGTCATCACAGCCGCCGGCGGCTTCGGCGTGATGTGCACCGACTATATCGATACCCCGGATCGGCACGCGCCCCTGCGCATGGCGGTCTTGTCCGAAAAGACGAAAGAGCGGATACGGTTCGGCACCCTGCCGTTCGCTTCCGTCCACAACCCCGTCGATCTGACCGCGGGCGCGGACGACGCCATGTACCTTCTGGCGTTGGACGCGTTGCTCGCCGACGAAGGCGTGGACATCGTCATCTGCGTTACCTTTTTCGCCCCGCCGTCCATCACCGATATGCTGTCTGAAAAAATGGCCGCAGTGATACGCAAAGCTGAAAAACCAGTTCTGGTATTCACCCAGTACGGACCGTTCACCGATACCTACCTCAAGAATTTCTACAAGTCCGGCGTGGCGGGTTTCTCGTCCTTGAGCCGCGTCGTGCGCGCCGCCCGATTCCTGGTGGAACGCAGCCGAAATTTGCGCCACTTGAAAGAAGCCCCGGCCGCCCCTTTCGCCCCGACTGCCGATTATCAAGATATCTTCAGCGCCTGGAAACAAAGACTGGAAGTCCCCGGCCACGCGAATGAATGGGAAGCGAAACTCCTGATGCGTTCCGCCGGCCTGCCCGTTCCTCCCGGTTATCTACTCTCCCCGCGCGATCCGCTGCCGAACGTTGAAACGCTTTCTGCCGCCGGGATCGCGCCGCCCTACGCGGTAAAACTCTGCTCCGCCCGCGTCCTCCACAAGACCGACGTCGGCGGCGTCGTATTGGGCGTGGAGGCGAAGGACCTCCACCCGGTCCTGGAAAGCGCGCGCCGAAAATTCCCCGGGGAAAACCTTTTAATCGGGTCGATGCTGCCGATACGCGGACCGGAATTCATCATCGGCGCGCTCAAAGACCCGGCCTTCGGCGCCGCGATCATGGTCGGCGTCGGGGGCATTCTTACCGAGCTGTACCGCGACGTCAGTTTCCGACTTGCGCCTTGCGATCCGCGGGAAGTAGAACGCATGCTGATGGAATTGACCGTGGCGCCCATCCTGAACGGATTCCGCGGGAGCAAGGCTGACCTGGCTCAGCTGGTGGCGATCATCGCACGCTTTTCAGAAATGGCGGCGGTCGTCGTCGAATCCGGCGCCCAAATGGATATCAACCCGATCATCTGGAACGGTGAAAGCTGGTTCGTGCTGGACGCCAAGGTGGTGCTCTGAGATCAGTCCCTTTTCACGCCGGAAACGACGTACATGCGCTCGTCGGAGTAGGCCGTGTCCACCTCGAAATAGAAAGAGAGGCTGGAGGCGAGTTCCGCCGCGGAAGGGAGTTCGAGCGATACGCTCCCGGCCCTGTGTCCGTGCAGCGCGTTCAGGCTATCCCGTCCGATATCGGCGTTGATCAGCTTTATCTGAGCGTCGGGGTATTTCTACTCAGCACGCGACGATCTCCTTCACCAAGAACTCCCTCCCGCTCAAAAGTTCCTTCCGATCTCCGCCGCAGCGGGGACAGGCGCCCCCGCCCGGCACGACCGGATAGACCATCCCGCAGCCGGCGCAGCGGGCGTTTGCCGGCAGAACCTCAATACGCAGCTCCGTGTCTTCAAAAACCGTGCCGTCCGCCGCAGCGGGGAAGCACTCCTGGACATAACGGGGAACCATCGAGGAAAGCTCCCCGATCTGCAGGACTATCGTCTGGACCTTGGTCAAGCCGTTCTCCTTCATGACGTCCTCAACAGTCCGGAGCACCTCCAGAACGACTCCCAGTTCGTGCATCGCGCCCGCCCTTGCCTAACGAGGCGAGAAAGCGTCCATCGCCTTGCGGACGACGATCCGGACTTCACGCTTGAGCACGTTCTTCAGGACGGCGGGCTTCACGCGCTCATAGGGCAGTCCCTCGCCGTCATACTTGCGGCGCAGGGAAATCGCCTCCAACTTGCATTTGGTCGTGCATTGACCACAGCCGACGCAGAGGAATTCGTCTATGACGGTCGCGCCGCAGCCGAGACAGCGTTCGGTCTCCTTGCGCACCTGTTCCTCGGACAGGATACCACGAACATCGGAGAACGTAAGCTCCTTGGACGAATCTTGATTCGAAGAATCGTGATTCGAAGAATCGTGATTCGAAGAATCGTGATTCGACGAATCTTGATTCGACGAATCTTGACCGACATGCTGCCGCGGAGCGTGATCGTAGCCCGACCTGTCCAGCGCGGCCATATCAACGGCTTCCTTGTCCAAGGCCACGTACTGCCGCCGGTCACGCCCGATCGTCAGGCTCTGCCCCGGCTGCACGAAGCGGTGGATCGATATAGCGGCTTCCTTGCCGAACGCGATCGCGTCGATCGCGAAGCGCGGCCCGGTGAGCGCGTCGCCGCCGACAAATACGTCCGGCTGGGCGGTCTGCAGAGTCGCCGCGTCAGCCGACGCGGTTCCGTTCGGCTTGACCTGCACGGCGCTTCCCTCAAGAAGGCCGCCCCAGTCGATAGCCTGCCCGATGGAGAGCAGGACCGTGTCAGCGGGAACGATGATCGTATCGGATTCGTCGTAGCGCGGATTGAAACGCTTGTCCGCGTCAAAGACCGAAAGGCATTTCTTGAACTCTACGCCCGTCACCTTTCCGTTCTCCACGACGACGCGCTTCGGCCCCCAGGAATTGTTGATCGTGATCCGCTCCGATTCGGCCTCGCGGACCTCCTCGTCCAGGGCAGGCATCTCATTGCGGGCCTCAAGGCAGTAGAGCGCCACCGAATCCGGCCCCATCCGAACAGCTGCGCGAGCGACGTCGATGGCGACGTTGCCGCCGCCGATGACGATAACCTTGCCGGAGAACTTTCCGGCCGCGCCGGTGTTCACCTGACGCAGGAAATCGACGCCGGAGAGCACCCCGCTCTCGTCCTCGCCCGCTATCCCGAGCCGCCGCCCCTTCTGGGCGCCGACCGCGAGGTAGAAGGCTTTGTAGCCCTGGGCGCGGAGTTCGGCCAGAGACACGTCCGTTCCGACGGCAACGCCGGTCCGGAACTCCACCCCAAGTTCCCGAAGGATATCGATCTCCGCCTCTACGACGTTCTTCTCCAACCTGAAGGCTGGGATGCCCATCGTCAGCATGCCGCCGAGGATCCGCTCTTTCTCAAAGACCGTCACTTCATATCCGTCGACGGCCAGGTAGTAGGCGCAGGAAAGGCCCGAGGGACCGGCGCCGACTACCGCGATCTTCTTGCCGTAAGCGTGCCGCTTAGCGGGTATGAACCGGCGCGTCGCGTCCAGATCCTGTTGCGCGATGAACTTCTTGATGTCGTCGATCGCGACGGCCTCGTCGACATCGCCGCGCGTGCACTCCGATTCGCATTTGCGGGGGCAGATCCGTCCGCAGACCGCCGGGAAGGGGTTTTCCTTCTTGATGAGTTCGAGCGCCTCGGTATAGCGTCCCTGAGAAGCGAGCTTGACGTAGCCCTGCACGGAGATATGCGCGGGACACTGCGTCTTGCACGGGCTTGTGCCGGACTCGACTACGTTCGCGCGGTTGGTGCGGTAGTCGGGATTCCAGTCGGCCGCCCCCCAGGCCTTGTTTCGCGGCGTGTACTTCCGCACGATTTTATCCACGACGGCTTTGGTCGAGCAGACCCTCTGCCCGAGCTTGGCCGCGTTCACCGGACAGTTCTGGACGCATTCGCCGCAAGCCACGCACTTGTCCTTGTCCACTACCGCGACGTAGTTGGAGCGGACCATATCCGCGTTGAGGAACATCGACGCGGTGCGCAGCGACAGGCAGGAACAACCGCAGCAGTTGCAGATCGCGTGGGTCTTGCCGCTGCCGTCAAGGTTGGGGATCTGGTGCATGAGGCCGTTTTCCTCGGCCCGCTTGATGATGGAGAAGGCTTCCTCGCGCGTGACGGCCTTGCCGCGGCCGGTGCGGATGTAGTACTCGGCGGCGTGCCCCATCTGGATGCACATGTCTTCCTTCAGATGTCCGCAGCCTTCGCCCATCGACTCCCGAACCGTCCGGCAGGCGCAGTCTGAAACCGAGAAGACGGTGTTCTCGTTTAGGTATTTGGAAACTTCCTCGTAGGAGGCGCGTCGGGTCTCTCCGGAGATGGCGGTCTCTATAGGGATGACCCGCATGAGCCCCACGCCGACGGGGAACATGCCGGCGGTCTTGGGTCCGCGTATGAGGCCGTAATCGTTAAAGGCAACCGCTATCTCGGGGTGCTTATGAACGTTATCCAGGTTATTGGCCATCATCTCCATGATGCCGGGGACCCAGGTATCGTACCAATACTTGTCGACTCCTTCCTTCTTGTTGACGAAGCAGACCCCGTCCAGTGCCAGTTGTTCCAGAAGGCGGCGCGTTGTCTCCTCGTCCTTGCCGCAGCGGGCGGCTACTTCCGCCGCGCTTTGCGGTCCGCGAAAGTCCAGGGCCAGAGCGGCTTCGGCCATT
This sequence comes from Treponemataceae bacterium, assembly GCA_041666155.1. Classification (GTDB taxonomy): domain Bacteria; phylum Spirochaetota; class Spirochaetia; order Treponematales; family Breznakiellaceae; genus SZUA-426. The sequence goes on from JBAYHM010000079.1 coordinate 10,373, forward strand.
TCGTCGGTGACCACCGGGGCAAGAATGCGGTATTCGGGGTCCCCGCTCTTGATCGCGTCTTTCGCGTCCGGCTTCTTCCGGCTGACTTTGTTGGCGAACTCAAGGACTTTCAGCTTCACTTCACTCACGACTATCTCCTTCACGCTTTCCAGGCCGCGACGGCGCCGCGCAGCCAACTGATCCACGCGTCCATGCCCTCCCCGGTCTTCGCGGAAATCGGGAAGATTTTGATGCCGGGGTTGAGGGCTCTCACGCGCTCGACGCACGCGTCGATCTTGAAATCAAAAAAGGCGGCGGCGTCGATCTTGTTGATCAGAAGGACGTCGCACACCGAGAACATGAGCGGATACTTCAGCGGCTTGTCGTCGCCTTCGGGAACGCTCAGGATCATGACGTTCTTGGCCGCTCCCGTATCGAACTCCGCCGTACAGATGAGATTGCCGACGTTCTCAAGCACAACCAGGTCCAGGCCGTCGGCTCCCAGGCCGTCCAAGCCCTGAGAGGTCATTTCGGCGTCCAGGTGACACATGCCGCCGGTGTGCAGCTGGATAACCTTGACGCCCGTCTCTGCGATCGCCCGCGCGTCCACGTCCGAATCCAGGTCCGCCTCCATGACGCCGATGCGCAACTCGTCTTTGAGCGCGCCGATCGTGCGCCGAAGCGTCGTCGTCTTGCCCGACCCGGGCGACGACATCAGATTGAGGAGAAATATTCCCCGCTCCCGGAGCGACTCACGCAGGCGGAGCGCCCGCGCGTCGTTCCCCTCAAAGACGCTTTTCTTGATTTCCAAAACCCTGAAAGCGGTCAAGCGGACACCTGTTCCGCTTCCGCTTCGACATCCGAGCCGACCGCCTGGGCGGCGACTTTCTTGTAAGCGTCAAGGTCGACGTAGAGTTCGCCGGTGTAGGGATTCCTGCGCGTCTTGACCACTTTTACGATCATGTAGACCAGCACCGCGACGTTGGACGCCAGCGCCAGAAAGCTCACGACGAACAGGGCCGCCGGATTCTGGGAAGCCTTGACGGCGAACATCGATTCATCGATGAAGGTAGGAGCCGTCATGGCGAACATGCACCAGAGAGCCAGGGTATGGGCGCGGTGCTGCAGCCAGGCGCCCTTCCCCACGGTGAAAGCGGCAAGGGTCGGAGCAAGGAGCAGCGCGATGCCGCAGTACCAGGAATGGTCGCCCAGACAGTTGTATGTGTACGCGAAGTTCCAGAGGTCGTAGGCGACGATCCAGAACCAGCACATGTCCGGCCAGAGCATATCCTTGCTCTTCTTGGCGCTCATCCGGATACCGAGCCATCCGGTAATGGTGACGATGTTGAGGATGCCCGCGACGCCGTTCATATAGTTCCACGGACCCGAGGTCATGGTTATCCCTTCAAAAATCCGGCTCGTCAGCCCCATGCCGCCGATCTGAAAATCCCGCACCACCGCTTCCATGATGTTGATCGCCAGGATAAGCGGCGGGAAGCTCAAAGCGATCTTGTTCGCGGAGAGCGCCTTGATGTTCCGGATCGCCCAGAAGCCGACGCAGCCGGCGAGCGCCGAATAGACCTTGGCGTAATGGAACCAGTCGTCGACGCTAGTCCCCTTCACCGTACGCGGCCATACGAACACCGTCAACGCCAGCGGCAAAACGACGAACAAAAGAAAGCCGCCGGCTTGGGATCTCCGGCTGATTTCGTTGAGGATAAACAACGCGCCGAACACGGCCGCGAGCATGAGCCAATTTTGCAAAGGCTGCGCCTGAAACAGAAACATAAGCACCTCCACTGTTTTCATCAGAATTGATTAGTTGGAATTCCATGCTGGTAATACCAGACGATTTTATCATAGGTTTTTTCGATTTACAAATAAAATAATATCGAAATAGAGCGATTTTATGGCTTAATTATCGATTATTAGCTACTTATTTGGGAAAAACCGTGTTATCATGTCTTTGGTAATACCAGATGCCAAAGAGGTATGATATGGAGTTCAGCAAGATAGCGGCGCCATCGCTTAAGGACCTGTTCATTCGTCAGATTGAGGACCTGATAATTTCCGGGAAGCTGGAGATCGGGTCACAGCTTCCCGCCGAACGAGAGCTCGCCGAACGGATGGGCGTGAGCCGAACCGTCGTGAACGCGGGCATAGCCGAGATGTCGGGAAAGGGATTTCTGGAGATCCGTCCGCGAATCGGCATCTTCGTCACCGACTTCAGGCGTTCGGGCAAAATCGGCGCAATTCTGTCCCTCATGACCTACAACGGAGGAGCGCTCAGACGCGCGGAAATCCGCTCCATCCTTGAAATAAGGCTCGCCCTTGACCGCCTTTCCATCGAGACTGTCGTGGAAAAAGCGAGTGATGAGGAAATAAACGGTCTTGAACCACACTTGGAGAGGATCCGGGTCGCCGAAAGCCCCACTGCCTGCGCGGCCGCCCTCTACGACTATCACCACGAATTCAGCGTCATCGCGCAGAACACAATCATCCCCCTCATCTACTCGTCGTTCGCCATCCCCATCACTTCGCTTTGGGAGCGCTATTGCCGGCTCTACGGTCGGCAGACTCTGTACGAAGGCACGCAGCGCCTGCACGAGCTGGTCAAAGCGAGACGGAAGGATGAAGCCGTCGCCTGGGTCGAGGAATACATCGGGACAAGCCTATCGGGGACGCGGCAGATCTACAGCGAGTAATCGTCATTCATGACGACGGCATCCGTGCCGTCGGGCCGATTCCTACCGCCCGAACAGCAACGCGAACAGGCCACGCCGTTCGCCGCGGCGCCGTACCTTGATGTTGCTCATCGAAAGGGCGCCGACAATGACGATGCGGTTGGCGCTGCGCGTCGGGAAGGGGCCGCGATCCTTGACGTTGCTCGCGGAGTTGCGCGTTAGCCGACAATCAACTTGCCAGTCGGACGGAATGATGAGCTTGAGGTTGGACATGGAAAGATCGACATCGAGCGTCATGGAGAAATTTTCCGCATCGGAGTATGCGAGGTAATCGAGCTCGAAGTTGGACATCTTTCCGTCCAGGCGGTACGCGCGCGCGTCCACCCAATCGCCCCGCTTTTTGAGGTTGCTCATATTGAGTTCGATTTCCCGTACGTCCGAAAGGACGGTTTCCGGCGCGGCCGCGGGAAAGAACGGCGCAAGGCTCGCCTCGGCGGCGCGGAGTTCCGCTTCGTCGGGAGCGGTCTGGACGCGCGCGACGAAGGCTTCGAACGCGGCCTCATCAAGCTTGTCCTGCGCGAAAGCGGTGGCGGCCCGATCTATCAGGGAGTCGCGGAACTTGTGCGTATCCATACCGATATCATACCCTATTTTATACTTGCCTTGACTAGCGCGCAGGCGAAGCTCAAAATTAAATCATTCAGCGTCGCCAAGCGCCGAAACTGCTGATGCCTGTAAAAGGAGCGCATATGAGAATGATTCCGGCACTGATCATCGCCGTGCTTTCCGTGCAGCCGGTCTCAACGGAAAACGTTCGTCTTCTCATCACTCCTTTCAGAGACCTGACCGGCCAAGAGACGCAATGGATCGGCCTTGCCGTTCAAGCCACCCTGGTTTCAGACCTCGGCAGCCGACGAGGCGTGAGCGTCATAAGCGAGGAGGACCGTATCGCGGCGCTCAAAGAGATGGAATTCCAGTTGACGGGTCTGGCCCAGGAAGAAGGCCAAGCGAAAGTCGGCCGTCTGATGGGAGCGAACGTCTTACTCCACGGCGAGTATGCGGTCGCAGACGGTCAGATCAGGTTCACCGCGCGCATGACCAGCGTGGAGACCGGCGAGGTGCTCAACGCGGTCAAGTCCACCGGCAAGCTTGAGGATATCTTCAATGTCCAGGACCGCCTCGTCGCGGATATACTTAAACAGTTCGCGCGGGACGGCTCCGCCTTGGAACCGCGGCTGGATACGGCCGCTTCAGCGCCGCCAACTCCGCCGCGCAAGCTGGAATTCTACGAGGCCTTCGGCAAGGGCCTCGCGGAAGAACAGGCCGGCCACCGACGCGCGGCAAACGCCGCCTTTCGCCAAGCCCATAAAATCGAACCAAGCAATCTGGAAGTGGTCTTCAAACTCGCCTTCAACTGCCTGCAGATCGGCGAACCCGTCGAGGCCGATCGACTGCTCGCCGAGGCGCTCAAGCGGATCAAGGCGGAACCGACGGCGGCAGAACCGACCGCCGTGAGCCGTATCTACTTTGCCCTGGGCCGGTTGGCTTACGACCGCAAGGACACCGAAGGGGAGTTGCGGTGGTTCCTGGCGGCGAGCGAGGCGCTGAGCGCGCAGCCCGTCGACCAATGGAAAGCCAAGGTAACGGTGCGCCTCGGCGAAGCCTACCGGCACCTCTCCCGCAACGTGAAACAAGGAGGAGACCTCGGACGGGCTCTAGCGATGTTCGAACAAGCCCGCGGTCAATACGAGCAGCTTGGCTTGACCCGCACGCTAGACTACGCTCAACTCCTACGGAGCTTCGGGAATTACTACATGAACATGCGCGACGAAGCCGACGCGGAGACATATTTCCGGAAATGCATGGAATTACTGAAGGCCCTCGGCCAGGAGACCAGCGGCGGCTACGCGGACCTGCTGCACAGTTTGGCGGAACTGAATCGCACGTTTCGCCGGCGGGACGCCATGCTCGGCTATTATAAGGCGGCCGCCGCGCTGTACGACAAACTGGGCATGCGGTCCAGGGCTGCCGAAGTCAGGCAAAAAGCGAACGAAACGCGGCGTTAGCCGGAGACGGGAGGTTAGCGTAAATCGGCTCATTCTGGAGACTTTGAGGGCAAGCTTATTGGGCCAAGGGAAAAAGCCCCGCCATTACGATGACCTGGACAAACTCGCCGGTACGTGGTCGCTTGCCGAAGCGGCGAAATTCGATGCGGCTGTAAAGGATTTCGAACAGATCGAGAGCGACCTCTGGGGTGGCGCATGAGGATCATGTTGGATACGAATGCGTATTCGGCCTTCAAACGCGGAGACGCCGCGACAATCGAAACCGGCAGCATCCTTATCACCAAGGACGCTCGTTTTGACGCGGTTGTGAGACTGGTACGGGGATAGGACGCCGTGACAACTTGAAACGGAGCTGACCGTTCCGCCTACTCTACGGATAGCACGCCGTACATCAAAGTGACGACGTGCCTGAGAGCGGCGGCAGCGGGATCGTCCAAAAGATCTATTTTCAATCCGAGCCGGACTTTATCGATGGTCCGTATCTGGTCAACAGCGATTTCCGATTCCCGGTCTCCGATCCTTGTCTGAACGCGGCTGGGCCATCGGGGATGGAGGCGGGAGGTAACCGGACAGACAACAACCGTTCCGAGCAAGC